>NZ_OY808998.1:918838-1225118 GCF_963681195.1 Vibrio sp. 16
CACGCCCCAAAACATAAGACCGATACCCATGCCAGCGGCGAACAGCATCGCAATCCACGACAAATTGGAGTGCTCCGGTTTGGCTTCTACACCACCGATACGAATTTTGCCGTAGGGAGATAACGCTAAGCCAATACAGAAAATGAGGAACAAGTTCCCAGACCACATGAAGAGGTTGTCAAAACTTCCGATGATTTGCCATTTGATACCATCAAGAGAGGCTTTCGCTGTTGCAGGATCCACAACCAGCAAGGCAATTAAAAAGAGGATGATTAATCCGGCACTGGCACCAAACACAGGGTTGTGAACGTCAAATCCCCATTTCTGGACGTTGTCCTGACCCACAGTGTAATCAGTGTTTTCGATGCTATACCTATCCTTAGTACTACTCATTTATCCTCGCAAATAGTTAGAGTTCGAAACAAAAAATCGCGACAAGGTTAACAGAAATAGCAATTAAACTAAAGTTTGATCACGAAATTGACTCTAATTCATGCCTGTCGTTGCATTGAGTACTAATAAAAAACGCTGGCGAGACCAGCGTTTTTTATCGGGTGTTATGTTTTAAAAATCGGCCTACGAAGCCTTATGGAGCTTTGGGTCGGGGCGATTTTCTCCTTCCACGTTATCGGCAAATATTTCCGCAACAGCACTGCGTTCCAACTCGCCTTGAAGATTTCCTTCATCGTCCACGACGGGGAGCGAATAATCGCTTGAAATACTTTCCATTAAGACTTCTTCAATCGCTGAGTCTGGCGAAATGGCAGGTACTTCTTCGTATATTTCGTCGCCGATCTCTTCTGTAGAGGTTTGCTTGGCAGCATCGAGTAGTCCCTCTTTGGTCAAAACGCCTTGATAGCCTTCGTCGGTCACATGATAGGCGTAATCTTGTTTGATGCCTTTCATCTGCGCGATGGCTTCTTGAATCGTGTTTGCCGTGATTCGTGACGCTGGAGGATTCATCACCGTTTCAACCGTCAATGCACGCGCGCGGTTCACGTCTTTGACGAAAGCTTCAACGTAATCATCCGCTGGGTTAAGCAAGATTTCATCTGGCGTGCCTTGCTGTACGAGTAAGCCATCTTTCAAAATCGCAATTCGGTCTCCAAGGCGTAGCGCCTCATCGAGATCGTGAGTAATGAACACGATGGTTTTGTGCAGCTTTTCTTGCAGCTCGATCAATTGATCCTGCATTTCACTGCGAATAAGGGGATCCAACGCAGAGAAGGCTTCATCCATCAGTAGGATTTCTGCATCGGTACACAGGGCACGCGCTAGGCCAACCCGTTGCTGCTGTCCGCCAGATAGCTGCGAAGGGTATTGGTTTTCATACCCTTTTAGACCCACGGTATCGAGCCACTGAAATGCTTTGTCTGTTCTCTCTTGTTTCGAGAGTCCTTGAATCTCTAGCCCATAGGCGACGTTGTCAACAACGGTTCTGTGCGGGAGAAGACCAAAGCGCTGAAACACCATCGACATCTTTTTGCGACGAAATTGCTCAAGATCTTTTTGGTTGAGCTGCATGACGTCGGTGCCTTCCACCAGAATTTTGCCTTCGGTTGGGTCGATAAGGCGATTGAAGTGGCGAATGAGCGTCGACTTGCCTGAGCCTGAAAGCCCCATGATGACGAAAATTTCACCTTTGTTGATTTTTAAGTCGATCTCTTTGAGACCTACGGTATGGCCAGTATCAGCCAAAACTTGGTCTTTACTGTCACCGCGTTTCACCCGCTCCATGACCGAAGCGGGTTTTGGACCAAACACCTTGTACAGACCACTGATTTCGATAAGAGGCTTAGTCATGTTTTAGATCTCCTAAGTGAGCCTGAGTTCGTTTGGCGTACGCTTGCGACGCGCGGTCAAATAGGATGGCCAATGCAACAATGGCAAAACCATTAAGAAGGCCAAGAGTAAAGTATTGGTTAGTAATGGATTTTAGAACGGGTTGCCCCAGTCCTTTTACGCCTATCATCGACGCAATCACGACCATGGAAAGTGCCATCATGATGGTTTGGTTGATACCTGCCATTATCGTTGGCATGGCAAGCGGCAGCTGGACACCAAACAGTCTCTGCTTGGCGTTGGCACCAAACGCCGTCGATGCCTCTAATACCTCTTTGTCGACTAGACGAATACCCAGATTGGTGAGTCGAATGACGGGCGGGATGGCGTAAATGACGACCGCGATGAGACCGGGAATTTTACCGATACCTAGTAGCATGACCACGGGGATCAGGTAAACAAACGCCGGCATGGTTTGCATAATGTCGAGCATCGGTGTCACCGTCGATTGGACACGGTTGGATCGTGCCATGGCAATGCCAATGGGGATTCCAAGCACAATGGAGAGCATAGTACAGACAGTAATGATGCTTAGCGTGCGCATTGTGTCATCCCACATGCCGAAATAACCAATGAGCAAGAGAGAAACTAGGCAACCGACACCCAGTTTCCATGAGCGACTCGCAAAGTAAACGAGCGCCGTAAACACCGCGAGTGTAATGACCCAAGGTGTCGAAATAAGCAGTTTTTCGAACCAAACTAGGAACGAGAGCAGAGGATCAAAGAAGGATTCGATCATATCGCCATATTCGCGAGAAAAGTCGCGATATGCACCATCGAGTGTTTTGCGGATAGCCCTCAGATCGGAGCGATCCATTTCTGGAAAGCTACTGAACCAGTTTTCGTTAGACATCTATAAATTCCTTTTCTTCTCCTCACCCTGTTGATGAGTAGGGTGAGGAGTACATCTTTAGTTTAGCGTTGAATGGCTAGCAGGATTAAAGAGCTTGTTTGATTTTGTTTGCGACTTCAGGAGAGACCCAAGCTTGCCAAATTTGCGGATAGTCCTCTAGGAAATGGAACATCGCTTCTTCGCCGTCGGCTTGGTTATCTTCCATCCATGCGAGCAGGCGGTTCATGTCTGCGTTGGTAAAGCCACGTTTACTGAAGTAGTCATAGGCTTGTGGCGCGCGCGTTGCGAACTCTTCAGTGGTAATGGTATGAACCGGTGAAGGTGGGTACATGGTTGGTTTTGGATTTGCACACTCGCTTTGAGTGGTACAGTTAACGAATTCTTCTTCATCGACACCGCTGCCAAAGTCAACTTTCACCATGTCGTATTTGCCCAATACAGCAGTAGGTGCCCAGTAATAACCAAACCATGCTTCTCCGCGCTCATTCGCTTTCGCGATAGCGCCTGAAAGACCCGCGCTCGAACCTGGATCGACAATCGCAAATCCGGCTTTGTCTAACTCCATTGCGTTGAACAGGTTACCCGCACTGATTTGACAGTTCCAACCGGCTGGACAGCTGTAAAAAGCGGATTTATCGGGGTCTTCTGGGTGCTCAAACAATTTTGCGTGTTTTTTCACCCCTTCAATGGTGGCAATCTCAGGGTACTTTTCAACCAGTGCTGCTGGAACCCAAAAACCTTCTTCACCACCATCGACCAGAGATTTACCAGCATAGCGTAAGCGCTTATCTGCTACCCCCTTGTCGAGCGCATCTTTTAGGCTATTACTCCACAATTCTGGGGCCACATCAGGTTGGCCTTTTTCAATCATCGAGGTGCCTGTCGGCATAGTATCGCCAGGAATAAGTTCAGCGTCACAGCCGTACCCATGCTCAAGAATAAAGCGGTCAATGTTGGCAATAACCGTCGCTGAGTTCCAGTTCATGTCCGCGATGGTCACTTTGCCACATTCGCTAGCCTGCGCATTTAGAGCGGTTGCGCTCATTACTAACAATGCAGCCGTTGTTACTCTCATCATAATTTCCCTTTTTAATGAATGCCTTATAAAAATAGAGATCTAATGATTAGAGTTCAAATTAAAATTTGTCGATTTTGGGCTTTGGATTCAATAATTTCATGATCTATTTCACAAATAAGCGGTTGAATTTACTTTTATTGCTTAGTGAAAGCTGGGGTTAGATCGGCATGTCAACTTTGTTAGTTCGAGCTCAAATGATTAATCTGCGGACCAGACATTCTTAATGTCAGGCCAGCCCCAGTTAGTGAGTTCTACGTCCTTGAGCACACCATGAAAGCGCAACGTTTGTCGATGATGAAACAGCGGCGTTAGCCAGTATTGATTGATTAAGGCTGAGGCGATGGGCTCAAGAGCGTCTAAGTAGTCTGGCAGAGGTGTTTGTGCTCGCAAATCGCTTAAAGCCTGAGTTAGCCAAACCTTAGATTCATGACCAATACAGCTTTGTAATACCGGATTGTGATACAAGCTGTTGAAGGCGGACGCGTGCCGATTGTCGTCCAGGTTAATGTTGGTCAGAATAAGCGATTCGTTGAGCTTTCCTTCCATAGCCAACTGATTGATTTCACGAAATGAGTAGGTGTTGACGCTAACGTGCGTTCCTTGTTTCTCCAGTATGGATTGAAGTGCTAATGCACAGTTTTTAAGGGCCGTGTAGTCGTATACTGCAATGGAAATATGCTCTGGAAGCGTCACTTTGGGCGCGTCTGGTCTGACGATTTTGTGCCACATGGGCAAGAGGTTAGAGGCAATTTCACAGCCAAACAGCGTATTGGTTTGCTCGAGCTGCTTTAAGATTATTTCGGGACGGATAAAACTGGATAGATACCGACGTTGTTTATCACTCAGCGTCGATGGAGATTGTTGGTTAAAAAGAACAAACAGACAGCCATCTTCCACTCGCGATTGTTGGCTGGCTACTTGCGCTTTTGGCTCCACAGCGTGAGAGAGATAATAGTTACAGCCTTGGTCGCGCGCTTCTGGCTGATTGGTTTCAATCTGCTTGTTGACCATTTCTTTTTCATCCAACTGCCAAATGGTGACTTGGTCGGTCAACGCTCGGCACGCATAGTAGTGATCAAAGGCTTCCAAGCGCAGACGTTCGCCAGAGTGCTCAACCACCGCAAATGCGCCACTGCCAGTGACGAGCTTTGAATCCGTTTTTTCCAACTGCGCGGGTGGCTGGATGCCATACTTCACCCCAGAGATTAGACCGCCAAATCCCTTGTCTTGTATGGCTAACTTAAATACCACCTTGTTGCTAAGTGGCGCGGTTGCCTCGATAAGGTGCGACATTTCACTTTGGTAATGTTCCAATGTTTTAAGCTGGTTGAACAAGGTTGCAATACTGCTCGCGTCAATCGGAGCACCGTTGTGGAAGGTGAGACCAGGTCGCAGATAGAAGGTCCATTCGCGCCTTGCTTGGTCATAATGCCAATGGTGTGCAAGCTCAGGCTGAAGTTCCCCGTCGGCCCCACTGGATACCAAACAGCAATAGATTTGCCTTAGCAAGTAGCGTTCGCTCGAACGTTGCAGATGGTGAGGAACGAGGCGTTCGAAAGGTCGTTTGTAAGTAAGCTGAATATGCAGCTGTCCTTCGCGTACTGTCGCCCCCGAGGTGCTTTGCAGTAGTCGACCAAAGGCTTGTTGGTCGCCGTCTAATAGACTGAGTGCTTTTTCATACTTCCCTTCTTGGATACGCAAGGTCGCAAGTTGGACTTTGAGATCGCTAAGAGAGTAAGCCAAACAAAGCGTGGAACGTTGGTTTCGACCGACCTTTGGAGACCAAGTTAACCATCCGATTTTTTGCATATCTTGCAACAAGTTACGTGCATGACGCGTGCTGGTAAACATGGCATCTGCCACTTCAGGCAAGGACGTTTTGATCTCTTCGTTTATGCCCAATGGCACCAGACGCGTGTAGTAGCGAAGTAGCGTGAGGTCAGACACAATAATCTCCAGATAGGGTGAAGGCGAAAGCATTTGTTTGTTCCTCATATTAGCGCTTTTAAGCCGAGATTTCGCTATTTGGTGGGCATATAGGGCAAAAATAGGAAGGAATTTGTTTTTATTGCTGAGTTTTAGTTGTCCTGTTTTTTCGGCAAACTGGCTCTGTGGTTTGCCACACCTCGGGCACTGGTTGGCAATATGCTCCTGACACCCCCACGACCATATCAACCAGTGCTCTTTTCAACTTACGATGCGCATAAATGTTAAACAATGAGATAGAGCACTCACTCTAGAGCCAAGCAGGCGAGACTTTCAGGGGATTTGTGACTAAGATTATGCCGAGATTATCTACAAGTATTGGCTAAGTTATGGAAAGAGTGGTTGACCTGAATCGTTGGCAAAAAGAGCACATCAAATCGGAGCATGATCTTAAGCTGCTCTTTCACGAAGTGAGTGCATGCTACAACGCTCAACCTTACCCTGATTATCAATCACGAGTTGAACAGCTCAAGTTGCTAAAAAGTGCGCTGTTGGCGAAGCAGCAAGTTTTGGCGGATGCGCTCAGTGAGGATTACGGTTTTCGCAGCCAGTTTGACAGCGTTATCTGCGACATATTGCCAGCGGTTTCGCACATCAACTATACCATTAAGCACCTTAAAAAGTGGATGAAGCCCAGTCGTCGCTCTGCGGGTTTATTGCTAACGCCATCTTCAGTCAGTGTTGAGTACCAACCTCTGGGCGTAGTGGGCGTGATTGTACCGTGGAACTTTCCGATTGTTTTGAGCATTGCGCCGATTGTCACCGCTATTTCGGCAGGAAACCGAGTGATGGTGAAGCTCAGCGAGCATACTCCTCATACAAACCAAGTGCTGAGCGAAATTTTTGGAGAGTTAGATAAGCAGATTTACTCAGTGGAAGGCGAAGCCGATATTGCCAGTCACTTCTCTCAATTGCCTTTTGATCATCTTCTCTTTACGGGTTCGACTCCTGTTGGCCGCCTTGTTGCTCAGGCCGCGGCAAAAAATCTCACCCCTGTCACGCTAGAGCTTGGTGGAAAGTCCCCGACGATTGTCGACGATAAGATCGAGCTTCGCCGCGCCGTCGACGCTGTCATGTTAGGTAAATCGGTCAATGCTGGCCAGATATGCGTCGCACCCGACTATGTGCTAGTGCCAAAGGGGAAAGAGCTTGCGTTCATTCGCCTCTATTTAGAACGGTATAAGTCGCTTTATATAGACAAAAAAGGCGCGGATTCGGTCACTCAGATCATCAATGATGCGCAGTACCAACGGTTAACTCAGCTGCTAGAGGATGCAAAAACCAAAGGGGCGGGCATCCATACCATTGACGGGGTAGAGGTATCTGGGCGGAGAATGTTGCCGCACTTAATCACCGGAACAACGGAAGAGATGCTGGTGATGAATCAAGAGATTTTTGGTCCGATTTTGCCAGTGATTGGCTATCAACATCTTAATGAGGTGTTTGCCTACATCAACTCGAAGCCAAGACCTCTTGCTCTGTATTTGATGTCCGATGATAAAGTGCTCCAACGTCAAGTTATCGAGCATACGCACAGTGGCGGCGTCGCTATCAATGATACCTTGCTGCATGTTGCCGCCGAAGATGCTCCATTTGGTGGAATTGGAGAGTCTGGTCTTGGTCATTATCACGGTATTGAAGGTTTTATGACGTTTTCTAAAGCCAAAACTGTATTGATGACGCCAAGCTGGTTACCAAGAAGCCGCCTGATACTAAAATATCGAAAGCTCGCTCAGAGCGCGTTGGCTAAGTTGTTTATTCGTTAATCTTCCTTTTGCTGCTCTCGCCGTTAGAGAGCAGCATTGTCCTTCATCCTTTCGTTTTGTCTTTGGAAGTACTCTCTTGCAAAGCTAATAAACAATTTGAGCCGCTTGGGTTGGTAGCGGTCTTTGGGATAAATCATAGAGAATTCAACGCTGGGCACGCGCCAATCTTGGAATACTTCTTTGAGTGCCCCCTGCTTCAACTCTTCTTGGCAATAGATAAGAGGAACACGAATAATGCCATGATCTTTTAATGCCCCCTTAACCAGCACCCTGCCATTTTTGCACTTTAGGTGGCCATTAATATTCACATCCATGACTTGCTTTGTGCTCGGGTGTTCAAAGCTCCAACGCGTGACTGACCCTGTTAAACATTGGTGGTGGCGAAGTTGGTTCGGGTGTTCAGGCGGTGGCGAACTTGCTAAGTAGCTCGGGCTTGCTAATGTGCCCATCTCGACGGTCATCAGTTTGCGTGCCACAAATCCTGCATCTTCAAGTTGCCCCATTCGAAACGCGATATCAAATTCATCTTCAATGAGGTCAACGCGATGGCTGCTAAACTCGAGACTGACCGTCACGTTCGGATGGCTGATCATGAACTCTGAAATCAAATCCGCTACAAGCTCTTCACCTAAGTAACCACCAACCGCATTCACTTTTATCATGCCTTGAAGAGTTTCTGTGTCTTCAGTCGCAGCGCTCAAGGCTTGATCAATCGTGCCCAGCGCGTGAGCGCACTGTTGGTAGAAGAGCCTTCCTGCGTCGGTTAGTTTCAGCGTCCGCGTGGTTCTGATGAGCAGGGTAACCCCCATCTGTTTTTCCAGTTGACTGATCTGGCGTGAGACATGAGAGCGAGAGACGTTCAGCGCCTCGGCCGCTTTGGTAAAGTTTCCTAATTGGGCAATAAGGACGAAAGATCGAATATCGGCAAGATTGATTTGGTTGAGCATCACGGCCCTCCTGTACAGGCGTTTATTGTTGCACCATAGCAACAGTGTTTCAACTGTAGGCGTATATATCAACAAACCGGATTTTTTTACTATATCGCCATCGCAGCCAAACTGAGCTGCAATGTTGAACAGGTGAGAGATAGACAATGAAAAAACTTATCGTAATTACAGGCGCGAGTTCGGGTATTGGTGAAGCTATTGCGCGTCGACTCAGCGAGGCTGGACATCCTCTTCTTCTACTTGCTCGTCGTGTTGAGCGTTTGGTTGAACTCAATCTTCCAAATACATTGTGTGAAAAAGTCGATGTGACAGACAAAACTACGTTTGAAGCAGCGATTGCCAAAGCTGAGCAGCAATTTGGTCCGGTCGATGGACTGGTCAATAATGCGGGCGTGATGCTTCTTGGCCAAATCGATAGCCAAGAGGCCAACGAATGGAAACAGATGTTCGACGTTAACGTGATCGGATTGCTCAATGGTATGCAGGCGGTGTTGGCACCTATGATGGCGCGCAATAGTGGTACCATCATTAACATCAGCTCGATTGCGGGTAAAAAAACCTTCCCAAACCATGCGGCTTATTGCGGTACTAAGTTTGCCGTTCATGCGATTTCAGAAAATGTTCGTGAGGAAGTGGCCGCTTCCAATGTCCGTGTTACAACTATTGCACCAGGCGCGGTAGAAACGGAGTTGCTTTCTCATACCACGTCGCAAGACATCAAAGCGGGCTATGACGATTGGAAACAGGAGATGGGAGGTGTGCTTGCGGCGGATGATATTGCGAGAGCCGTTGAGTTTGCCTACAACCAACCTCAAAACGTGTGTGTGCGTGAAATTGCGCTCGCACCGACTAAGCAGCAGCCATAATTGTGCGATGTCATCTATACTCGAAGTAGTGATCGACTATGTGGTCAACACACTGGGAAGGTGAACTATGGAACTACGTAATGAAAAAGGTGAGGTGACCCAAGTTGCCGATAACCTAACCATAAAAGAAGTCTTGGAAATGGGCTACTCTATCGATTTGTGCGATGAGGCGTTTGATCCGAATGAGCATTGGAGTGCGTCGTCTCCTCATCAGGGCAGTTCTGAAATGCCAGAAAGCTGATGCTGAATGCATTCTTCGAGTAAAAATAAAAAATCCGAGCCATAAGGGCTCGGATTTTTAATTCTGGCGTTCTAAGAATTTAGAAACCTTCGATGTTTTTTGCTTCTAGCTCAGTGAAGTACTTAACTGTTTTCACTTTTAGCTCTTGCGTTGCAGGTTCGTCACATACGATGACTGATTTCGGGTGCAGTTGCAGTGCAGAAACCGTCCATAGGTGGTTTACGCTGCCTTCAACCGCTGCTTCAAGAGCAAGCGCTTTGTTGTGACCTGTTACTAGGATCATGATCTCTTCAGAATCAAGCAGAGTACCTACACCGATAGTCAGTGCGTATTTAGGAACTTGGTTGATGTCGCCATCGAAGAAGCGTGAGTTAGCGATGCGAGTATCTTCAGTCAACGTTTTGATACGAGTACGTGAAGACAGAGAAGACGCTGGCTCATTGAACGCAATGTGACCATCGTTGCCTACACCGCCCATAAATAGGTTGATGCGGCCGTAAGATTTGATTTTATCTTCGTAGCGTTTGCACTCAGCTTCGTTGTCGTCAGCGTTGCCATCAAGAAGGTTGATGTTCTCTTCTTGGATATCAATGTGATTGAAGAAGTTGTTGTACATGAAAGAGCGGTAAGACTCTGGGTGATCAGCAGGGATGCCGATGTACTCATCCATGTTAAATGTTACAACGTGTTTGAAGCTTACTTCACCAGCTTTGTGTAGCTCGATAAGTGCTTTGTAAGTTGCAAGAGGAGTACCACCAGTTGGTAGGCCAAGAACGAAAGGACGTTCTGCAGTTGGTTTGAAGTCGTTAATGCGTTTAACGATGTGCGCTGCTGCCCACTTACCTACTTGTGCTGCTTGGTTTAACGGGATAAGTCTCATTTTTTGCCCCTAAGTATTAGAATTTATGATGCTCTGAAACATTAATTCGCATTATAAAATAAGTTTTTGCGATCTTCTATTGTTTTCGGTCAAATTTTCTTGATTAATTTGATTTGCGATTAAGTTTTGCACGGTTAAACGTTGTCGTTATTGAGTTTAGCAGCTTGATTTCGAGGTAGGAGAGCATTAATTCACACCGTTAATTTTTGATGCTTCAATGATGATAAAGGCAATACGACCGCTAAATGTTCGCCAATAGACTAGCTTTAAGTGATATGCATACAAAATAGGGTATGATGTTAGCGCTCAATTTATTGGGCAGACAGCCGATAACCAAATGTTGAAGAAAAACAAAGAAATCTGAATGAATATTATAGGTATTGCGATAGGTATCACGGGGTTGCTATTACTCTGCATGTTCTTGTGGATGCTGGCATTGTCGGTACGCAAAAAGCGTTTAGAACAAGAACGAAAAGAGCGAGAGATCGCTTATCGCAAAGCTATGGAGAAAAATCGCAAACAGGAGCGCGAAGATCGCATTTATAAGGCGGAAGGTGGTCACATTCCGACGATCTTATTTTTGGCGAAAGAAGCTGAGCGAACCAAACCGAAAGAAGCCTTATATTGGTATACCAAAGCGGCAAAGTTGGACAATGTGACAGGCATGTATGGGATTATTCGCTTAAGTGCCAAAATGCAGCAAGACGTCATTCTCAGAGAGCAATCTAAGTTCTGGAAAGTTTGCATAGCGGCATCTGAAGGGAGCTTACAACATAAGTTCGAAATGGGCGTGGCGCTGTTCCATGGTCGAGGCACAGAGCCGGACCAATACAAGGCGATTCAAGTCATGGAAGCGGCTGCCTCTCATAATCATATTGATGCGTTAATCTTTCTCGGCGACTGGCATGTGTCGGACAACAATGGCAACCCAGATCCTGCAATGTCGATAGAGTATTACCGCCGCGCGGCGAAGCTGCGTAGCAATGAAGGGCGCATGAAGCTCGGACTCAGCTATATCAAGGGGATTGGCGTCGAGCCAGATCACGCCAAAGGCTGTTATTGGCTAGAGCGAGCCGCAGAGAAAGGCTACTTAGAAGCGATGTATGCGGCAGGGGAAGTGTGGATGGATTACAAACCCAATGGTAACGCCATCGCATACATATGGCTCTTCTTAGCGAGTCAACTTGGCTACGAGCGAGCCAAATCACTGCGGGACAGAGTCGCGCTCAATATCGGGGTCGATACCGTGGTTGGGCTCCAAGGGCTAAGTAAGCCGATGATGAAAAAAATTCGCGAGAATAAAGTCGGCAAGCACTCAATCATCAAAGCGCTAAACAAACTGTACAAGCGCAACATTCCGTTGTTAGAGCAAACGCCTACAGAAGCAGAGCAAGCGCCAGAGTTATTAAAGGTTGAAGCGCCAACGGGAGAGTGTGTGGAAGCGGTGATTGAAGATAAACCGGCGAGAGTGGATTTCAGCCAGTCTCCAATGGATAAGAATTAGGCCATGGTAAGAAATAAAAATGGCCTCTTAACTAGAGGCCATTTTTTTGATTTATGATTTTGCTTGTTTCTGTTTCGACTTGCATACCGCAGCGGTGAACACCACATCTGTCGAACTGTTGAGCGCGGTTTCTGCTGAGTCTTGAACAACACCGATAATAAAGCCTACCGCAACCACTTGCATCGCAATCTCATTTGGAATGCCAAACAGGCCACATGCCAGCGGGATTAGCAGCAACGAGCCACCTGCCACACCTGAAGCACCACAAGCGGATACAGCTGCAACCAAGCTCAGCAATAGAGCGGTAAGCAGGTCAATCTCAATACCCATAGTGTGTACTGCAGCAAGCGTTAGCGTTGTAATCGTAATTGCCGCGCCCGCCATGTTGATGGTTGCACCTAGCGGAATAGAAACCGAGTACGTGTCTTCATCCAGCTTTAGCTTTTCACACAGCGCCATGTTGACCGGAATGTTTGCTGCACTTGAACGAGTAAAGAAGGCCGTGACGCCACTTTCACGTAGACATTGCAGCACCAATGGGTATGGGTTTTCGCCGGTTTTTACGAACACGATGATTGGGTTAACCACAAGCGCAATGATCGCCATTGAACCTAACAGAACTGCAAGCAGGTGTGCGTAGCCAGCAAGCGCTTCAAAGCCCGTTGTTGCCAGTGTTGATGCAACAAGGCCAAAGATACCGAATGGCGCTAGGCGAATGATGAAACGAACGATTTGTGAAACGCCGTGGCTAAGATCTTCAAACACCGCTTTAGTGGTTGCTGATGCATGATGCAGTGCCAAACCTAGGCCAACTGCCCAAGCAAGGATACCGATGTAGTTCGCACTCATTAGGGCGTTAACTGGGTTATCCACCAACTTGAACAGCAAAGTATGCATCACTTCCGCAATACCTTGTGGTGGTGTTGTACCTTCGGCACCAGAAACAAGCGTTAACGTAGTCGGGAACAAGAAGCTAAGTACGACAGCAGTCAATGCCGCTGTTAGTGTACCGAAAAGGTAAAGAACCACGATTGGGCGCATGTAGGTGTGTTGGTTTTTCTTCTGGTTGGCAATTGAAGCGGCGACCAGAATAAACACAAGAATAGGTGCGACTGCTTTTAGTGCACCGACAAAGAGGCTTCCAAGTAATCCCGCATCTTTCGCTGACTCTGGAGCAATTGTCGCTAGACCAACACCAAGAATGATACCGGCTAGGATTTGCAAAACCAGATTGCCACGAGCGAAACGGGCAATAAGTGAGTTGTGTTGCATAGTTATCCCTGCAATGAATAAATTTATAGATTTATAGTAATTTCAGTTATCTCAAACTGAGCAGGACATACTAGCGTGTTGAAATATTGTGTCTAGATTTAATTGAAAATTAGCAGGAAAAATTAAGATTAACCAGTAAGTGTGAATTTTGTGTTGTGTTATTGTTTTTATGAGTAACAAAAAAGGAGCGCAATGCTCCTTTTGGCTTGGTCACAAAGAAATCAGTTTAATGATGATGCTTCATACCACTCATCACTTTTTTGATAGGGGCATTGAAGGTCTGTTTTTGACCATTGGCGAAAGTGATTTGAACGTCAATCGCTTCCCCTTCCACTAACGGTTGGGTTAGGTCAAACAACATGATGTGTAAGCTGCCGGGTTTCAACTCAACTTTTCCATTTGCAGGAACGGTGATCGACTCAATTTGGCGCATTTTCATCACATCGCCCTCTTTAATCACATCATGCAGTTCCACCTTGCCCGCTGCTTCGGTGGACGCTGAAACAATGACTCTGTCGTTTTCACTGCGGTTCATTATTTCGGCGAACACTGCGCTGGTGGCGGCATTCGGTGGTGTCGCTCTCGCGTAAGCATGATGAGTCATGATATCCATGTTCGCTTGGGCAAGGGGGCTCAGTGCCAAGGTTGCAAGAAGCAGTGATTTCAACTTCATGGCTATTGTCCTTCTAATGTGATGGATTCAAACGCTTCTACCAATGGTGCCGGTGTTAGCGTATGTGGCACTTTTGTTATGAGTGTGCCATCTGGTTTTAGGAAATAAAAATAGGAACTATGATCAAGGGTGTATTTCAATTCTGAGTTTTCTAGCTCGGTCTTTCTAAAAATCACCCCGTATCGGTGAGCCAGTGGTGTGGTTACGTCAAGCGGCGCGGATAGCCCTTCTATCATAGGGTGGAAATACTGCGCGTATTTGTAAGAGTCTGCGGCGGCATCGCGCTCTGGATCCAGCGAAATGAACATCGGACGAAACTTCTGTTTGGTTGCTTCATCGACTTGATTGAGTGCGCCGGCTAGCATCGCCAAAGAGGTAGGGCACACATCAGGGCAGCGAGTGAAACCAAAATAGACCACACGGATACGTGAGTCGCTGGTATCGAAGATGTTGACTTCTTGGTTATTTTCGCCAAAAAGCACGATTTGGCTTGGTTGAGCGTCCGCGTGTTCTGGTTGATTGTCTAGGTAACTTTTTAGTCCAAATCCCAATACAAACGCGGTGATCAATATTAATGTCCAATTTTTACTCATCGTTCCATCCTAATGGCCGTGTTAATTTGCCTCTTTCCATCTGACAACTGGCCAACCCAGGTCATGGCTTCCAAGGTACAGACGGGGAGAAGGATCTCTCCGGTATAGATGTTGTCCTGCTTTTTGTTCAGTTTGAATAGCGTGATGCCCATCTCCATCTCATAACCTTCGAGCGTTAACAGTAGGGAATCACTGTCAGAAGACGACCATTCGACTTGAATTTGGGTTGGAATCAAAGGCTGGCTGACATCTCGATCCAGCGTCACCGTGATATCGTTTTCGCTACACGGTTTGGTTGAAAGCAGGCAGTAGTCGTCTAAAGATGGACGAGTGGCCTCGCTTTTATACCAATGATAGAGATCACCAGCGAAGAACCCCGCGCAGAGGGCCAAGGCGATCAGGGCGAATTTAATGATTGAAGGCACGTTACGCTTCCTTCGTTTATAAAATCGCAATCCTAGCACTTCAGTAATGTAAATACATGAGATAGCGAAGAATTATGTGCGGGTGGTCAAGCCAATCTACTTAGTTATGCTGCTTCTTAATCCCATAAACGGCGTGGTCGAGAATGCGATCGCCCACTTTTTCAGCATTAGTGATAATACCTTCAAGCGTCATTCCGACTCGTTCTGCGACTGCTCGGCTAGCGAGGTTGTCTTTTGCGGCGGATAGCTCGACTTTCTCTAGCTTGAGTTCATTGAATGCAATATCAATAAGCTTGGTGACCACCCGGGTAATAATGCCTTTGCCTTGATGAGGCTGAGACAGCCAGTACCCGACTTCTGCTCGTTTAGTGTCATGGTTAATGGTGTTGAAGCTACAGTTACCCACGATTTCACCTTGGTAGATGATGGCACAGGTCATGGACTTACCATCGGCATAATCATGCAGCATACGCTGGGCAAACAGCTTAAAGTCTTGTTCTGCATGACAAAATTTTGGCCATGCAAGCCATTGGGATAGGTATTCTTTTTGCTCGGATACTAATTCTACATAGCGAGGAGCGAAGGATTCCTGTATGAGTGCAAGTTGCAACTCATTGTCGATCTGGACGGTAAACATAAGATCTCCTAGAGAGTGTGGTTACAACAAGCTAACAGGAACGCACTGGTAAGACCATAACTACTTCAAATAATTGACTTTTTGTGTGGCACGAAATTATTGGGTTACGTTATATAAATCACATAATTGTAAATAGCCGTTATATTGATGTGGTTTTTGCCTGGCACTTTAGTTTACTCTCTCGGCACTAAAATAATAACAACGAAATTTGTTGGTGCGGAATAATATGGAAGTGTCACTTGATCACGTAAGCGTCGATTTACGTCAGGTGTTGTTTGAAATGGCTTGTGCGCTGGATGCGGTTGGCGTGGATGATATCCATCACGGCCATCGAGTGGCTTATATCGCGTATCGCTGTGCCCAAAGAATGGGTTGGAGTGAAGAAAAGGCTCAAATTGCCTTTTCACTGGGTTTGATTCATGACTGTGGCGTTACCGAAGCAACGGAAAGAAGCGCACTGCTAGAAAGCTTGGTGCCCAAAGACACGATTTCTCATTGCGTGAAAGGGTATGAACTCCTTCGTGCTTGCAAACCTTTGGAGTCTTTAGCCGTCCCAATCCTCTATCACCATACATGGTGGTCTGAGCTAGCGCAGACAGAAGGCATTTCCGAGGAGGATAAGCAGTTCGCCGCGCTGCTGTTTATATCCGATAGAGTTGACTATCTGCATGCCAACTATTGTCCTGATAGCTACGGCAATGTGACTCAATCTAGCCGTGAGGTGATTACGCAAGAGTTGTTAGCCAACGCATGGACTATGTTTGATGCCAATCATGTTCAACACATGGTTGAGCTGATCGACAGTGATGACTTTTGGTTCTCCATGGATTCGCGCTACATCGAGAATTTAGCTTATCGTTTTGACGCCGTTCCATTCTTTTCCACCCACCTGACGTTAGAAGAAACCATTTCGGTTGCCGAACTGTTTGCCCAGATTGTAGATGCAAAAAGCTCATTTACGTTTGAGCACTCGCGGAACGTGGCAAAACTGACGGAGTTTCTTGGGCTGCAACTTGGCTACTCACATCGCGTTCAACGAATGTTGTACTTAGCCGGCCTCGTCCATGACATTGGTAAGCTGAAAACGCCAGTCGCGATTTTGCATAAACCGCAAGCCTTGACCGAAGAGGAGTATGTTTGTATCCGTCGACATGCGACCGACACGCGTCATGCTTTGATAAAAATGTTTCATTGCCAAGAAGTGATCGATTGGGCATCCAACCACCATGAACGACTTGACGGCTCTGGATACCCTATGGGTAAGACAGCCGAACAACTCGATCAACCAAGCCGGATTGTGGCAATCGCGGATGTATTTCAGGCGCTGACGCAATCGAGACCTTATCGAAAAGGGTTAATGCTCTCTAAAGCGATGTGTATCCTTAACGAGCTGGTGGAGAAGGGGCAACTGGATGAAAAGGTCTATGGTTGCTTACGACACCATGCGAGGCGCTGTTATAACATCTCTACCGGTCTCGATGAACTAGCAACGGCGCATCAGTGAGCACGCCGTGCATGATCTGTAATCTATTGAGCTAAAAGAAACTGTTTAAAGCGCTGTTGCGTTTCTTTATCGGCTTCTTGATACCAAAAATGGAGCATCTGCTCTGCGGTGTTTTCACCTTTCAAATCATCCATTGAGACATTGGTTGGTATCGGGATCGACTTGTTCAATGAGGCGATGCCGTCATGTCGATTGTACTCGGCGATTTCAAGCTTGAAATTGCGCCCAATTTGCATACCTTCCTTTGCCAGCTGCTCTTGCTGAACGGCAACTACCTGACCGTTTTGGTTCTTAAATTGCCATTCGGCAGATTTAATCTCTGCTTTTGCTTCGCGCACGTTTCGGTAGCTTGGAAAGTCGAACACAAGCTCACTCTCTTTTGCCGCAAACTTGGCAACGATAGGATCACTTTCAACAATGATTCGATCCTTTCCTTGAGTAAAGTAAGGCTTGTATAAGAACAGAATTTGGTTTTCGCCATCAGGTAGGGTCACTGTCTTTTGAGATGAGAAAAGACCGCCATCCAGTTGCGGCTTTTGTTCATTGACCAAAAGGACTTCAACTGTATCTGGAATGGAAATCGTAACATCTGCCAGTGCATTTGTACTTAAACCCAGCGCGGCAAACGCCAATAATGAGGTTTGGACTTTCATAATTTTCGCCGTTAAAACAGAGTGGACTTAACTCTGCCAACCTGAGTAGGCGAATGCAATCAGAACCCTAACAATGAAGGGAATTTTGACCGCAACATGACGGAGAGTGCCCTATTTTTATAAAATGAGTCGCATTTCACGGAAAGGAGCAAATTAAGCGACTATATTGTTGGTCAGTTTGCCATCAACGATAAGGACAACGCTATGAATTGCATTTGGATGCACGACAGCCGATACGTGTTGTCGTCATGGTATAACTTAGACTACTGCCTCTCGCTACAAAGCAAAGAAACAGACTCACTGTAATTTCCTCTCGCGCATTTCGCGCACATTCAAAAAGTTATTTATTTAGCCAGATACAGATTCCTCTGTAGGGCCAGTTATATCTATAGGAAATTATAATGAAACGTATTCCAGAACCTTTTCGCATCAAAATGGTAGAGCCGATCAAAATGACCACTTATCAAGATCGGGTCGAGGCGCTCAACCAAGCCGGTCTCAATCCTTTCTTACTTCGAAGTGATGATGTGTATATCGATCTGCTCACCGATTCGGGCACAGGTGCCATGAGTGACAATCAGTGGGCTGGCATCATGATGGGGGATGAGTCTTATGCGGGTAGCCGAAACTATTACAACTTGTGCGCAGCTGTCGAGCATTTCTTTGGCTACAAGTTAACGGTTCCAGCCCACCAAGGGCGCGGCGCTGAGCAAATTCTATTTCCAGCACTCATTGAACGTATGCGTACGGTTCGCGGTGGCACCGATCCTGTATTTATCTCGAATTATCACTTTGACACCACTGCCGGACATATTGAGTTAAATGGGGGTAAGGCAATCAATGTGGTTGATGAGCATGCCTTTGATACCACCACGCCGTACGACTGGAAGGGTAACTTTGATCTGCAAAAACTGGAAGCGACGATCGAAGAGCATGGGGCGCGAAACATTTGTGCGATTATCACCACCGTGACGTGCAACAGCTCGGGTGGTCAGCCAGTCTCTATGGCAAACATGCGTGCGGTCTACGAGATTGCAGTGAAGAACGACATCCCCGTAGTTATTGATTCCGCGCGTTACTGTGAAAATGCTTACTTCATTAAGCAACGCGAAGAAGGTTACCAAGACAAGTCGATTCTAGAGATCATTCGAGAAATGTACCAATATGGCGACATGCTGACGATGTCAGCGAAGAAAGATCCGATGGTTAATATTGGCGGAATGTGCTGTATTCGTGATCATAAAGAGCTATTTCAAGCAGTGCAGACACGTTGCGTACCGATGGAAGGTTTCGTGACATACGGTGGTATGGCTGGCCGTGACATGGAAGCATTAGCAAGAGGCTTGTACGAAGGGGCGGATGAAGACTATCTGCATTACCGTATCAGCCAAGTGCAATACCTTGGTGAGCGGCTACGCGAAGCTGGGATCCCTATTCAATATCCTACGGGTGGTCATGCCGTGTTTGTTGATGCAGCGAAAATATTGCCCCACATTCCTGCGCACGAGTTTCCCGCACAAGTGTTATGTAATGCACTCTATTTGGAAGCTGGGGTCCGTGCTGTCGAGATTGGCTCCTTGTTGTTAGGTCGCGATCCGGCAACCGGAGAGCAGAAAGCATCAGAATTAGAATTGATGCGCCTGACAATCCCAAGACGTGTTTACACTAACGACCATATGGACTACATCGCAGACGCCATTATCGCGTTGAAAGAGAGTGCGCACGAGCTAAAGGGGCTGACATTTGAGTACGAGCCACCGGTATTGCGCCACTTTACCGCGCGTTTCAAATCGAAATAGTTCCCTTATTTTGATTTAACCGCAAAAGGTCAACAGACCCGAAACACTGCCTCAGCGATTTTCACTGGGGCAGTGTTCTATTTTAATCCCATGTCTTTAGCTAGTGACAGATTCTGCATTTTATTCATAAGCATACGGTTTCTTCTGCAACTCAATGAGTTTATAAATTCTGACTCAGTATCCAATTACTGATGTAACAAAGTGCTAACACGATTATGAATTTTGACTTTGACTCGTAAAGCACTTTTATTTTTTCCAACTAAAAAAAAGTCTCTTAAATACTGAAGTGGATGTTCTTCGTTAGTTGTAGAGGAACAGCTTTAACTCTGACTTTAGAGTGAACTTCAAGGAATGAGAGAAATAGATATGAATCGTATTACTTTGTGTGCAGCTAGCATCGCGATGGTACTTTCTGGGGCCACGCTTGCAGCACCAGCCGCTCCAAGCGTCGACGTATATGGCTCGAACAACCTACAATTTTCTAAAATAGAACTCGCAATGGAAACCACCTCTGGCTACAACCAGATGGTGAAATACAATGAGCAAGCGAACATCACCGTTAAGTTTAATCAGTGGAGTGGTACTACAGGTGACACTTACAAGATCTTATTTGATGGCGTTGAAGTGGCGACTGGCCCGATTACTGGCAGCCAAACCACAGCAAACTTTACCTATGGCCAAGGTGGTCGTTATCAGATGACGATTGAAGCATGTGATGCCACTGGTTGTAGCGCAAGTGCTCCAGCAGAAATTGTGGTCGCGGATACGGATGGTTCGCACTTAAAACCACTGACAATGAATGTTGACCCGAACAATAAAACCTACAATACCGATCCCAATACCGTTGTGGGTACTTACTTTGTTGAGTGGGGTATCTATGGCCGTAAGTACACCGTGGACAACATTCCAGCCGATAACCTAACTCATATTCTTTATGGCTTCATTCCTGTTTGTGGTCCGAACGAGTCGGTGAAATCTGTTGGAGGCAACAGCTTCAACGCGTTGCAAACTGCGTGTCAGGGCGTTGCAGATTACGAAGTGGTCATCCATGACCCTTGGGCTGCTTATCAAAAGAGCTTTCCGCAAGCCGGTCACGAATACAGCTCGCCTATCAAGGGCAACTACGCAATGTTGATGGCGCTGAAACAGCGTAATCCAGATCTGAAAATCATCCCTTCTATCGGTGGTTGGACACTGTCAGACCCATTCTACGACTTTGTAGACAAAGCAAATCGTGACACTTTCATCGCGTCAGTGAAGCGCTTCCTGAAAACGTGGAAATTCTATGATGGTGTCGACATTGACTGGGAATTCCCTGGTGGCGGCGGTGCTGCGGCGGATAAAGGTGATCCAGTAAACGATGGCCCTGCGTACATCGCCTTAATGCGTGAGCTGCGTGTCATGCTTGATGAACTTGAAGCAGAGACTGGCCGTACTTACGAATTGACGTCTGCAATCGGTGTTGGTCACGATAAGATTGAAGACGTGAACTATGGTGAAGCGATTCAATACATGGATTACATCTTCGCGATGACCTACGACTTCTATGGTGGTTGGAACAACGTAGTGGGTCACCAAACAGCGTTGTACTGTGGTTCATTTATGCGCCCTGGTCAGTGTGATGGAACAGGCCTAGATGAAAATGGCGAACCGTACAAAGGCCCTGCTTACACCTCTGACAACGGTATTCAATTGCTACTCGCGCAAGGTGTTCCAGCCAACAAGCTCGTACTGGGCACTGCTATGTATGGTCGTGGTTGGGAAGGCGTGACGCCAGATACATTGTCTGATCCAACCGACCCAATGACAGGTGTTGCAACAGGTAAGCTGAAAGGGTCTACCGAGCAAGGCGTTTGGGAAGATGGCGTTATTGATTACAAAGGCGTGAAAACCTTCATGCTTGGCGATAACAAGCAGGGCGTTAATGGCTTTGAATATGGCTATGACGAGCAAGCAGAAGCGCCTTGGGTGTGGAACCGTTCTACTGGTGAGTTGATCACGTTTGACGATGATCGCTCAGTGAAAGCAAAAGGCGCGTACGTGCGTTCTCTTGGCCTTGCTGGTCTTTTCTCTTGGGAAATTGATGCTGACAATGGCGATATCCTAAATGCGATGCATGAAGGGTTAGCGGGCGGCACAACAACGCCAGTAAACCGCGCACCAGTTGCCAATGCAGGTGCTGATGTTACGGTTGATGGTCCTGCGACTGTTTCTCTTGACGGCAGCGCTTCAAAAGACTCTGACGGTACTATCGCGAGCTACCAGTGGAGCCAAGTGTCCGGCACGCCAGTGACCTTGGTTGGCGCAAGCAGTGCAGCGGCAAGCTTTGAAGTCAATGAAGTCACACAGACACAAACTCTGAGCTTCAAACTGACGGTCACTGACAACGAAGGTGCAACAGCATCAGATACCGTGACGGTTACTGTCAACGCTAAGGATCTACCACCTGTCAACACACCACCAGTGGCAGCGATTGTTGCACCTGCGAATGTCAATGCGGGTGACGTGGTGGTCGTTGACGCTTCTTCTTCAAGTGACGCAGACAACGATCAGCTGACTTACACTTGGGATGTACCAGCAGGTTTAAATGCAACTGTGGATGGTGCAACAGTAAGCTTTGTCGCTGCTGAGTACACGCAAGACACATCACTTGCTTTCACGGTAACGGTAAGCGATGGCAAAGCGACCGCTTCGGCTTCTTCGACTGTCGTTGTGGCGAAGAAAGTTACAGGTGGCGACCTTTGTAGCGACCTCTGGAGTGCATCTGCGGTATACACTGGCGGCAACCAAGTTTCTTGGGCTGGTAAAGTGTGGGAAGCGAAATGGTGGACTAAAGGTGATGATCCAACGAAGTCTGGTCAATGGGGAGTATGGAAAGAAGTTGGCCCAGCAAGTTGTTCCACTAATTAATCGATATTCGAGCTAAAACAAAAAAGCCATTCAGGGTGACCTGAATGGCTTTTTTAGTTCTCGAAATGGTTAGTTGACCGCTCTTACCTTACCTTGTTTGAGGTTGTTTAGTACCTCATGTTTTGGCCCATCAGCAATCACGCAACCTTTTTCCATCACAATCACTCGGTCGACGACATCGAGCATAGAGGTCTTGTGAGTGATCAAAATCAGCGTCTCACTTTGCTTAAGCTGAGCGAGTTGCTGTTTGATGTGCATTTCTGAACGGTTGTCCATGGCACTGGTTGGTTCATCCATAAGAAGTACAGGTGGACGGCCTAGCAGTGCACGCGCAATGGTCACTGCTTGACGTTGTCCTCCGGACAATAGCATGCCGCCTTCACCTACCTGACGCTCCAAACCAGCAGGGTCTTGTTGGGTGAACACGGTAACACCCGCTCGATTCGCTGCGTCCATTACGTCGCGATCATCGGCCAGAGGTCGCCCTAGGGTGATGTTGTCGCGGATAGAGCCGTAAAACAGCTGGCTATCTTGTGGCACACAGCCGATGTTGCGTCGAACATCAATGTGGTGCAATTGCTGGATATCGGTGTCGTCGATACGAACGTGCCCTTCCGTCGGCTGGTATAAACCCATAATTAGGCGTTCTAGGGTGGTTTTCCCTGAACCAATGCGACCGATAATCGCGACTTTCTCTCCGGGCTGGATAGTTAAGCTCAAGTCTCTAACCGACGCGACCGGAGAGTCAGGGTAGTGGAAAGTCACTTTATCCAGTTCAATTTTACCGTGGACGATAGGTCGATGGATGTAGCGTTTCCCTTCTTCTTGTTCATCCGGCATGCTCATGACTTGCTCAATGATCGACATGGAGGATTTCGCTTGGTTATAGCGTGTCGATAACAGAGACAACTGAACCATAGGACCAATGGCACGGCCACTTAGCATGGTGGCAGCAATTAGCCCACCCATGGTTAATTCGCCTTCTGCAATTAGATAAACCCCAAGGATAATCATGCCAACGTTTGAAGCTTGCTGAACAAAGCCCGCAGTATTTTGGATACCGTCAGTAATCCTTTTGCTTTTGACGTTCCAGTTGGCCATATGAGCAACCGCTTCTTCCCAACGGAACTGGAACTGACTTTGCGCGCCAAACAGCTTTACTGTCTCGAGTCCGGCAAGGCTCTCGATCAGGTTAGCGTATTTTTGCGAGGCCAAGCGCGAACCTTCTTCGATGGTATGACGTAATGGTCCTTGGATTAGCAGTGAGTAAATCACCAAAATCAACACGCCGACGATAGGCACGAGGACTAGGTTGCCAGCCATCAGCCAGATCAGTAGCAAGAAGAGTAATGCAAATGGGAGGTCAATCAAGGACCCAATCGTCGCTGAAGTAAAGAACTCGCGAATGGACTCAAATTCTTGTAAGTGACGGGCAAACGCACCGACTGAGGGTGGCCTTGCTTCCATTCGAATCCCCATCACTTTACTAAACAGCTTAGATGAGATCAGTATGTCGGACTTCTTGCCCGCGACATCAATAAAGTAGCTGCGCATCAACTTCAGGCACAGGTCAAACAAGAAAATGACAAAGATACCGCTCGCTAATACCCAAAGTGTTTCAAAAGCGAGGTTTGGCACCACTTTATCGTAGACTAAGCGCGTAAACATCGGCGCCGCGACCGCGAATAAGTTGATCAGAATCGACGCGATTAGTACGTCACGGTAGATGTGCTTCGACTGCCAAATGGTACTCCAGAACCAGTGACCTTTCTTGGTTTCCAATACTTCGGGAGAGCGTTCGTCATAGCGAAACTGTTTTTTGACTAAGAAGTAGCGACCAATGTATTGCTCTTCGAGGTCGCTCCAACTGATAGATACAGGGACTAAGCCTGAATCTCCGGTAACGATTTCAACTTCACTTTTGTCGTCATTGATGCTGTTTAGAACACAAGCATCGCCACTTTTAAGCAGCAACACGACCGGCAAGACCAGTTGTGATATGTCTTTTAGTGGTGCTCTGTTTTCTTTCGCTACCAAGCCCGCACGCTCAGCAGAGCGCGGGAAAAGAAAAGGAGTGAGCTTTCCGTCGGCCAACGGCAAACCATTGATCAATGCCTCCGGAGAATTCGCTAAGCCATAGTAACGGCTTACGTAGATAAGCGAATTTAATAGCGGATCCTGCATGCTATACCTTTTTCCTATTTATCTACAATGAAGCCTTGGAAGACTTCAATAAAGTGCTCAGACAAGAAGTCGAGCTGAGTTTGAGTTTCAACACGAGAAGCGATGGTCTTGATACCTAGGTTGTGAGCCGTGCGTGAAATAGAGGTCAAGGTGAACTTCTGCTTCTCATCATCTAAGTGATGCGTGTAAAGATAATCCAGTTTCACATACGCAGGACGGAACTCATTGATGTAATCGAGTGATTGGAAATTTCGTCCATAGTTGTCGACACCGAAATCCGCACCCGCTGCACGAACCGCATTACAAAATAGTGCAGTGTGATGTGGGGAGTTGATAAAACAGTTTTCAGGAATCTCAAAATGAAGCAGACCCGCACACGCTTTGTTTTTGTTGAGCAGTTGGGTTACCCATCGAATGAAACTTGGTTGAGAGATACTTGTCTGAGCAATGTTGATCGCGACAGGTTCAGAGACTTCCCCTTCCTTGATGCGTTTAACCATGGACTCGATTACGTATTCATCAAACACATGGCTAGCGTTAAGCTGCTCTAGTGCAAACAAGTATTGGTTGGCGCTATAGCGTTCGCCATCTTTTTCAATTGCCGAGAACACTTCGCGGTGGAATGTTTGTCCCCACGAATTATTGGCTGCTTGGAAGCGGAAGGTGAACCAATCGTTGTTGATCGCTTCTTCCACCAAGGTTTTCCATTGCTGTTTGCCCATAAGGTTGTCGTGATTGGCAGCAGAAATGTAGCCGTAAGAAATCTCAGGGTTAGCTTTTGCAGTTGCCAGTGCGTTATCGAGCATAGTCAACACTTCACTGGTATTAACCGAGGTTTCATTGTGGACTACGCCAAGCGCGATGCTCGATGTTGCCATGCCAGTAGGGTCGGAGTTGATGTCTTGAACGTAGGTAACGATACTGTCAGCGATAAGTTTCAGCTCGGTGTTGTCCATGTTCGGAAGGATGAAACCGAACTCCTCCGTAGAGATACGAGCTAAGGTAACATTTGGTGAAGTTAACGACACTTTCAGGTGGTCAGCTAGTTCACGAACCATACCATCACCAAATTCATACCCTTTGTCGTCGTAGAGCTCGCGAATGAAGCTCGCTTCAAGAATAGCAACGCCACCAAATCCGCCTTCGCTTAGCCAAGAGCTTAATTGGCTCATGTAGAAGGCGCGGTTACCCAATCCTGACACTGGATCAACATAGGCTCTTTCGCGAAGCTGTTGCGCTTCTTTTGCTTGCGCTTTAAAGGACTTTTCAAGCTGAGAAGACATACTGTTGATGCCATCAACAACATAGATAAGGTCTTGCGTAGCAGGGCGGGGAAGTGGGTCGCCAAATTGATTGCGCGCCACTTGCTCCATTTTGTTTACGATAAGATTGAGAGGCTTAAGCGCGCGTTTAAGAATAAATGAAATCGAGAACAGGCCAATCAGCATGATAATACAAAACGCAATCACCAATCGTTCGAATGCTTTCCACAGCTGAGCATAGGCTTCTCCGGGATGGCTAACAATTTCAACTTCGGCCAATTGCATCCAGCCACTGGTGACAACACGACGATCGTGGATTTTGTCAAACAGGTGAAGGTCAGTGAACCATTGAGGCACATTGTTGGGTTTGATTGGGTACGAGCGCAGAATCTCTTCCCCAGTATCGAGAAAGATCAGTCGCACGACCGAATAGCTACTGCCGTCAAACAGTGCGTTGATTACCGATTCAACAGCAACGGTGTCTCGCTTTTCTAGGTAGGGAGCGAGAGCCAAACCGACCGTATTAATGGTGTTGTTCACTTCCGACTGTTGTTGCTGTACTAGGTTATCTCGAGTGGTATCAAACTCGATGATAAACACCGAGATCAGTAGCATCAAGATTACAGCAATCATTCCCGCGACAAGCTGTTTATATAACGTCATATTGCCTACTCATCATAATTGACTATGGGTTTGTTTAGTTTTAGCGATTTCTCGCGAGCACGGAGATCATTCCATAAACTCAATCTGGATGATTTCCCTGCTAACTGTCCTTGTTTCGACTTCATTAACCACAGGTTTTTACCGTTAAAACTGTATATCGGTAGCAGGTCACGTCGCTTCGACGCCCGCTTAATTTTTGGATCAATGTTGTCGAGTAGAATCGGTTCTGCGCTTGGCTTGGAGTAATAAGCGAGAACCATATGAAACTGATTTAACTCTATGGCTTTAACGTACACTAAACGGAGTTTCTTGTCTGAGACTCCTAACTCGAGTAAGGAGAAGTACTTCGCAATGGTAAAATCTTCACAATCGCCGGCGTTACTGCCAAGAAATTCGAGAGGCGTTGCCCAGTAGTCGTTTTTGCCCCACAAGCGGTCATCGTTGACAAAGTTGAGCTGATTGAAAAAGCGATTTACCTCGGTAAGCTGCTGTCGTTCAGAGAGAGAGCGGTAAGCTGCCATTTCTTTACGCCATGTTTCTACTCGGCGAGCGGCGCGATCACCATACGTGTTGCGCACAGCCTCAACCCAACGTTGCTCTTGGGTATTAAGAGCAAACGATGTAGTTGAGGCAATCAAAAGCAGGAGTGCTAAATAGAGATATTTCATTTAAGCACTATTGTCGTTTGATTTGGGCATCTGTATTGGCATGAACATAGAATAATGCATCACTCCTTCAAAGCATTGTTTTTGGCACCAAGGATTGGCTTTAGCAGATACTCCATGACCGTGCGTTTACCAGTGATGATATCTACAGATGCGGTCATGCCTGGAATAATTGGCAAAGTTTCATCTTTGTTTAGGCTTGTCTCTTTGGTTCTTACTCGTACTAAGTAGAAACTGTTGCCTTCTTCATCGGTAGTGGTATCGGCACTGATGTGTTCAAGTGTCCCCTCTAGACCACCATATTTGGTGAAATCGTAGGCGCTGAACTTAACAATAGTGGGCAGTTCGGGGCGTAAGAAGGCGATATCTTGAGGTGCAATCTTTGCCTCAACGAGCAGGGTATCTTCACTCGGTACGATTTCGACAATGTCCATACCCGGTTGAATGACCCCACCAACGGTATTGATGTAGAGAGTTTTTACCGTGCCCGTAACTGGAGAGGTAACGATGGTTCTGTTGACTCTATCTTCCAACCCTACAGCGGACTCTGTCATCGCAGAGAGTTTATCTTGAGCTTGGTTGAGCTTTTCTTGTTGCTCTGAACGGAACTTTTGCGCGATATCGATACGGCTAAGCATGGCTTCACGAATGGCCGATCTTAGCACAGGAACTTTGAGTTCACTGGATGTGAGTTCACGTCGGGTATCATTAACTTGCCTTTGCAGCTTGAGCAGCTCAATTTTTGGTACAACCCCTTCATCGGCTAGGGGCTTGGTAATATCGAGCTCCTTTTTGGCGAAATTGTAGCTGTCTCTTAGGTTACGGACGCGTGCTTGGATCTCGATCAGGTCTTGCTGTTTCTGCTTCACCTGCTGATCGACAACAGAGATCTGATTTCTCAACTTGTCGAGATCTTGTCGATACTCTGCACGCTGACGTGCCACGAGTTCAGGCTTGGTTTCAGATAGTTGTGGTGGGAAAGCGAGTTTGTTGAAGTTAATTAGGACGTTGTTTTGCCAGGTGTTGTTGTCGAAGTCTTCGTTGATCGCCACACTGGTAATCGACGCAGAAAGTTGCATAACGCTGGCCGTTAAGTTGGCGACTTGCTGCTCTCGCTCACGGAAATCTGAGCGGAAACGCGTGTCGTCAATAAGCAGCAGTTGTTGTCCTTTTTCGACTTTTTGCCCCTCTTGGACCAAGATGTTTTTGATCAGCCCCCCCTCAAGGTTTTGAACCACTTGGATTTGTGAAGAGGGAACGACCTTGCCTTGTCCAACGGTGACTTTGTCGATTTGAGCCCAAGATGCCCATACACCGGCAAGTACGAAAAAGAGCACCATAATCCAAAGCATGATTCGAGCGCTGTTAGGCGTATTCAATAGCAGTGCCGCTGTTTTGTCGTCGACATACTCTAGCTCGTCAGGAGTAAGCTTATTGTAACCGCTCTTACTCATTGGTGATCCTTGTAAAATTAGGTTATTTTATTGATTTTATTACTGTCTGATGCAAATGTTAAGAATTTGCTGTCATAATCGCCTTTCAGTATGCAATTTCTCTTTCTTACATTGCATGATTAAGTGTAGTGTTTGTATCGAGCTTCATGCTTGAGTTCTCCTAAATTAGAGCTCACAATCAGGCAAAAAATTTCGTCAGGAGATAAGATGGAACTTGAAGATATTCGCCGCGAATACACCAAAGGCGGTCTTAGAAGAAAAGATCTGCTCGCCGATCCTGTTCAGCAGTTTGATTTATGGTTAAAACAAGCCATTGAGGCCAAGCTGACTGACCCGACGGCCATGACAGTGGCAACCGTGGATGAATCTGGACAACCGTTCCAGCGCATCGTCTTGCTCAAACACGTTGATGAGCAGGGGTTTGTCTTTTACACCAACCTAGGCAGTCGTAAGGCTTCTCAAATAGAGGTAAATGCGAAAGTCAGTCTTCATTTCCCATGGCACCCAATGGAGCGTCAGGTTCACATCACAGGCGTTGCCGAGAAGCTATCCGTGGTAGAAAACATGAAATACTTCTCGTCGCGACCAAAAGATAGCCAGTTGGCGGCAATTGCCAGTAAACAAAGCAGCCGTATCTCTGCACGCGGTGTGCTTGAGGGTAAGTTTCTAGAGCTCAAGCAGAAATTTGAAAAAGGCGAGATTCCTGTACCGAGTTTCTGGGGTGGTTTCCGTATAAAACCGACGTCGATAGAGTTTTGGCAAGGAGGCGAACACCGCTTGCATGATCGATTCCTCTTCTCGAAAGAAGCTGAGACTTGGCACATTGACCGTTTAGCACCTTAGTGCATTGAAAATACGCCGCTTATGCGGCGTATTCTGTATTGAGCGCCACCGAAATCTGTTTTCTCAACAAAGTATGCGGTATTTGAGAGCCGAACCCTCTTTCTAAGGCAAGGTCGATTAATTGCGCTTTGGTATGCGCGCCAAACTTTGCTCTTAACCGCGCGACATGACTTTCCAACGTTTTGATCGAAATGTTCATCACTTTTGCAATGTAGTTTGGCTTTTTCCCGTACAGTAGCAAGAACAGTGCTTCTGATTCTCGAGGAGAAAGTTTAAGAGGCAGCTCTGTTTGCGGGCTCTTTAACGACAGCATTGAGTCGTCTGATAATCCCGTTGCACGACATATCCAGTGCCCGACCTCCAAAATTGCCGTGTCTGACAAATCTTGCCCATAAAATATCGACCCTTGCACTTCACCCAGTTCGTTGTACCAAGGCGTTTTGATAAAAATATGAGCTCGCCACCGCCCATCCGGATAAGGATGGATATCGAGCACCTTTAGACTGGTGCGATGTTCCATTACATAGATGTCTTGGCTACGAAAATCTTCCGCACAGCGTGATGTTGGACTGGGGATCTCATGATCGCTTAGACCGATACACTGATCAGGACTTTCCAAACCGACAAGTTGAGCGTAGGCAAGATTTGCGTAAACAAACACGGAGTTCTGGTCTTTGCATCCCCAGTATCCGGGTAACTGATTAAATAAGGAGACTAAATGCGGACTCACTTCTTATATGCACCTCATAGAGCAACCCTGAGATTCTAGCTTAAGGCCCTGTTGCTAAGGAATAAAAAATGCCAGACACAGAGTGACTGGCAAACACAAGATGACTCTTGTCGACGTGTAGAAGAGGTTCTATTACCAATATTAGCTGGAATAGACGTATCAATAGATACCGAGCGACCTAAAAACCGTTTCTGTAATTGGCGGAATATTTCGCTAGCACAGATTTGGCATTAGATTGACTCTATAGACATTTTACTTAGTACGCGGGAACAAAAAAGGGGGGAAATCCCCCCCTTTACTCAAACACGAGTAAGGGGGGAAATCCCCCCCTTACTCGTGTTTGAGTAAAGTGCGTTAGTTTAATTCACGCACAACTCGGAAGCCGAGGTAGTTAGATGCGGTAAATGTTGAAAGAATCAACTGCTGATCGGCGGCGGCCATTTCAGGTGAGAAGTTCCATGCACCACCTTTGGCTATACCACTTGAGCCGTTGGTCCATTGCCATACGTTGCCCACTGCATCGTACATACCCAGTTTGTTTGGCGCGAATGCACTGACTGGTGCAGTACTCACATTAGACCAAGGAGTTCCACTCCAGCCGGTGTTTGCCTTACCGGTTTCGAATGTGTTGCCCCACCAGTATTTGGTTTGGCTTCCGGCTCGAGCTGCAATTTCCCACTCTTGTGCCGTTGGCAGACGATATTTGGCTCCCGTCTGTTTACTTAGCCACTTGGCATAGGATTTCGCGTCATTCTGGCTAACACATACCACCGGTGAGTTCGGGTACTGTTTAAAGCCAGGATTTTTCCAACTGCTTTTTGACAGTGGCGTTACCTCGCCATCAATCAATGCAGTACAGGTGTTTTTCAGCTCCGCATCCGTTTTATAGTTGGTTTGTTCGACAAAAAACTTAAACTGATTAACAGTAACAGGCGTTGCACCGATACCGAAAGCATGATCAAGGTTAACGCGCTCTGCTGCATTTTGACCGACAAGGTATTGGCCTTTCAATACGGTAATCATCTCTGGAGCTTTGGTGTCATTGGCGAGAGAGTCGGCAAACTTGTCTCCCGATCTCGGTTGATTGGTTCTCTCTTTTAGCTCAGCACGAATTGCGAAATCAGAGCCCACTTCAACACTTTTGCTGAATGGGTAGTAACCTTCTTTCTCAACTAAAATTGTATGTTCGCCAATAGGTAGCATGACCTCTACGGGGGTTGAACCGTAGGATACACCATCAATCAAGACGTTATCATCGTACAAGTTTGAGCGAACTGACACGTTCACCCACGCCACTTCCTGTTGTACTGCCGCGTTATTGCCATTGCTTTGCCCTTTAGATAGGCAGTATTGCTTATCAAGATCAAGTAGGCGGCAAGCGGTACTTTTATCTGGACGAGACTCCATTTCGACGTCCATCAAGCTCCTGTAACGCATTCCATCTTGGAAGCCGCTTTCAAGCGTTTGATGATCGAGAACGTGGATGTTGATAGACGCTTTGTGCAGGTTAGCTTTTACAACATTGGTCTCAGAAAGTTTCTCTAATAGTGACAAGCGAAACTCTTTGACGGCTTTTTGCAGCGCCAGTTCTTTGGTTTGGCTTTCACATTGAGCAAATGTCATCGAGTCAGCACAGCGGTTGGTGAAACTGACGGAAATCTTTTTATGTTGGTTTAGCTCTTGCGCCAAGCGTTCTGCACGAGCGCGATATTTGGCGGTTTCAAGGTTTTCAATCAAACGCTTGATGGTTTTGATTTCTGCTTGCTTAGTGACAAGATCCGCTTCGAGCTCAGTAAGACGATGCTGCGCTGATAGCGTTTGATCTTGATTGTCTTTAACACTTTGCCACGCATTTTGGTAGGCGGCTTGAGAAGCGGCAATATCGATGTTGGGATCATTAATCATGCGCTCGTAGTCGCGCTTGAGTTTAACTTTTGCATCCTCGAATTTTGCCGATAGAGTCGCAGCTTCAGCCTTGAGGCGCTTTATTTCACTCTGTTGCTGATTAACGAGCTCTTGTTGTCCATCCCTGAACTGCTCAAAAGTCACTAACTCCGAATGTTTAGTAAAAATCTGGTCATCGATTTCCATCAATGATGTTGGCGTTTCTTGTGCTTGAGCATACGACGCCATCAAGGTCGGAGATAATGCTAGCAAAAGGGTCGAGAAACCGAATCGCATTGTCTTTCTTCTACATCCAAAAAATTAAGTTAATTGGCTCATTCTAAACGAAAACGCCACTTTGGTCTCAAATTATCATTAGATAACTGAGAATCAAAGTGGCGTTTTTACTCATCTTTGTGAATTGTGTTGGTCTTTTACTCAATATTATCCGTTAGGACGCAGTTTCACCCACACAGTATCGTTCGAGTTGATGGTAATGATCCGATTGTAGGATTGGAAACCGTTCTTCGATACAGTCACTTGGTGCTGACCTTTTGGTAGGACGACTTCAACTGGTGTGCTGCCGTAACTGATGCCGTTGATGGTCACAGAATCGTCGTATTGGTCAGAGCGAACAGTCACGTTTACCCAACTCTTGTCGATTTTCTTATCCTTTTTCTTAGCGTTTTTAAGGCAGTATCGAGTAGAGACGTTAAGTAGCTTACACGCTGTGCTCTTGTCCGGGCGAGCGCGCAGCTGAGCTTGGATTTGGGTAAAGTACTGATTCGTGCCTTCAAAGCTTGAACGGATCACTTGAGACTCTTGCACGATGACATTGAGCTGAACATCTTTAGCGTTTTCTTTCGCTGTGTGGGACTCAGTAACACCATCAAGCAGCTGTGATTTGAAAATCTTTACGGCTTTTTGCTTAGTAAGGTATTGACCTTGGTTTGAACACTCACCCAACGTCATGGTCGCCGAACAGGTTGTTGTGTAACTTGTCTCAAGCACACTGCTGTCACGCAGTTCACGATCTAAACGTTTGACACGCGCGTCTACCTTTTGCTCTTTCAAGTATGAAAATTCAGATTTCAAACGGGCGTGTTTTTGATTGATAGAAGCTACGCGCATTTCGCTCTCGACGATCGCTTGTCTATTCTCAAGCTGTGCTTGCTGGGTCTCTTTTACCGCAGCCCATGATTGGCGGTACTCATTTTGGTACGACGCTAAGTCCAAACCTGGGTCTTCAAGCAATCGGGTATATTGCGTATCCAGAGCGGCTTTTGCGCGGTCTCGTTTCACGATCAGCTCTTGCTCTGCACGCTTCAAGCGATTTTTTTCACTTTGTAGCTGTCTTAACTGTTCTGTTTCCGCACTGACTTCATTGGTCACGGAATCAAGTTCAGATTCTTTTTGCTTTATCTTGATTTCTATTGCGGCAACAGGGTCTGACGGGGCAGATTCTTCCGCAAATGTTGAAGTCGAAACCCAAAAAGGGGTTAGCGCTAGTAGAAGCGCTGGGAGGCGACGTTTGTTCATAAGTCCCTGCAACATATAATGTTTAATACACTAATCTCAAAACTCAGTCTGCTTTATGGGGTGTGAATGTTGAATAGACAACCACAGCCAGCGGACAGATAGATGTTTAAGACAAACAATTGACACTCCTTTGCACGTTTGCCTTTCAGAGATATCGATTCGTCCTTTTTAGCACTCTTGGCTAAACTCAGCCTGCGATTCTAACACAAGTTTCTAGAAAATCAGGAAAGTCGTCGAACCATTCTGTGAGTATTAAAGAAATATTCAAGTGGCAAATTCGAATCTGGAAATCAGTTAATGGATAGAAGGCACATTGACCGTAAATTATGTGCACTTGATCATTCTTCCCGTGAGGAAAATTTTGTTGATTTCTCTTCTAAGCCATCGATTTGCAAAGAAAAGAACGGCAAGGCTTTATGCGCCTGATTTGGTATTCGATGATAGGGATTTCGAATCTTCGCGATTTTGTTATACCATTTGCTTACTGACCGTCCTATTTGTGTGGTGTTCTATGCATCTACCTCCTAAACCCCTCATCACGCTCGATGCTGCCAATAAGTTGTCACCTAAACCGGCAGAATTGGTGACTCTCCCTTCTTACATGGAGTGTCATGACCATAGCTACACGCAGATTGTGATAGGGCTAAAGGGACAAGCGGAATTTGAAGTCAATGGGCAGGGTAACTATGTTGGCCCCGGTCAAGGCTGCGTGGTGACTTCCGGATCAGGGCATGCATTTGGCGGGGTTGTCGGTCAATCCGATATCTTGGTTCTCAATATGCCTATAGCGAGTGATGACGACCCATTAATGCTTCAAAAGCTCAATGAACTCAATGATCGTGACACTTACTTTCAACTCGATGGTCAGATTCAAAAGCTCATCCAGATGCTGGTGCTAGAGATGCAGTCCAGTCCTGAGGATCTGCTGCTAAGCCGTGCTTGCAATGACACGGTAATTGCATTGCTGCATCGCCACATGTCTTCATTTGAAACGTTGCGAAAAGAGTCCCGTTTTGATCTCGATGCGATTGACCGCTACATCGAGCAGCATTTGAGCCAGAAAATCAGCGTCGCTCAGTTAGCGGGCAGTGTCTTCCTCGGTGAAAGTCAGTTTCACAATCTGTTCAAAGAACAAATGGGGATTACGCCACATCAGTATGTGTTAAGCAAACGCATTGATATGGCGAAACAGCTTATTGCGCAAGGTAACCTATCACTTGGGCAAGTGGCAGAGCTTACGGGGTTCTCGGGACAAAGTACCTTCACGCACACTTTTTCTCGTCTTCAAGGCATTTCACCTTCAGCCTATAAGAAAAGAATTGGTTAAAACTGCAAGCACAAACCGAATATAATATTGCTTAATTTGGTGTGATTCTGTTTTTGTTTTGTTAAAAAACAGAGTTTTTAGCAAAAAGCTCGGAGTTTTTGACAAGTATTCCTCTCACGCTCAAAATACACTGCATGCCATTGTAGGAAACCTGATCGATTGTCAGGTGTGAGATTGAGGAAAACGCATGTTTACAGCAACTGATGTGTTGAACACTGAGTTTGTCGAGCAGCCGCTTGAGAAGCTTTGGTCACTGATCTCGCCACTTTATATGGTGGACGAATCACAATGGCTAGAACAACTGTTGCCTTTGGCGATGCCAACTGACGCTGAGAAAGCGCAAATTACCCAAAAAACCACTGAGTTGATTGAAGCGATTCGTGCTGATAAAAAGTCGATTCAAATGATCGACGCACTGCTGCTTGAATACAGCCTTGATACTCAGGAAGGCATTTTGTTGATGTGTCTGGCAGAAGCCTTAATGCGTATTCCGGATGCGGCTACGGCGGATGCGTTGATTCGCGACAAGCTGACAGTGGCGGACTGGAAATCTCACCTGAAGAATTCAGATTCGGTCTTTGTGAATGCCTCGACTTGGGGTTTGATGCTAACCGGTAAAGTGGTTGGTCTTTCTGAGGGGGAAGCTCAAAGCCCGGTAAGTGCGGTTAATCGCCTAGTCAACAAAATGTCTGAGCCCGTGATTCGCAAAGCTATGCATCAAGCCATGAAAGTGATGGGACATCAGTTTGTTCTTGGTCGCAGCATTGCAGAAGCGCAGAAAAATGGACGTTCGAATCGCGACCGAGGTTTTACCTACTCATACGACATGCTCGGTGAAGCGGCATTGACGACCGCTGATGCGAATAAGTACTTCAAAGACTACTTAATGGCCATCGAAGCCGTTGGTCGCGACAAGTACGGCCTTGAAACAAGCCCTGCGCCTTCGGTATCAATTAAGCTCTCTGCGCTGCACCCGCGTTATGAAGTCGCGAATGAAGAGCGTGTTCTCACTGAGTTGTACGATACGTTACAACAACTCCTTAGCCGAGCGGTTGAGCTAGATGTCGCAATCACGATTGACGCAGAAGAAGCGGATCGTTTGGAGTTATCTCTTAAACTGTTCGAGAAAGTGTATCGCAGCGAACTGGTCAAAGGCTGGGGTAAGTTTGGCTTGGTGGTTCAAGCGTACTCAAAACGTGCATTACCGGTGTTAGTCTGGTTAAACGGACTGGCGAAAGAGCAGGGCGATCAAATTCCACTTCGTCTAGTGAAAGGTGCCTACTGGGATAGTGAGATCAAATGGTCACAGCAAGCCGGTTACGCAAACTATCCGGTATACACGCGTAAAGAAGCGACCGACGTGGCGTATTTAGCCTGTGCTAAGTTTCTTTTAAGCGACAATGTACGTGGCAATATTTTCCCACAATTTGCTAGCCACAACGCTCAGACAGTAACGTCTATCGCGGTTATGGCTAAACACAAAGATTTTGAGTTCCAACGTTTACACGGTATGGGCGATTCGCTCTACAACCATGCGATGGAAGCTTATCAGCAGTCAGTTCGTATCTATGCACCTGTGGGCAGCCACAAAGATTTACTGCCTTACTTGGTTCGCCGACTGCTAGAAAACGGTGCCAACAGCTCCTTTGTTCATCGTCTTGTGGATGCAAGATGTCCTGTCGAGTCGTTAACGCAACACCCTGTGGATATGCTAAAAGCATTCGATACCCTGAACAATACGCAAATTCCACTGCCCCCTGCAGTTTTCCCTGAGCGCAAGAACTCAATTGGCGTCAACGTTGATATTGAGAGTGAAGCGAAACCGTTTGAAGCGGAAGTCGAGCGCTTCCTAGATAAGCAATGGCAGGCGGCTCCTGTCATCAATGGTCACGATTATGCCGAAAGCATGATCAAGGAAAACATCAATGTAGAGCTTGTCAAAGCACCTTACGATCGCCGAATTGAAGTTGGTCAGGTTGCCTTTGCAAACCTTGATCATGTTTCCGAAGCGATTGAAGGAGCACAAGCTGCATTTGAAGCTTGGCAAACGACGTCGCCGCAACAGCGTGGTGAAAAATTAGATAAGCTGGCGGATTTGCTTGAGGAACATCTCGCGGAGTTGGTGGCACTTTGTCATCAGGAAGCAGGAAAAACCATCCATGACAGCATCGACGAAGTTCGTGAGGCGGTGGATTTCTGTCGCTACTACGCGAAACAGGTCGACGCGTTGGCGGCATTATCTATTACAGGCTTTGATGGTGAAACTCGCCAAGTTTCACGTCAAGGACGCGGTGTGTTTGTCTGCATCAGCCCTTGGAACTTCCCTCTGGCTATTTTCCTTGGCCAAGTGACGGCCGCGTTAGTCGCGGGTAATACTGTCGTTGCCAAGCCTGCGGAACAAACGAGTCTGATTGCCGCTCGCGCTGTGGCGCTAATGCATGAAGCCGGATTCCCTGCGGTCACTGTTCAGCTATTGACGGGCCGCGGTGCTGAAATTGGCTCTGCACTTACTTCTCACCCTGCGATAGCTGGTGTGGCGTTTACTGGCTCAACGGCAACCGCTCAGCGCATTAACCAAACGTTAGCCCAGCGTGATGCGGCGCCAGTTCCGTTTATTGCTGAAACTGGCGGTCAGAACGCGATGATCGTCGACAGTACGGCGCTGCCTGAGCAGGTAGTCCGTGATGTAATTCGCTCTGCGTTTGCATCGGCAGGTCAACGTTGTAGTGCTCTTCGTGTTCTGTATGTTCAAGAGGACATTGCGGATCGCATTATTGCCCTAATCCAAGGTGCGATGCAGGAACTTTCGGTCGGTAAGCCTTACCTTCACTCTACAGATGTGGGCCCTGTGATCGACGCAACGGCCAAAGCGAAGTTGACTAAGCACATCGAACTGATGCTAGCAACGGAAAAGAAAGTCGCTCAGCTAGCGCTTTCAGAAGAGCATGAGCATGGCGATTTTGTCGCGCCGAGTGCCTTTGAAATCCGTGATATCTCTTGCTTGAAAGAAGAGCAATTTGGTCCTATCTTGCACATCGTTCGCTTTAAAGCGAGTGAGCTGACGCAAGTTGTCGAGCAAATCAATCACACTGGATTTGGCTTGACGATGGGTATCCACAGCCGTAACGAGACGACTTATCGCTGGATTGAGAAGCACGCCCGAGTGGGTAACTGCTACATCAACCGTGACCAAGTTGGCGCTGTTGTTGGTGTTCAACCATTCGGCGGCCAAGGGTTGTCAGGAACGGGGCCAAAAGCGGGTGGTCCGCATTACTTGTTCCGTTTCACGCAAGCAACCTTTTCTTAAGTTCAGGCAGGAGAATAATTATGGTTCATCAAGTCACTCGTTTTTCTGATGCTTTTTCTGCTTGGGAAAACTGGAATCTGACCGATTTTGATTCAAAAAGTGAGTGCCTACTTGCTTTTAAGCAATCGCTGCAGCAAAACCAAGCGTTGCTTGGGGCTGTGGTCTCTTTCCACATCGAGCAAGCGTCTACTTTGCTTGCCGAAACTCATCAACTTATTGGCCCGACTGGGGAAACCAACGAGTTGTACACTGCTGGACGTGGTGTCGCTTTGATCATCCAAGGTGATGCGACGCAACCAGCAAAAAACGCAGCGGTTGCGCAAATGACCGCGGCGCTTATTGCGGGCAACAGTGTCATTTTTTGTAGTGATGATGCCGAGCTTTGCAAAGACCTTGAAGCTGCTTACACGCAGTCTTCTTTACCTACCAACCTAGTACAGTTTGCTTCTTTAGATGCCTATCATCAGCTGCTGGAGTCTGACGTACGTAGTGTCGGTTATGTAGGTGATGTTGAAGTTGAACGTAGTATCAACCGTCAACTTGCGAAACGTGAAGGAGCCATCGTTGGCTTAGTTTCTGAAACGGATCTCGATGCAACTCCCGTTGCCCATGATCCACATCTCTCGTTGCGTTTCATTACCGAGCGCACACGCACAATAAATATAACAGCGGTGGGTGGTAACGCGACCTTGCTAGAACTTGGTAGCGACACTCACTAATCCTTTTCCGTGTATAGCCCCAACGACTATTTTGATAATTACAGGTTGGGGCGTTTAGGGAAGGCGATCGTTTAAAAGAGGACAAATCACATGGAAAATAGCTTTGCTATTACGACCACGTTTATTGCGTATCTAATTTTGATGCTGGCAATAGGCGTTATTGCGTATCAACGAACGAAAAACTCATCGGATTATTTCTTGGGTGGACGCTCACTTGGCCCTTGGCCTGCGGCGCTTTCCGCAGGGGCGTCAGACATGAGTGGTTGGCTGCTATTGGGGCTTCCGGGGTATGCGTACGCAGCGGGTATTGAAGCGTTTTGGCTAGCGGGTGGTCTACTCGTAGGTACATGGCTCAACTGGTTGATTAATGCCAAGCGCCTGCGCACGTACTCGATTACAACCGATGCGTTGACCTTGCCAGAGTTCTTGTCGCGCCGCTTCAACGACAAATCAAAGATGATTCAAGTAATTTCTGCTTTCTTCATTCTTCTGTTCTTCCTTTTCTACACAAGTTCTGGCTTGGTAGCTGGTGGTAAGTTGTTTGAAACTGTATTTGGTTTGGATTACACGACGGCGGTTGTGATTGGCACCGTGTGTGTTGTGTCGTACACCTTGTTTGGTGGCTTCCTTGCGGTATCTTGGACGGACTTGGTGCAAGGCCTTTTGATGGCGGCAGCATTAATGATCGTACCGATCGCGGCCATGGAAGGTGGATTTAGCGATCTTGGTGGTCAGCTAGAAAACATCAACCCAGAGCTATTGACACTATGGAATGACTCAAAAGGTGAGCCACTTTCTGCCATTGCGATCATTTCGCTTGTTGCATGGGGTCTTGGTTACTTTGGTCAGCCACACATTCTAGCGCGTTTCAAAGCCACTCGCTCAAATAAAGATTTAACTACGGCTCGTCGTATTGCCGTTATTTGGACTGCGCTGTCTATGCTTGGTGCGATGCTTGTTGGTATTGTTGGTCTAATCTACGTGAACAACTCCGGTGTAACGGTTGATGATGGTGAGAAGATCTTCATGCTTTTGGTTAACTCGCTGTTCCACCCTGTGATTGCCGGCATTCTTCTGGCGGCAATTCTGGCGGCGGTAATGAGTACAGCCGATTCACAACTATTGGTTTCTTCGTCTGCGCTTGCTGAAGACTTCTACAAGCAAGTGTTCAAGCAAAATGCTTCATCTGAAGAGATCGTGATGGTTGGCCGTATTGCGGTAATTGGTATTTCTATTGTTGCTCTTGTGCTAGCAATGACGCCAGATAGCTCAGTTCTTGGCCTTGTGTCTTATGCATGGGCTGGCTTTGGTGCGGCATTCGGCCCTGCGTTAATTCTAAGCTTGTACTGGGCTCGCATGAACCGCAATGGTGCGTTGGCGGGTATTCTGGTTGGTGGTATTACTATCGTAGTATGGAAGCAGCTGAGTGGCGGTTGGTTTGATGTTTACGAAATTGTACCGGGCATTATTTTCTCGACGATTTCCATTGTGGTAGTGAGCTTGCTGACAGGTGAACCTGAAGAATCAGTGAAAGCGCAGCACGCAAAATTTGAGAAACAGCTAGTCGAATTAGACTAATCGTACTGCTCTGTTAAAAGCCCCTGAAACGGAAAAGTTTCAGGGGCTTTTTTATTTGTTGGTCAGGAATTGAACATGCTTCACAAATTGCACACTAAAGTTTGAGCAAAGGGAACCAAGGCCTTACAACTATGTCCACTATCAATAACCACACCAGATACAGGGAGAGTTCCAATGCCACAGGTTTACTGCCATTGCTGCAACAAAATGACAGCGCATAAAATTGTCATGAAGCGTTGTGAGGAAGAGCATCAATCAATGGTAAAAAGTCTGGCTTGTTTTTTTGCAACCGTATTCCAAGGTGCGCACTACATGAAGATGGAGAAGCAGTGCTTTTGTCGAGTATGCAACACGCAAGCAGATGTGGTGAGCTCAGATGGTTTTTCTGGTGTAAAAGCCGCCTAAACTTTGGGGTGAGTGACCTAATCACCAAAATCACGCTTAGATTCTATTTGTCTCTAGGTGTGTAGAGGGCTATTCGCTTATTATTGGTCAGAATAATAACCAATAATAAGAGTGTTACATGGACCTAGATAGAATTGATCGTGAAATTCTACGTACCTTAAACCTCAAAGGCAGGCTACCTATTGTCGAGTTAGCTAAGCAAGTTAACTTAACCACTTCTCCTTGCTCCGACCGCGTAAAACGTCTCGAAAAAGAAGGCTATATTAAAGGCTACCACGCTGAGTTAAATCCTGAAAAGCTCGGTTTAGACGTGCAAGTGTTCATCCATATCCGCCTTGATCAAACCAGTTTTTCTATCTTTGAAAAGTTTGCAGATGTGGTGTCTGACATTCCTGAAATCGAAGAGTGTTACTCGTTGTCTGGAGATTTCGATACCATGATTAAAGTTCGAGTCAAAGACATGAAGGCGTATCAATACTTTATGTCGAAAAAGCTTGGCACTTTACCTGGCGTTATTCAAACGCGCAGTGAAGTTGTAATAGAAGAGCACAAAACCAGCTTTGGTGTGAATGCGGATTTGATCAGTAAGCTTTGATTCACTAAGAATGAAAAGGGAGGCACCAGCCTCCCTTTGTTTTTCTGTGTAGAGTATTATGCGATGAAGGATGACACGACACCAATCGCACCGCCGAATACACCTCCCCAAACCACTAACCAGCCAAGATGTTCTTTGATCATCTTTTGCACCATTTCTTTGACCAATTTTGGCGTTAGTTCATTTAGGCGTTGGTCGATGATGTTTTCAACGTTACCGCGAATTTCTTCCATCATAGCGGGTGCCTCAAACTGCTCCTTTAGCGCTTCTTTAATCGTCTCGCTCTGGCTCATGTCGACGATGGCCTCTTGCATTTTCTCGACAAAAGGTTGCTTTAGAGGTTGGAGTGCTTCGGCGCCGCCAAACATAGCAATCATGCCACCAAATTGAGAGTTGGCGATCACATCCACAAGGGAGTCGAAGGTTGGGTTGAAGTCAATCTTTTCAATGACAGGCTCAAGATTTAACGACTTACCGCCAGCCATTTCTTTGTTCAGAAACTTATCTATATTCTCTTGGGTAAAGAACTGCTCCATCATCAAGTTTTTGATGGCCGCTTTAAACTCTTCAAAGCGCGCAGGAATCACACCCGAACCATATAATCCCGGTACTTTTTCGAACAGCATGTGAATGGCTAACCAGTTAGTAATGGCACCTGAGAAAGCAAAAAGGCCCGCATAAAAGGCGATTTGATTATCAGTTTGATAGCCTCCAGCAAGTAGGGCTAACGCAATAATGTTGGTGAGTAAGCTCTTATTCATTAAACATCTAGTTATGGAGTGGATTTATGGAGCGCAGTATATCTCAAACCGAGTAGAACGCTAAATATCACAGTTTGAGGTTAATTCCTTTAACGTTGCCTATTTGTTAAATAAATGTGATCCACAATAACTTGATAGACAAGGGATTTTACAACTAAGACGACAGGGCGTAAGTTAAAAAATAGTTAACCAATTGGAGGAACTGTGATGGCAGCACTCGATGGTTTTTCTCAAGCCCATGTTGAACGTCGTACTGAATGGACAAGCTCGTTGTTCAGTTTACGACTCGGTGGTGCTTCTGTTCGATTTCAAGCGGGTCAATACGTAAAGTTGGCACTACTAAACCAAGACGAACAACTGGTAGCACGGCCTTACTCGATTGTTAACGCGCCTTTAAACAGCAGTGACATGATGGAGTTTTTGATTGTTGCAAATCCTGAAGGATCTTTATCCCCTTTACTGCAGCAACTGAGAGAAGGAGACACCATTTACGTAAGTAACAAAGCGTATGGCGATTTGACTCTAAGCTCGATTCCAAAAAACACTCAAAACCTATGGCTGCTTGCTACTGGTACGGGTATCGGTCCCTTTCTTTCGCTGCTAGATGATATTAACGTCAGACCGGGTTGCGAGCACATTGTGCTTGTTCATGCCGTCCGCCAAGAAAAAGATTTGGTTTATCGTTACTTAATAGAAACATTGATTGAGCAATATGATGGCCGCTTGCAGTATGTCCCCGTTGTTTCGCGTGAACAGTTGGACAGCGCTTTGTATGGGCGTATACCGCAGTTGCTCTCCAACCAAACACTGCAAAAGGAAGCGGGTGTTATTCTTAGCGCAGAAGAGAGCTTTGTGATGCTGTGCGGCAACCCAGATATGATTAAAGAGTCTGTCGAGGTGTTGAAAAGTTTTGGCCTCGAGAAACATCGGCGAGCCACAGGTGGGCAGATCATTTATGAGCGCTATTGGTAAAAAAAAATCCCTGTCATGTATGACAGGGATTTTCGTTTATTGTGTGCGGTACTGTTTCAATATTTGCGAAAGTGATATGGCTGTGGCAGTTAAGTTCTCTATCCCGTGAGACGATTGCTCTGCCACAGTGCGTAAGGCATTCGACTGAGTTCGGATGTCGGTCAACTCTGCGGCGATATCATTGGCGACTGCGCTTTGTTCTTCCGCTGAGGTTGAGATTTGAATACTCATTTCTGTCAATGACTGCGCCGACTGTGCGATGGATTGAACATCTTCACCAATCGCGGCGATCAAATCGCTGCTTGTTTGCGCCTGAGAGACAGTTTTAGACGTGATCGTCGCAATGTTTTGGCTTTCAGACTGGAGCTTCTCAATCATGGACTGGATTTCAACGGTGGCAGATTGAGTGCGGCTTGCGAGCGTTCTTACCTCATCCGCGACAACGGCAAAGCCACGACCTTGTTCTCCTGCCCGTGCGGCTTCAATGGCTGCATTCAACGCGAGTAGGTTGGTCTGTTCAGAAATGGAGTTGATCGTCGTGATGACTTCATTAATTTGTGTCGTGTTGTCATTTAGGCTCGTTACTGAGTTCTCTGTTTGAGCGATGTACTGAGAGAGCGTATCAATCTCTTTGATGGCTGACAGAACGCGTTTATGGCTACCTTCAATGTGTTTCGAATCATTTTCGGTCTGTTCGGTGGATTGGCGAGATATGTTGGATACTTCTCTTGCAGACGCTGTCATCTCTTCCATTGCGGTAGCAACCGAGTCCAGTGAAGCGTATTGGCTACGGACTTGTTGTTCGCTTTGCTTCATATCTTGTTCGAAAGAGGCAGAGGTGTCTGTCAGCGTTTGAGTGTTTTGGTTGACGTTGTTGACTAAGTCACTGAGTGTGTCCATAGCTTTGTCGAGTGCACAGCCAATGGTACCGAACTCATCCCTTCCTGGATGAAAGCCTAAGCGAGAGGTTAAGTCGCCTTCTCCGATACGTTGAGTTGTCGTGAACAGCACCCATAGTGCGCCGCCAATAAAGGTAGATACCCAGTAACAGAAAAGAGCAAACGGCAAAGTCCATAAATAGCTAAGTAAAAAGGTGGTAAGGGCTTGCGTTTTTGTTTCTGCAACTGCATTGCTGACTTGGCTAGTCAATACATAGTGATTGCCGTCTCGACTGGTTTGATAAACCGAAATGACGCCATTGCTGATACTCGACTCTTGACGCGACGTTGCACGCGAAATATCGGAAACCGTCGTAAGCTGGTTCTGTTCCAACGTCGAAACGAGAGTATCCAACCGAACTTGGGCAGCTAGTACCTCGCTTGTTTCTGCTTGATTGATCGTATCCAAGTACCGTCCTCCCGCTAGGAATGAAACGGTTACGAGAAACAGGCCAAGTATCACCCAGAACTTATCATTGATTGACATCTTGATGAACAGGCGATCTATGGTCCTAAAATCGACTTCTTTCATTGTGTTTTCCTCTCAATTCAGACTCTAGTGGAGTCGAATTTTTATGAGTCATTAAAGTTATTAAAGTTATCGATAAATTCGACAGATTTATGCGACATTATTCAAATAATAATGCAATGAGATATTTGTGTTGTTTTATAAGTGTGACATTTGTTGGATTTTTGATTCTAGTTACGTCGGCGTATTCGTGGTGAATACAAGATTATTTTCACCGAGTGAGAATTACTGGGAACATTTCACTCGCCTTATCTGCTGTTGCTCTCTAATCTGGAATTAATTACGGGTTGATAGGTGGTGCGTTGAGATGAATCTGGTGGTCAATATTCACAAGAACGTTCGTAAACACGGTTTCGAAATGGCGACTCGGCAGGCTTGGAAGTGCGGTTTTAAGGCTAACCTAGTCAAGCGCGTTGTTGGTGTTGCAAAAGGGCAGATCGTCTGCGTTATCGAAGGGGTTCGTCCAGAGTTCTCAACAGAGATCAACAACAGCCTGCACAGCGAAGAAAAGCAAGGTCGATACGTGTTCGTCGGCGGTATTGTTTGGGAGCCAAATGACTTACTCGCCCCTGGCTTTCCTGATTTTATGTTTATGCATCTACGTAATTTGGGCAGTAAGCATAAATACATGTCGGATGATGAACTGTTCAACAACCTAGCATGACACGCCATGGTCTCTTTATTTTTCAAAAGTTTGCTTGGCGCTGGTGCAGTCGTGTTGATTGCGCTGCTGTCAAAAAGTAAGAACTTTTACATCGCAGGTCTTGTGCCTCTATTTCCAACGTTTGCCTTGATCGCCCATTTTATTGTCGGCTCCGAGCGCAATATGGAAGAGCTGAGGTTAACCGCGCTTTTTGGTCTCTACTCGTTGTTGCCTTACGCGAGCTATCTAATCGCCGTATATTACTTGAGTTACCGATGGTCTCTAATTCCCACATTAGGTGGGGCGACACTCGTATGGCTAGTGGCGGCAGCAACATTGATGCTCGTGTGGACGAAAACCGTAATGGCTCCTGCATAAAGTGAAAGGGCCTGACTGCGGTCAGGCCCTTTTATCAGAGTGGATACCAGAAAAGTTCGGTGTCGGTGATTCGTTTCGCAATGGCTGCGACAACGCTTATCCCAATCACGAGTAACCAAGCGATATCTTGCTTCTGGAGTGGGCGGTAGCTGTACCAAGTCCGTTTGTTGTGGCGGCCAAATCCCCTTAACGTCATGGCGTTTGAAATCTCTTCTGCTCGGTCTAAGCTCGAGAAAATTAACGGCCCCAAAATTTTTGATACGTTTTGCAAGCGCTGAAACAAAGGCGTATTTTTCGAAATATCTAGCCCGCGAGCTTGCTGAGCATGCATGATGTTGACGAAGTCGTTTTTCACTTCTGGCAGGTAGCGTAGTGTCAGGCTGACTGCGTAGGCGATTTTGTAAGGTACGCCAATACGATTAAGGCTAGCGGCAAACTCGGTTGGGTGCGTGGTAAACACAAACACCAACGCAATTGGGAACATACTAAAGTACTTCAGAGTGACCGTGATCAGATAGAACAAGGTTTCTTGCGTTAATGAGTAATGGCCAGGCAGTGTCACCAATGGCGTGGTGCTGCCCAGATATTCGGAGCCCTGATTTGGCGCAAGCAAAAACATAAACAGTGCATTGAGCGACAGCACGCTCGCCGTTCCGATTAATAACGGTTTATACACGGTGAGTGGCACTCGAGTCATTTTTAATAACCCTAGTCCAATCAAAATCATGAGGCCAATCAGCCGGAGATCAAAGGTTGTTAATACAACGGTTACCCAAGCGATAAAGAGTGCAAATTTAGTAATGCCATTAAGCGCATGCAGAGGGGATTTGGTATCGACATAGCTGATACCAAATTTCATTTTAGACGTTTTCATGCGACGTGATTCTCAAGTTGTATGAAGTGCTGCATAAACCCATTCTTGTCATCGATGCCTAACTTGTCCGCCAGATCGTACAAGCTCGTGGTGGTCAAGTTCGCTTTATCGAGTAACTCCGGTTGGCTAAACACTTGCGTCATCGGGGCGTCAGCAATCATCTTGCTATCACAAATCACAATGGATCGCTGCGTGTACTCCAAAACGAGATGCATATCATGAGAGATAATGATCACCGTTATCCCGAGCTCTCTATTGAGTTTGTGGATAAAGTTAAGCATCGCGGTGTAGTTGCGATAATCTTGGCCGGCAGTGGGCTCGTCTAGAATCAGAAGCTCTGGCTCTAACGCCAAAATGGATGCAATAGTGACCCGCTTCTTCTGGCCGTAGCTGAGTGCTTCTATTGGCCAGTTACGGTACTTACTTAAGCCGCAGAGCTCGAGAATTGAGAGCACTTTTTCTTTGATTATCTCTTCGCTTAGCCCCTTATTTCTCAGACCAAAAGCGATCTCATCGAAAATCATATGGTGAGAGATCATATGATTAGGGTTTTGCATGACAACACCAATTTTTTGGCTGCGCTCGAAGATAGAGAGTTCTTGCAGCGCTTCACCATTAAATGTAATGGTTCCGTCATCCGGTGCAATCACGCCCATGATCAATTTGGTGATGGTCGACTTACCCGAGCCATTTTTCCCTAAAATAGAGACAAATTCACCGCGTCGAATAGAAAAACTAACCTCTTCCAGTGCGTTTCGTTCGCCATCGTACGAGTAGGTGAGGTTTGAAATTTCAAGTAGTTTGTCGCTCTTGTTATTCTCTGAAACGACGTTACTGCGCCATTGCAGAAACTGAGATTGGCACTGGTCTATGGGGTAGTGGGTTAGACTCGCGGGCTTATCTGTTGCGTGTATGGTGCACCCCGCGCTTTTTAACGCAGATAAGTAAAGAGGTTCACGAATCCCATGCTCAGCTAGCAATGGTGAAGCAAGCATCTCATCAGGCGTGAGATCGGCAATGATTTCCCCTTGTTCCATCAGAATGATTCGGTCAACGGGGCGATGCAGTACGTCTTCCAGTCTGTGCTCGATAATAATGATGGTCTTGCCGGATTCTTGATGAAGCTGGTCGATGATTTCAATTGTTTTTCGACCTGTCTTTGGATCGAGCGCTGCTAGTGGCTCATCAAATAGCAGTGTGTCGACGTCGTCCACCAAAATGCCCGCTAACGAAACTCGCTGTTTTTGCCCTCCGGAGAGGTCTTGCGGCGAGCGGTCAAGCATCGTTTCCAATTCAACCATTTGGGCGGTTGATTTGACAATTGGATACATATCAACATTAGAAACTTGCTGGTTTTCGAGTGCAAATGCAATATCTTCACCGACACTTAATCCAACAAACTGGCTGTCAGTATCTTGCAGGACGGTACCGACCTGTTCGGTGATTTGGTGCAATTGGAGCTTGGCACATTGCTGACCGTGTAAGGTCAATTGCCCCGTTATTTCCCCTTTGATGGCATGGGGGATGAGCCCATTTAGGCATTGGCCAAGGGTAGATTTTCCGCTACCACTTGGACCGATAATGACGATTTTCTCTCCTTTCTCTATCCTTAGATTGATATGTTTAAGCGTCGGTTTGTCCAGCGACTCATATCTAAAAGAGAAGTCAGAAAATTCAATAGTCATTGATGATTAAGCCTCAGTTAGGTTGCGGCTTTGAGCGTTGCGTTTTGCGACTGATTTGAGAATAAAGTAGCCAACAACCGCAATTAACACTGTGTTACCAGCAGCGATAATGGTCAACTGAGTGAAAACTTTGGTGAATGGTTCAGCGTATAGAATGGTGTCAAGGAATGCCGAGCAGCCGTAGCCGATCACGTTGCCAACCAATGCGAGCAAGACAAACAGCGCGAAGTCTTTGTGGTTGAAGTGGCCGTTTTGTAGACGGTGTTTGGTTAGCGCAGGATAGAAACCCAAAATAAGTCCCACGATGCCAGAACCTAACACCCAAGTGATCCAAACGCCCCAGCCGGCAAACAAATCCGTCACCCAGTGACCGATGAAACCCACTAAGAAGCCAACAATTGGACCAAACAGAACAGAGAAAAGTGCCAATACCGCCATTGCCGGTTTAAGTGTTGTATTGGCAAAAACAGGAATACCGAACATCGGTAAGCCGCCAATTCCATACAGCGCAGCGCCAATTGCAATAACGACAACGGTTTTTGCAGAAAGATTCATAGATAACCCTTAGTGTGATGCCTATTTCAGAACAGCGATAGTCTGTGTCTGCTGTTCAAGGAAACAGTGATAAATTCTTTAAAGAACGTAGCTATAGGTGCTTTATTTGATTGATTTTTGTACACCTATGAGCGCAAGGTGCGAATTATACCTGTTGATAAATGACTTGGAAAGCCAACTATCTAGATGGCTAACCGTTGTTGGTCGCTTCGTAGATGAGGATAGAGGTTGAGACAAAAAAACAGGCCTCGATTGAGGCCTGTTTTATGCGCGTATTAATGATCCAAGTAGAGGTAGTTTTGCCAACTCTTCATTCGAATCAATACTTTCCTCATGATAGAAACGTGGGTGAATTTATCGGAATACACCGCCACTTCGACCGCTGTACCCATCGGAAGATTGTACTCTGTTAAGTCATCAGTGATCTTCAGTGTCACAAATACGCGGCCACTGGTGCGCAGAGCTTCTGTTCCAAGAAGTGAGCCACGAGCCTGGAACTGGCTTTCACCAATCGCTGGAAGAACGTCGATTACCTCACCTTTAAACACCTTACCTGGCAGTGCGCGGAATAAAAACTCGGCTTCATAGCCAGGTTTTAATCGTTGCAGCGAGTTTTGTCTGAAGGCGGCTGTGTAAATTTTATCTTCGGTATGAACGAAGGTCATCACAGGCGCGAGCGGTAAAGGTACGGCCATGACACCAGGGCGTAAAGCAAGCTGGGTAGCAAAGCCATCAGTCGGTGCGCGAACCACGGTTTGCTCCAAGTCAAACTCCGCTTGGCGCAGCTCTGCTAATAGACGAGCGACAGTGGTGTTTTCTCCACCAATCTCAGAGTCCAGTGCGAGTTCTGCTTGTTCAACGCCCGCTTGAGCTGACTCAACGGCAGCTTGTGCGGCTTTGAAGGCTTGGCGGCGTGTATCGAGTTGTTGCTCGGTAAATGCACCTTTATCGTAACCTCGTTGGTAACGATCGAATTCACGCTGCGCCTTATCGCGCTCTGCTATCGCTTTCACTTCTGCCGCTTTGGCTGCTTGAAGCTGCGACTCGAGTCCAAGCGCGCCTTGACTCGCCTCTTTAATTTGAGCCTTCTTCTTGGCTACTTCTGCTTCATAAGGGATTGGGTCAATCTTGAATAGAACGTCCCCTTGCTGGAGTGGTTGGTTTGGCTGAACGGGTACTTCGATTACTTTTCCTCTTACGCCAGAAACGATAGGGGTCGAAGAAAAGACTTGATTACCGGTTTGTGTGAACGGATGGTTGTAGTTCATCAATAAAATGAGTGTACCAATAAGGACAACGCCGCCAAGAACTGCGGTAGGGACTGTCCATTTGTTCAGCGGAATGTTAAAGACTTTGAATATGGTGATACACAGAGCGGCGTACGTCAGAATTAAAAGTAAATCCATTACTGCTTCTCCTCTTGACCATCAGTCTGGTTGGAAGGCGCTGTGGTCTGTTTGGATTCGGTTTTTAGTTCGGCGACTTCTTTTTGTAGTTGGTTGACCTGATCAATCAATGCATCGACGCGATGGTGAATGTCATGCTGCTCCGCTTCCAGTTTTTGGAACCCCCAGCCACGCTCTTTTCGCCATAGCGTTGCCCAAATCCAAAGGAATGGCCAGAGAGCGTGCAGGGTAAATAGGCTAACCCAGCCAGCATAGTGAATCGCATCTTGATGAGGGTGCTCGCGATCTTTTGCTATTTCATACGGAATGTCATGAATAACGATGATGCCGTAAAAGATAACCAACGCGACAAAGACCAGAAGGCCCAATGCGAAGTAATCTAAAAACATAGTTACATCCTTGTTTTTTAAATCATGGAAAGTTAAATCGTACGGTGGTTAAGAGATAAAGTATAGAAATAAAAACAACAAATTAGAGATTTTTTGGTTACACTTCTCAATTAACTGTTTTAACAATTATGTGGGGTGATATGGCATACCAAGGAGAGGTAGCAGCGCTCGCCGCAGCGGTGGTATGGGCGTTAGCAACGTGGATCTACAGCCAGTTTAGTCACCGATTTACCGCTCTGCAATTGAACATCCTAAAGGGAACGATCGCGTCAATAATGATGTTGATTGCGCTACCGATTACCTCAGTTAACATCGTAAAGCCTGACATGTCTCATTTGTTGATACTGGCCATTTCCGGCGTGATAGGTATTGCTATTGGTGATAGCGCTTATTTTGCTTCGTTGAAACGAATTGGTGCGAATAAGACGTTGTTATTGGAATCGCTGGCCCCGCCGTTGTCGGGTGTCTTAGCTTTACTTGTATTGGGGTCTGTCTTAACGTTTCAGAGTTGGCTCGGTGTCATTGTTACAACGGTTGCGGTGACATTTGTCATTTTTCAGCCCGAAGAACAGAGTCAATCAATTAGTATGACAGGGGTCATGTTTGGATTACTAGCCAGCGTATGTCAGGCATCAGGTGTTGTTATTTCGCACTATGCCTTGGTTGCTGGGGATCTTCCACCATTGCTTGGCGCCTTGATTCGGTTATCTGTCGGTGTGTTGGCCGTGGTACTGGTCATTGGATTTATTGAAAAGTCGCCATTTGAAGAGACTAAACGTCATTTACGCTCGTTATCACAGCCCGCATTTATCTGGCTTCTCGCGGCTATTTTCGTGGGCACGTTTTTAGCGTTGTGGTTGCAGCAAATAGCACTAAAATATGCCAATCCGGCAGTGGCTCAAACATTAATCGCAACCAGTCCGCTGTTTATGTTGCTTATCTATCTGTTTAAAGGAAGAAGGGTGACCCGCCAAAGCGTTTTCGGCACTCTGGCGGCGATAATCGGAATCTCGCTGTTTTTTGTTCAGTAGCGGTGTTTACTCGGTGCAGACTTGGTTTCGACCGTTGGCTTTTGCTCGGTAGAGCGCTTTGTCTGCACGGTAGAAGGTACGTTGTGTGTTTTCACCTTCGCGATGCAAAGTGATACCAACACTCACGGTTAGCCCGCGCTCACCGAGAATATCTCCCCAGCCAAAATTGAAAATGCGCTCGCGGTAGGTTTCAGCATGCATTTCGGCTTGTTCTAGTGTGCAGCGCTCAATAATGACCAAAAATTCCTCACCACCAAATCGAACACATGAGGCACCGCGGAACTTGAAGTAAGCCGCTAGCTCGGCTGAAACGTTTACGATCGCTTTGTCGCCCACCAAGTGGCTGAGCTCATCGTTGATCGATTTAAAGTGGTCAATGTCTATCACCATCAAAGCAAACGGGACGTCGTGAAGCAGCAAGTCTTTCAGCTTCACGTCAAGCCAGCGTCGGTTATGCAGCTTGGTTAATGGGTCGGTAAACACGTCTTGTTGCAACTGAGCCACGGTGTGCTTCTGGCTTTCTGTTGTCTCTTTGAGTTCGCGATTTTCAATCTCGGACAAGATGAGCTTGAGCTGCAGTTCGAAACGCGAAAGCCTACGTAATTGGCTAGCGCCGAGTTCACCGATCGGGATTTGCTTCATCAAATCACTTTCGATTCGAAATGCTCGTTTTTGATAATCGAGCGCGCGCACGTAGTCGCCTTGTTGCTCGCAAATCTCACCCAGTGAGTTACAAAGCTGAAGGTTTAATATCGGTGACGCGTGTTGTTTGATTCTCTTATGCGCCGCTTCAAGAATCATGTTGGCCCAATGCGATTTTCCTGCTTCATTCAAACAGTAGGCAAGTTCTAAGCGCGTCATGTTGGATAACCACACCGAATGGATGTTGCCCGATGCGTATTGAACATTGGATAGACACGACATCGCGAGATCGGTTCGCTTCTCTTGGCGATATAACTTTGCTTGATAGAGTAAGATTTGCCCTGCCAGCACTTTATCGCTAACGAGGATACTGAGTTCTTCACACTCTTTAATTAAATCTTGTGCCGCTGTGTAGCGGTTAAGCTCAATGTAACAGGCAAGCATGTAGAGCTTGTATCTAAGGCGAAGTGAGCGGCTACTTATCGCATGGTCTATGCTATCAATCTTTTGGTAATAGCGAAGGGCGCGATTATGGTCGCCGTATGCATCACAGAGATTACCCATTCCCAGTACGGCTAGGGCGTATTCATCGATAAAGCTGTTATCTACAGCGATGGTGGAGGCGGTGATGTATTCATGAAGCGCGCCGCTGTAGTCTCCGCCTTCAACGAGGCGATCCGCTAAGCTGTTTTTTACCTCAAGGATCAATTCCGCATCTTGAGGCAATGTAAGCAGGTTAAGCGCTTCTCTCAACTCTTCGATACTGGTGAGAGGTTGTTTTAATTCACTGCGAAACTCAGCGCTTATGATTAAGCACTGGGCTTTTTCTTGAGGCGTCGAGGCGACATGTTGGCGAACGTGGCTCCAGAAAATTAACGCTTCTTCACCAGCCACCGAAGACGCATCTAAACCAGAGTCGGAAATTTTATTCAGTAGTACTTCCATTTTGCTCTTCCTGTCGCTGGTTTTCTTCTAATTGTTCTAGGGTGAATGGGAAGGTGAGTATGTCTTGGAAGACAACTTTTGGCAGAGGCTTGTCGAGTCCTTTACGATGCCAAGGGTAAATTTCGATCATTTTGGCGAGTACATGGAAAACATTCAGCGCTTCATCGCCTTTGTCTGCCAACAAAAGTCCAAGTCTTTCACTGCTCAAGCGTGAGAGCAAGTCTTGTTTGTTACACAGAGAGTGAGCCAGTTCCGCACATACGTCTAAGTATCCAGAGTCAGAGTGTTGAATCATGATGACGGCATGGTTTGAACGCTTTAGCTCAGTCTTGAACAGAACCAGTTGTTCCCACCAATAAATTTCAGACACCATCTGGCTGAGGTGTTTTTCTGGATCGTATTCATGCTGGCCACGAATTCGGTTGATCAGTTTGCGAGCACGTTGCTCAAGTTGACGTTTGGAAGCGCGCGCTTTGTCGTTGCTTACGCGAGCGGTCTGTTCGCGAAGCATATCGGTTGAGTGTTTACGGTATTTTTTGAACGCTTGCAGGGCGATTTTGTGCTCGCCGCACTCTTCCGCCACTCTCGATTGTTGAAAACAGATCTGAGACAACAGTTCTCCGTTATCAAATGATGTTGCAGATTGCTCCGCATTTTTCAATAACTCTGAGGCTTTTTGTGGGTGTTTACGCAATAGCTCTAGGCGAGCACGACTGATGTAAGAGTGCGCTTTCATCCATACTAAATCGTGCTTCACCGCTAGGGAATGCGCTTTATTGGTCGCTTCCTCAGCGTCTTCCAATCGCTCCAAGCCAAGCAGCGCAAGGCCGCGAAAATCCCAAATTTCCGCTTGCCAGGTATTGTCATGGTGATCTTTTAGCGCTTCAGCGGCGCCATCAAGTACCGACAGCATCTCGACATAGTTATTGAGTAGATAGTGGTCCCAAGCAAGCAAGATACGCGCTTTACCCTCCAACCAGCTTATTCGGGCATTGTTCGCGACAGTAACCGCAAGCTCATGGGTGGTCTTGGCCAACTGGTATTCGTTGGTAATACGCCACACGTTGCCAAGGCCAATCAATGCTTCCAGTTGAATCTCTGTTTCGTCGACCAAAGCTGATTGCTCTAGCGCGTTAATCCAATACTGCTGCGCAGAGTAATACTTGGCTTGTCCCCAATAGTGGAGTGCGTGAATGTGAAGAATTTCAGGCAGGAGATCATCGGTGTCTAGAGAGCTAAGCTTGCTGTGCGCTTCCTTGATGTACCGAATCCCTTTTCGGTAGTCCATGGTATTCCATGCGCAGCGAGACATGATCACTAAGCACTGAATTTCGCCTTCAGGGTAGAGGATTTGTGCAGAACGCGCCGCGCACTGTTCCGCGATAGCTCGAACCTTATCAGGCTCGGCTTCGATGCGCGCCTTAAGCTGATCTATCTCTGTCTCTAGTAGTCGTTGGCTTTTATCCAATGAATCAATCCCTTACCGCTTCTATGCTTAAAACGCCATACTTATTATAAGAATAGCAGTTTACTTTACTCTACTAAAAGTACTAAAACTCGGGCGGTTTACGGGGGCGCGTCACATTAATGACAATTATGAAAGCAACTCTCTTAATGTCAGCGGAGACTGTGTTAGCTCAAGATTTTGCGCCGCCGTGTTACCGCACTTATCTTGGTAGCACAAATTGTGCCATGCTCGGAAAATATCCAACATTGGTAGTAGACCACCAGGTCGAAGTTTGCGGCGAGGCTCATTGATAAAACTTTCGAATAGGGTTTGAAAGCGTTGTTGGTAGAACGCCGTTTTTCGAATTGAAGCCTTTTGCAACCAGTATTCAGGTTCGTTTTGTTGACCCGCAAGGTAACAAATGCCTTTTGAGTTGCTACCAACCGAACTGATTGCCCAGCGATCTCGCCACCATCCCATATGGACAATGTCAATCTTGTCGATTGCACTGCCTGTCTGCCACTGGCTGTCTTCCTCTACGTACATCAAGTCGATATTTTGGCGCTGAATTCTTGGCAAGAATACGCTCAACGCTGCCGAGCGAAGGACGGGATCTTGTGGCAAGTAAATGCTGACTCGGCTCTCTTCTTGACACATATCCAGAACGTGCAAAAAGTGAGCGTACGAGGTGTAAGGAGGTCGAATCAATGCGCCTTTTGACGGGTAATTGAATACCGTCAAGTTGCCCATTGGGTCTTCAACATTGCCACGTGCCAGAATGGTTTGATATTGCTGGTCTATACGTTCCTTCAGCACCGGAGAAGGACTGGGTGCTGGCATGTTTGCTTCTGAGGAGTGATCGCGTGAAACAAAACGTGATGGTGTTGAATACGGATCGTGATCGACGCTTCCACTTGGCTCTTCTTGAGCCGAGTAATTGACGTGTTGGCACAATATATAGCCACTGTTGGCTTCGCCCGTTGCCATCCAAAGGACGCCATTGTTGCTTTTAGGCTGCAACTGTACGTAGTGGGAAGCAAACTCATAGGATTGTGCGTGGTTAACCCATCTCGCATCGAACATCGCCAACTTGCGTCGACAACGACTTGCGATATGGTCCAAGTGGTCATAAAACGTTTTTGGATTGATCTCTAATTTGCGGCAAATCTCGCGGACAGAGTAGCCCATAAAGAGCAAGCCAAGCAGGTTTTCTTGGAAATGTAGTTTTTTATTGGCTCCAGACCATTTATCGACGAAGGTTGTCTGACAGCACTTGCAGCGATAGCGTTGGCGGTCACCGCTGTAACCAAACGCATGATAAAGGTGCTTGTGGGTATGGACTGATAAGCCAAAGTTTTCGCAATCATCGTTGCGGCAGGCTGGGAGCCCATCGCTATGAAGATGACGTAAGCGGTGAAGCTCGTTGAGAACTTCTTGATTGTTAAGTAAGGGGGGGAAAGCACCGCACTCCCGACAAACCATCGCAGGTCGTTTAGGGTTCGCATGTTGCACAACGTAACGATATGCATCACTCAATCCAAAGTTGTCACACGCCAATGTTTTACAAAAGTTGAGCTGTAAACCTTCTGCTTCCTGTGGCAGTTTGCCAGTTGTCACTATCTCCCCCTCGGGATTATTCGGGCCACCAAGCAGACACTTGGTGGCAAAGTAAATCGAATTAGATGTTGATTGCTGTCTCTAGCGCCACTTTCATCATGTCATTGAACGATTTTTGACGTTCTTCTGAGCTAAGTTTTTCGCCACGGATGATGTGGTCAGAAACGGTTAGAATCGTTAGTGCTTTTGCACCTAGGTCTGCAGCAACACCGTAGATGCCAGCAGCTTCCATATCTACACCTAGAATGCCTAGTTTTTCCATCTTCTCGAAGATGTCAGCTTCAGGTGTGTAGAAAAGGTCTGCCGAGAATACGTTACCCACTTTTACTGGCACTTCTTGAGCGCGAGCTTGGTTTACCGCTTCTTCTAGTAGGCCGTAATCAGCGATTGCTGCGAAGTCGTGGTTGTTGAAACGGATACGGTTAACTTTAGAGTCAGTAGATGCACCCATACCGATCACAACGTCCATTAGGTTTACGTCGTCACGCACTGCGCCACAGCTACCGACACGGATTACGTTTTTAACGCCGTATTCAGCGATTAGCTCGTGCACGTAGATACAGCATGATGGGATACCCATACCGTGGCCCATTACTGATACTTTCTTACCTTTATAAGTACCTGTAAAACCAAACATGTTACGTACGTCACATACTTGCTTCACGTCTTCTAGGAACGTTTCTGCAATGTATTTAGCGCGTAGCGGGTCACCCGGCATAAGTACTGTTTCTGCAAAATCACCTGGTTGAGCGTTAATGTGTGGGGTTGCCATAGTTGATACTCCAAAGTTATTGATTATTCAGTTTCCTGATTACCAATTTTGTTGATTCTGTTTTATCTGTTGAGGCAATACTAGCTATATAAGCGCTCGAGCCGTGAGATGTATGTCACAAAAGCACCCAAACTCGAAGTGAAAAAGGCCATTGATAACGTTTTGTGTTGAAAGTGGTAATGCAATCGATTCGGAAAAACGATTGCTTATTTAAAGTGAACTTATTGAGGCAATTTATCGTATCGGTCATCTGTGTGTACAAAAATAATTTTTGTATAACATGAGAAAATTGTGCTAATAATTATACAAACAAAAAATTTGTACACCTTTGAGAGGACAGTATGATGAGTAATGTAATCAATATCGGTATCAGTTCATGTGTGCTAGGCGAAAACGTGCGTTTCGACTCAGGGCATAAGATCAGTAAATTCGTCACCAAAGAGTTGGCGCCCTACTTCAACTTTATGCCTGTTTGCCCAGAAGTCGGTATGGGCATGCCGGTTCCAAGACCCACTATTCGCTTGATGTCGAATGAAGAGCGAATCGAACTTGTTGAAACCAAAAATCCCGACAATAAGCATACTGAAGCCATGATCGATTATTCTGAGAAGAAGGTTGCTGAGCTTGTTGATCAAGAGCTTTGTGGTTACATCGTCTGTGCTAAGTCGCCAACGTGTGGCATGGAGCGTGTGAAGGTTTACAGCAAGAACAGTGCTGCGAAAGAAGGCATTGGCTTGTACACCAAAACTTTGATGGAAAAAATGCCGTGGTTACCAGTAGAAGAAGACGGTCGTCTAAATGATCCTGTATTGAAAGAGAACTTCATTACTCGTATATACACACTGCATGACTACTACCAGTCTGTAGGCCATAACCTAACACGTGGAGCGATTGTGGCCTTCCACTCTCGCTATAAGTTAACGCTCATGGCTCATCACCCAGAATCTTATAAGAAACTTGGCCAGCTGGTCGCCAATATTTCTGACTACGATCTTGAGGAATTCTTCAAGTTGTATCGAGAAGGGTTGATGAAAGCGATGGCTCACAGAGCAAGCCGAAAGAACAATACCAATGTTCTAATGCACTTGCAGGGTTATTTCAAGCGAGACCTAGATAAAGAAAAGAAAGCGGAGCTTTGCCAAGTGATCGATGACTATCGTGTTGGTCTGATACCGTTATTGGCACCACTGACGCTTATTAAACACTATTTAGCGACCCATCCGGACAGTTATTTGCAACAACAAAAATATTTTGACCCATATCCGCAGGAGTTACGTTTACGTTATGGATTGTAATGAAAAACAGTATGCCATTAGAGAGGTCTCAGAGTTGACTGGTGTAAAGCCCGTCACTTTGCGAGCGTGGCAGCGTCGATACAACCTGATTAAACCTATAAGAACTGAAAAGGGCCATCGTTTATATAGAGAAGAAGACATCGCTCGTATTCAGTCTATTCAAGTCTGGTTGGACAAGGGTGTCTCTATTGGCAAGGTAAAAGCGTTGTTAGACGCAGAATCCCTAGTCGAGGATCAAGGGGTAGCCATTGACCAACACCTAGAAGAAGTAGATAAGGTCACCGCTGCTCTTGCCATACTCAATAAAAAGCGGGTCGAATCGACCATTAATACGGTGCTAAAAGAGTATCCATTGCCTGCGGTCATTCAACAGTTCGTGAAGCCGATCTACGAATCGCTCTCTTTAGTAAAGCGTAACCAGCAGGTACTACAAACGGCATTGTTTAATGGTCTGCTAATCGCAAAGTTAGAAGCCATTATTGAAGCAGAAAACAAAGCATCGCATCGAGGCAAGTGCCTGTTCATCAACTTTGATCCAAGTCGAGACATCGAGAGTCGTTTGTGGGCGGCAAAATTATCTGATGATGGATGGAACATGACGCTGCTAGATGGCGTTGATGATGTGTCAGGGCTCGTTCGGGCAGAATTTGATACGCAATTTGATTCGATAGCGCTCTATAGCCCACGTCCGCTCACCGAGCAGCAGATTGGTGGTATTGAGAGTGTGAGAGGCGGGTTTTCTGGTCAGCTTCTCTTGTCCGACGTGCTAGCCGCTTACGAGGAATATAGATGAGAATTGTATGGCTGAGGCGCGATTTGCGCACAATCGACAATACGGCACTGAACGCGGCGATTGAGAGCGGAGAACCGGTAATCGCCGCATTTGTGGCAACGCCTGATAGTTGGCGTGAGCATAAAATGGCGCCCATTCAAGCGGATTTAATCAAAAGGCGGCTTGTCGAACTCAAGAGCGAGCTTTCTGAGTTGAACATTCCCCTGATCTATTCCGAAGCTCCAGATTATTCGAGCAGTGTCGATGTGGTGTTAAGTTGGGTTAAGCAATATGGTGTGACCAACGTCCACGTCAATAAAGAGTACGAGCTGAACGAAGTGAGTCGCGACGATAAGGCTGAGAGTAAGCTCTCTGAACTGGGAGTGCCGCTGCATCGCTATGACGACAAGTGCCACTTTGCGCCAGGCAGTGTCGTAAATAAGCAGGGGCATTATTTTAAAGTCTTTACTCCTTATAAACGTGCTTACTTACAGAAACTTGAGCAATACCCTGTGCAGGTTCAGAAAGTAAAAGGCGCGGTTGAGCTTGGTCGAGAACTGCGACCACAAGACATATTGCAACACGATATGACGTTCAGTTACCCGACGGAGTGTAGTGACGTTTATCCCGTAAAAACGACACAGATCCTTGAGTTGTTACGAGCGTTTGTCAATGAACGCAGTGACGATTATCAAGCAGACCGTGATTTCCCCTCTATTGAGGGTACCAGCCGATTGTCTCTTTACTTAGCGATTGGTGCATTGTCTGTCAGGCAATGTATGGCAAGGCTACTTTATGAGCAAATACTTCCCTTGAGTGAAGGACGTCAAACTTGGTTGAGTGAGCTTATTTGGCGAGAGTTTTATCAGCATCTTATCTATTTTGAGCCAAAGCTGAGTCGCGGAGAGAGTTTCCTTCCTTGGGGTAGACACCTCACATGGCAGAATGATGAGAAGCGAATTCAGGCTTGGAAGGAAGGTATGACGGGTTACCCCATTGTCGATGCGGCAATGCGCCAGTTAAACCAAACGGGGTGGATGCACAATCGATTAAGAATGATCGCCGCCAGTTTTCTTATTAAAGATCTGCAAGTGGATTGGCGGATTGGTGAGGATTACTTTATGAGTAAACTGATCGATGGAGAATACTCAGCCAATAACGGAGGGTGGCAGTGGTGTGCATCAACGGGTTGCGATGGCCAGCCCTATTTCCGAATATTCAATCCAACCACACAAGGGGAGCGGTTCGATCCGAAGGGTGACTTTGTTCGCCACTGGGTCCCTGAGCTTAAGAATGTACCTGATAAGTATATTCATCAACCAAGCAAGTGGGCCAATGCAAAAGGCGTGTCATATCCTTCGCCAATAGTTGATCACAAGGCTCAAAGAGAGATAACCTTAGCTAACTATAAAAATGCTAAGGATTTCATGGATGCTACGTAAACTCGTTGCACTGGGTTGTTGTTTTGCCTCGCAAGTCTTCGCGGCTAGCTACCCGCTACCTCCAGAAGGGAGCAACATTGTCGGGCGAACTCAGTACCACCAAGTTGATGAAGGCGAAACCTTGGCGGAAATTGCCAAGCAATATGACGTTGGCTTTCTCTCATTGATGGCGGCAAATAAAGGCGTTGATCCGTTTCTGCCTAAAGCCGGTTACGTATTGACGATTCCGACGCAAATCATTTTGCCGCAAGTTGAACGTGAAGGTGTCGTCATAAATCTAGCTGAGCTAAGGTTGTATTACTTCGAGCCTGACTCTGGTCTGGTGCATATTTTCCCAGTGGGGATTGGGCGAGTCGGGCGCGACACGCCTGAAATGTCGACCACGATCAGCCAGAAGCGTCCTAATCCAACGTGGACGCCACCTGCGTCTATTCGCAAAGAGTACTTAGCGAAAGGAATAGAGCTCCCTGCTGTGGTTCCCGCAGGTCCTGAAAACCCACTCGGTGAATACGCACTTCGTCTCGCTTATGGCGCGGGTGATTATCTGATTCATGGCACCAACAAAGATTTCGGTATTGGCCTGCGCGTAAGCTCGGGTTGTATTCGGATGGAGCCGAAAGATATCGACTGGTTGTTTCCCAAAGTCTCGCTGGGAGAGAAAGTACGGGTGATCAATGAGCCAATTAAGGTTTCGCTCGAACCCGATCGCAGTGTGTTTATTGAAGCCCACGAGCCTCTGACCAGAAGTGATGGTTCCAAAAAGAGCTTAGAAATGCCGCTTGAGCTAGGCTGGTGGTTGGAAGAGTTTGATCATTCAGACGTAAAGGCTAGGGCCGCAATCTTGGCGCAGAATGGTGTGCCTGTAGAGATTGTTGCTCCGACGTTTGTTAATTAGCTTAGTCTCTTCACAGAAAAAAGAAAGGGTCTGCATTTGCAGACCCTTTCTTTAAGAAGACGTTATTACTTAGTGTAAGACTGAGCAATGTTGTCGATACGCTCGTTAGCGCGTGACGCTTCTTCTTGTGCAGACATTGCAGCGTCGCCAGACTTACGAACTTCAGATTGAAGTGCTTGAACGTCTTGGCTTAGTTGGCTAACTTGGTTGCTTAGCTCATCCATCTTAGCGGTTGTTGCTGCATCTGGACCAGAAGCACAACCAGCTAGTAGAAGTACAGAAGACGCTGCAGCTGCGATCAACATTTTGTTCATAATCGAACTCCTTGAAATATATGTATCAATAAAGTCGTCCTATACCTTCTCTTGCGTATAGTGACGTGAATAGTGTAGTGCTAATTTTACGCTTGCTAAAGCAGAATAAAGTCAAAAAAACCCAAGAATTTAAGCAATTATCCAATAAGTTGAGCTGAGTCTCATTGGTGAGAGCTATAATTACGTCGGTTTTTGAGAACGATTCTTATCCATTTTCGACCATCAAGTGATATTTAATGTGATCACTATCTACTTTGGGTAAATCTAGGTATCATAGCCTGTTTTTACTCATTTTCTGTTCCAACTCACTCTTTTTGAGTGATGGAAAATATTGCTGCACCAATGGAGAATACTTTGCATTTTAAAGATTTAGGCTTAGACAACCGCTTGTTAAAAAACTTAAAACATCTCGATTTTAAGAAAGCAACGGAGATCCAGCAAAAAGCAATACCGGTCGCGATTGCTGGTAAAGACTTGTTGGCTTCGTCAAAAACAGGTTCAGGTAAAACGCTTGCCTTTGTTTTGCCTATGCTGCACAAGTCGTTAAAGAGCAAAGCGTTTTCTGCCAAAGATCCTCGTGCCGTGATACTTGCACCAACGCGTGAGCTTGCAAAACAGGTGTACGGAGAGCTGCGCACAATGTTGGCTGGCTTGTCTTATGACGCCACTTTGATCGTTGGTGGTGAAAACTTTAATGACCAAGTAAAAGCCCTACGAAAGTACCCTAAGTTTATTGTCGCGACCCCAGGTCGTTTGGCGGATCACCTAGAGCATCGTTCGCTTTTCTTAGAAGGGTTAGAAACCTTGGTTCTTGATGAGGCAGACCGTATGCTCGACCTTGGTTTTGCACCAGAGTTACGCCGTATTCACAATGCGGCAAAACACCGTCGTCGCCAGACTTTGATGTTCTCTGCGACATTGGATCATGCGGAAGTGAACGATATCGCTTTTGAAATGTTGAATGCACCAAAGCGTATTGCTGTCGGAGTCTCGAATGAAGAGCACAAGGACATCACTCAGAAGTTTTACCTGTGTGATCACCTTGATCACAAAGAGGCGATATTGGAGCGTGTGCTGCAAGAAGCAGAGTACAAGCAGATTATTATCTTTACGGCAACTCGAGCTGACACCGATCGTTTGACCGAAAAACTCAATGAGAAAAAGCTGAAAGCAATCGCGCTAAGTGGCAATCTAAATCAAACTCAGCGCAACACCATCATGAGCCAGTTTGAGCGAGCGGTGTTTAAGATTTTGGTCACGACAGATGTTGCTTCTCGTGGCCTTGATATTGCGAATGTTACCCACGTAATCAACTTTGATATGCCAAAACACACGGAAGAATACGTTCACCGAGTGGGTCGTACTGGTCGTGCTGGCAATAAAGGGGATGCGATCTCATTGGTTGGTCCGAAAGACTGGGACAGCTTTAAACGCGTCGAAGCCTACTTACAGCAAGACCTTAGCTTTTCAGAGCTTGAAGGTTTAAAAGGGAAATTCAAAGGGTTAAAACCGCGTAAGCCAGATTTCCGCAATAAGGGCAAAGTGACTAAGAGTGCTAAACCTCAAGCGAAGAAAGCAGTTAAGAAACCGGTGAAGCGTGATAAGAGCTTCCACCAAAACGTAGCTGTGGGTGATAGTGTGTTCATCCCGAAAAAGAAAGTTGCTCCGAAAGCGGACGACGAATAAACAGGTCAAACAAAACAGAAAGGGGCTGCCAATTGGCAGCCCCTTTTTTGCTTAAATACCGCGGTTAGACTTTGAAGAAACCCAGTTGTTGCTTTTGGTTTTCCGCTAACGTTGATAACTCTTGGCTTGCGGCAGCAGCTTGGGTAATTCCAGTTACATTTTGGCTTACAAGCTCGTAAATGTTGCTCAGGTTGTTGTTTACATCAGAAGTCACTTGCCCTTGCTCTTCAGATGCAACGGCGACTTGAGCGTTTATAGTCGTCAATTCTGAGATTGAGGCGCTAATGTTACCCAAGGACTCTCTAACCTTGCTGGCTTGGTCTTGATTGTGACTCAGTAGCTCTAAACTCGAGTTCATGCTCTCATTCGCGCTTCCTGATTGTCTTTGCAGCTCTTCGATAATGACTTGGATCTCTTTGGTGGACTCTTGCGTGCGTGCTGCAAGCATACGGACTTCATCTGCGACAACGGCAAAACCGCGACCACTCTCGCCTGCTCGAGCCGCTTCGATCGCAGCATTGAGCGCAAGTAAGTTGGTTTGCTCTGAAATGCTTTCGATAACTTCAATGACTTTACCAATTTGCTCAGATTGCTCTTTCAGTGAGTTTACTACTGTTGCGGCTTCTGAAAGTTGATGAGCCATTTTCTCACTTGAACGCGTGTTCTGTTCAAACACGGTAAGGCTCTCACGTGCAAGTTTGTCAGCACGTGTAGAGGCAGAATCGGCTCGATTAGCGTTTTCGGTGACCTCAGAAGCGGTGCTTTCCATTTGGTTTATGGCAGCTGCCACGTGCTCAACTTCGTTCTTCTCTTGATCGGAGTTTGCACTTGACTGCGTCATTACAGCCGCAAGTTCAGTCGAAGCAGAAGCAACATCAACACTGATTCGTACCAGCGCGTCTACGGTTCCTTGTAGCTGCTTAACCGTCGAGTTGAAGTCTTGTGATAGCGCAGTGATTTCGTTGTTACCCTCAACGCTTACTTCCGTTTTGAGGTTGCCTTGAGCAAGCTCTTTCATCGCTTTTTGCAGTAATTTGATTGGGGTAACGATGATACCTGCCAGTAGCCAGCTAATCACTAGAGCGGTACCAAGCACGGCAAGTAAGCCGAGGATCGCGTTAAACATCACATTCGAGTGACTGGTTTGGTTGGCTGCGACTTCGTGAAGTGCAATTTCGTTGAGTTTAGCGGACAAGTCGTCGATCGCTTTTACCATCGCGTTGCCCTTGGTTCGGTAAACGTTTGATGCTTGTTCGTACTGTTGCTCAAACGCCGCAGACAATGATTCGCTAGCGTGTTTGGTCTTTAGCAAGGGCGTCATTGTATCAATAGAGTAGCTCACGTAATCGTCGATGGCATTGCGCATCGCTTTCACCTCTGCCTCGAGGCCTTTAACTTGAGCTAGGGAGTCCAACAAGCGGAAATTGGTTTGTTTTTTGGATTCCAAAGTCGTTGCAAGTTGCGCTACATCATCGGATCTAAAAAGGCTGTAAATGGCTTTAATGCGCATTCCGTAAGTGTTGTCGATGATTTTGGTGAGTTCATCCTTGTGGGTGACCAAGTTTTCGGTAGAGATGGTTACTTGATTGAATACATTTTTCAGATTTGAAGTGCTGTAACTGATACCTGCAACGAGAAGTAACAAAGTAAAAATAACAGGCACAACCACCTGAAGCTTAATAGACAAGCCACTGAGTAGTTGGCGCATGAAAGGTCCTCTTCATAAAAAAGCAATGTAATAGTAAATAAATTATTATTTTTATTAGTTTCGAGAATGATTCTAATTCCCTGCGAGGATAATTCAATACACAAATTTAGAGTTGTGTGCAATTTTTGATAGGACGTTATGCAACTTAATTTATTTAATTTTCAGTGGCTTATGTAACTAATTGCATCAATTATTATAATCCAGCTGACACAGTTTCTCACAATAATTGATTCATAACTCAATGAGTATTGGAGGAGAAAGAGCAAAACTAAGCTGTCATAGAGGCTTCAACTAAGTGAAACACAACTGTCACATAAGGGTCCTAAAGTGAGCATCGTTCAAGTGAAACACAACGGCAATAAAGCCAATTAAGGATATTGTGATGAAAAAGACAGTTATCGGTGCAATCGCACTTCTAGGCGCAATGGCAGTGACTTCAGTTTCTGCTAAAGAAACGATCTCTGCAGTGGGCTCTAGCAGCGTAACTCCACTGATGGAAGTTTTCTCTGAAACATACATGAAGACAAACTCAGATGTATTTATTGAAGTTCAAGGCCCAGGTTCTTCTGCGGGTGTAAAAGCGGCGAAAAACGGCAGTGCTGACCTAGGTATGTCTTCTCGTAACCTAAAAGATTCCGAAAAAGAGCCTGCTCTTAAAGAGCTTACAGTGGCAATGGACGGTATCGCAGTTGTTGTTAACCCGAAAAACGATCTAAGCGGCCTAACGGCTGAGCAAGTCACAGCAATCTACAAAGGTGAAATCACTAACTGGAAAGATGTTGGTGGCGCAGACAAGCCTATCGTTGCAATCACTCGTGATACAGCTTCAGGTACTCGTGGTGCATTCGAAGACATCATGAAATTGAAAAAGAAAATCTCTGGTAAGAAAGTTTCTGCAATTTCTCAGCGCGCTCAAGTTGCTAACGGTAACGGTGCTCTAAAAACAATGGTGGCATCTAACCCTTACGCAATCGGCTATATTTCCCTAGGTACTGTTGACGCTTCTGTTAATGCATTGTCTATCGATGGCACACCTGCGTCTGTTGATAATGTGAAGAACGGCTCTTACAAAGTGGCACGTCCATTCCTAGTTCTATACAAAGAAGGTAAGCCTTCAGCCCAAACTCAGAAGTTCCTAGAGTGGATGGTATCTGACGATGCACAAGCGCTTGTAGACAAGAAAGGTTACATCTCAGTTAACTAATCCCAGTAAATCGACTTAATTGCTCAGCCTAATTTTGGGCTGAGCCTTTTCTGACTCTGAAACGAATCTTTTCGTTCTCCAGGTAAGAATTTTATGACCATCGCAACCAATAGTGAAAAGCTTATGAATACTGAAGCGACTCAAGTTTCTAAGCCAGCATTACGAAAGCGCAAACGCGTTGACTGGAAAGAGCGCATCTTCCACGGCCTGTTTCTCGCGAGTGCCGTAATCGGTATCGTCTCTCTGGCAATTATTGCTTACTTCATTGTTAAAGAATCTATCCCTGCATTCCAAGAAGCGGGAATGTCGGGCATTGTCCTTGGCCAAGATTGGCTACCACCGGCGCTGTACGGCGTTGCAACCATGATTGTTGCTTCTGTTGTTTCCACATTTGGTGCCGTTATAGTGGGTGTACCCGTAGGCGTATTGACCGCAATTTTCATCGCTGAAATCGCGCCGAAACGTGTCGCCGATGTTATTCGTCCGGCGGTTGAGCTTTTGGCGGGTATTCCATCAGTGGTATATGGCTTTTTTGGCTTGGTTATCATCGTTCCCCTAATTCAAAATATCTTCCAAGTGCCAGCAGGCAACACAATTTTGGCGGGTATTATTGTTTTGGGTGTCATGATTCTACCAACAGTGATAACCGTTTCTGAAACGTCTATTCGCGCAGTTCCTCGCACTTACAAAGAAGGCTCGCTAGCGCTTGGAGCATCTAAGATCTACACCATTTTTAAGCTCCTTGTTCCAGCAGCTCGCAGCGGCATTATGACTGGGGTCATCCTCGGTATCGGTCGTGCACTTGGTGAGACTATGGCCATCATCATGGTAATGGGTAACGCACCCGCGATGCCTGAGGGTATATTGGACTCTGCGCGTACACTAACAGCTAATATTGCGATTGAAATGTCCTACGCAAGTGGTGTTCACGCTAATGCACTTTACGCTACAGGTGTCGTATTGCTTGTCTTCATCATGGTGCTCAATGCTGCTCTTCTTTATCTCAATCGCGAAAAAGCGAAATAAGCGATAGGTGACGATTATGGACCGCGCAAAACTAAAACAATCTCGAGAGTTTAAGGACAAGATCCTAAACGGTTTTATCTGGGCCGCTGCTGCTTTAACGGTAGGCTTCCTGTTCTGGATCATCTGGTACATTTTATCGAATGGTCTAAAGCACGTTGATTGGGCATTCATTACTGATAACTACACGGCGACTGGGGAAGAGAAAGGTATTTTCCCGATGATAGTAGCGACTATCTACATGGTTATCGCTTCGATTGCAGTGGCAGCGCCACTGGGCATTATGACGGCCATCTACTTAACGGAGTATGCCAAAGTTGGCAGCAAGCTGGTCAAAGTTATTCGTTTCTGTACCGAGTCATTGGCGGGTATTCCATCGATTATCTTTGGTCTATTTGGTATGACATTCTTCGTCGCGATTCTCGGTCTGGGGTTCTCGATCCTTTCGGGCGCATTGACTTTGAGTATCCTGATTCTGCCTGTCATTATCCGTACGACGGAAGAAGCGTTGATGGCTGTACCACAAACCTATCGTGAGGGCTCTTACGCGCTAGGCTCTTCGAAAATCTATACTATCTGGCGCTTAATCTTACCCAGTGCGACACCAGGTATCTTAACTTCGGTCATTCTTAGTATTGGTCGTGTCATTGGTGAATCGGCCCCTGTTTTCCTAACAGCTGGCATGGTTGCTAGAGTTCCAGACTCTTTGCTCGATTCCGGACGAACGCTGACCGTTCACCTATACAAGCTGACTACCGAGCTGTTCACTATTGAAGAGTGGAACCAAGCTTACGGTACAGCGACAGTGCTGATTGTCGTGGTCTTATTAATCAACATGACGACAAAGCTTATTGCTAGCCGCTTCAACAAAGCGACGTACTAATCGCACACAAACACGAATTAAAGAGATTAAGAAAATGAACAAGTTTGATATTGAAAATCTAGACCTATTTTACGGTGACAACCAAGCACTGAAAGCGATCAATTTACCGATTCCAACTCGCCAAGTAACGGCACTAATCGGCCCATCAGGCTGCGGAAAATCGACCTTGCTACGCTGCCTAAACCGCATGAATGATCTCATTGAAGGTGTGAAAATCACTGGTAAGCTGGATATGGATGGTACCGATATTTACGGCAATATCGATGTAGCGGACCTTCGTATTAAAGTTGGTATGGTGTTCCAAAAGCCAAATCCGTTTCCAATGAGCATTTATGAGAACGTGGCGTATGGTCTACGTGCTCAAGGTGTGAAAGACAAAAAGCACATTGATGAAGTGGTTGAGCGATCTCTACGCGGCGCGGCACTATGGGGCGAAGTAAAAGATCGTCTTAAGTCTCATGCGTTTGGTCTATCTGGTGGCCAGCAGCAGCGTCTATGTATCGCACGCACCATTGCGATGGAGCCGGATGTGATCCTGATGGATGAGCCTACTTCTGCGTTGGATCCTATTGCGACACACAAAATTGAAGAGTTGATGGAAGAGCTGAAAAAGAACTACACCATCGTCATCGTGACGCATTCCATGCAGCAAGCGCGTCGTATCTCTGACCGGACCGCATTCTTTTTAATGGGGGAGTTAGTGGAACACGATGAAACGCAAAATATCTTTAGTTCACCAAAAGATGATCGCACCAAAGGTTATGTCAACGGTGATTTCGGTTAACTTTAAACGCTATTTACTGGCAATATCACTATAACTATAAGCGATGGTACTTTTGCCCCTCTTTATGAGGGGCTTTTTTTGTTTTTTATCTTTCGAATGTAACAAGATTGAAAATAAAAAATGCATAACACAAAGTACTAGAACAAAAGTTTATTAATTGGTTTATTCATAAGATCAAAAGTGCTAGTTGTTGGTCATGTCTACTAATGGATAATTACTGCCTGCGAAAGCTGTTTTTCACATTTATTCGAGTTAAATCGCGTTGAACCTCTCTTTCTCAAAGATAAGAAAATTTGCACTCTCAATAAAAAGAACTCTAGTAATAAGGTATTAAAGGGTGTTTGTTTTTCGGTGAAAAATATTCAGACTATATACGCTTTAAAAATGAGATTCAGAAATTGAATTTCGACAGACAACAATTATTTTTGCTTAAGTACTTTGGGGGCTAAACCTAAGGGCGGTAGCGTTGAACGACAGAGATAGGCCTAACAACTCATATGGAAACTGGATATCCTATAAAGCAGCATGGAGAAGAATCGGTACTGATGTATCGATTTTTCGATATATTTATCATCAGTTTTGTTCTTATTGTCACAACACTTATCTATGTAGAAGAGTTTTCATCTCTTTACAAGGTAATTCTATCTTTCGTTTTAGTGTCTTATTACTTAGCTGCTGAAGTCTCTGGGGTATACCGCACACACAAGCGTGTTTCGTTAAATCAACTTCTAGTAACAGTTCTTATTTCCTGGCTTATTTGTATTGCAATCTCATTAGCAATAGGTTTCTTCCTTAAGGTTTCAGATTCGTATTCTCGTGTCGTACTTGGTGTATGGTTCCTAGTGACACCCGTATCTTTGATGTTATGGCGATGGGCAGTATTTGCATTACCCGAGCGTTTAAGGCCAGATGATTGTTACCGTAATAAATCTATCATTATTGGTGCGACTCGAGCTGGGTTGCTACTAGGAAAAGAATTAGAGAAAAATAAACACAATGGCGAGAAGTTAGTTGGTTTTTACGATGACAGAACGTTAGAAAGGATTGAAGATAGTTTAGGCTCTGTCCAAACCAATCTAAAAATGTTGGGCAACATTGATGACGCCTTATTACTAGCCAAACATGGAAGTGTAAAGAACGTTTATGTCGCTCTTCCAATGGAAGCTGCAAAGCGTATCAAACAAATTCTGAATGCCTTTGCTGACTCTAACGCACATGTGCATATTGTCCCTGACTTTTTCACTTTTGATTTACTGCACTCTAGGTGGAATAGCATAGGCAACGTCGTGACGCTCAGTGTACATGATACTCCTTTTCGAGGCTTTTCATCGGTGATTAAACGGATTGAAGATGTAGTTTTATCCATTCTTATCATTCTAGCAATAGCACCAATCCTTCTATTTGTTGCCGTCGGTGTAAAACTTTCTTCCCCGGGTCCAATTATTTTCAAACAAGATCGCTATGGGTTAGATGGTCGTTCAATAAAAGTTTGGAAATTCCGTTCAATGCGAGCAACAGATAATGGCCCTGTTGTTAAGCAAGCGACTAAGGGAGACCCGAGAGTCACGAAATTTGGCGCTTTTATAAGGCGGACCTCTTTAGATGAACTGCCGCAATTTTTCAACGTGTTGACCGGACAAATGTCGATTGTTGGTCCAAGACCTCATGCCATTGCGCACAACGAAGAGTATAGAGGACTGATAGATAAGTATATGCTTCGTCATCATGTCAAACCCGGAATAACAGGTTGGGCACAGGTAAACGGCTACCGGGGCGAAACTGACACGCTCGATAAAATGCAGAAAAGAGTCGAGTACGACTTAACCTACATTCAAAACTGGACACTGTGGTTAGATATCAAAATAGTCTATCTAACGATTTTCAAAGGTTTCACTGGTAAAACAGCTTACTAAAGGATTATCCATGAAGATATCGAACAAGATACTGCCTGCTCTTGCCTTATCTATTGTCGGGAGTCATGTCCATGCAGCTCTGGAAGGAAATGGATATGTAACGGAATCTGGAATAAAAGTAATTCCGATTTTTAACAGTGCTTATGAATACAATGACAACATAGGTCGATACTCTAAGCAAGAGAACCCCGAGTCTTCATCTTTAATCGTACTTGAGCCAGGTGTCGCTTTGCAGGCTGAGAGAGGGGAGAGCCTGTATCAACTACTCTATCAAGTGTCTTCTGGTACTTACTTCGACAGTAGTGACGATAACTACATTGATCATCGTTTTGTAAGCGAAAACTTCATTTCGATCAACCGCCGCAACTCGTTGTCTATCGACTATGCATTTTTATACCAACATGAAGAGCGTGGTACTGGTATTCTTGCCGGGGATAATTTGTCGACTATTGCGGAAAGTCCGGTAGAGTTTTCCGTTCATAAAGCGAGTATCACTCATGCTTATGGTTCTGACGAAGCAAAGGGGCGAATTGAGTCATCTCTTCGTTTGGAAGACAAAAACTATCAAAATTATAGAAATATCAAAGAACCTCAATTTACCCCATTAAGTACCAAATACAAAGACTACTTTGAGTTTGGTATCGGAATGGCGTTTTACTATCGAGCTTTACCCGCAACTCAGTTATTAGTGGAAGTAGATGTCAATAATCGGGACTATAAATACGATGGAACAGATACAACTACGTCTCAAGATAGCGTAGATAGGTTTCTACTAACCGGCGCAACTTGGGATATTACCGGGAAAACCAAAGGTAGACTGCGATTAGGTTTCCAAAACAAGTCTTATTCTGAAGCAGACAAAGTGGACTTTAATGGCTTTAGTTGGGATTTAGACCTCGAATGGAAGCCGCTATCCTATTCTACGGTGCTTGTCTCTGCAGCCCAGCGTGCAAAAGATCCTGAGCAAGGTTCTAATTACGTGGATGAAAAGAGTTTTGATTCAAACTGGAAGCACTACTGGCGTTCAAACATATTTACGAACCTGTCTTTTTTATATGTAAAAGATGACTATTCAGAGTCAACACGTACCGAAGATTTATATAGACTCGGCCTTGGACTAGGATATGAACTACGCGATGATATCGAGATTGGTGCGGGATGGCGTTTAGAGAATAATGACTCATCTATAGAACAAAATAAATATAAGCAAAATGTTTACTACGTGTCAGCAAATCTTATTTTCTAACGGATAATGTCTTCAATGATTAAATACATATCAATATTTTTAGTTGTGTTTTCTTTGACATTAAAAGCTAATGCTGAAGCGTTTGATGATACCTATAAGATAGGGGCTGGTGATAAGCTTCAAATCTCAGTTTATGGTGAAGAAGACTTGTCAATTTCAGAGCTTTATATAAGTAATGGCGGACGATTTGAGTATCCTTATTTAGGGCAACTCAACGCTCTTAATAAAACACCGGAGCAATTGCGTAACGAAATCGTGAAAGGTTTGAAAGGCGATTACCTGATCGATCCAAAGGTGCGTGTGAGCGTTATCGGTTTTCGCAGTATTTATGTCAATGGTGAAGTAAAGAAGCCGGGAGGCTATGAATATCAACCGGGTTTAACCGTCGATAAAGCAATCGCATTGGCTGGAGGGTTTACTGACCGTGCTGCAAGAGGAAAAGTCTATATTGCAAAATCTGGTTCAGAAGAATCTAAAAGTAAAGTAAAACTCTCAAATAAAGTGATGCCAGGGGACATTATTGTTATTGAGCAAAGTTTTTTCTAATTACGACCGTTTATCTAAAATAACAAGCTATGGACGTCAGCATGCTTAATAACACCCATACAACACAGTCTAGAAACGAGCAATTGATCGACATCGGTTATTATGTACACCTGATCAAATCACGCTGGTTTTCCATTTCGTTTTTTGCACTATTGTGTACTGCTTTAGCCGTCATGGTGGTTTTATCAATAACGCCAACCTATAAAGCAACGGCAACGCTTCTTATTGAATCGAGCACAGCCAAAGCTGTCTCTATTGAGGAGGTGATTGGCATTGATACTAAAGCACAAGAATACTACCTCACTCAATATGAAATTTTGAAATCAAATCAAGTGGCGCAACGTGTGATTGATAAGCTCCGACTATCTGAACTTGAGGAGTTTAATCCGAGCGTAGAGTCTTCAGAAAAAGGCTTATTAGGAAGTCTTAAACAACAGATACTATCGCATCCAATTGTTGAATCTTATTTCCTTCAAAAAGAAATAACAGAGCTTGATCTCAAAAGTGTTGAAGAGTCCGTTAATCGCAAAGTGTTAACAGCTTTTAAAGGTAAGTTGAGTATTTCGCCTATTAGAAAAACGCAACTAGTTAACATCTCGTTTGAATCTACTGACCCAGAATTGGCTGCAAAAATTGCCAACGAAGTCGGTCTCGCGTTTATTGAGAATAACCTTGAATCAAAACTAGTCGCAACAGAGCAAGCTACTGGCTGGATTAACCAACGTTTGGCAGAACTAAAAAGTCAGCTCGATGAGTCTGAGCAAGCATTATTGAGTTTTCTCAAACAGCAAGAGCTGATTGATGATAGCGGTATTATCGCGCTTACTAGTTCAGAGCTTTCAAATCTAACCGACCGAATTGCAAAGGCTACGGATAGGCGGATTGAAACTCAAGCGTTGTACAATGCTCTTAAGAGCAACTCTGCGAAGGATGTCGCTACTCTTGCTTCTATTTCGCAGATATCTAACCACCCACAGATACGAGATATCCGTTTTGCAGAATCAAATGCAGAGAGAGAAGTCAGTGAGCTCGCAAAGCGATACGGTCCAAAGCATGACAAAATGATTCAAGCCAACGCGCAGCTTAAATCTATTCAACAAAGAGCAGCGAAAGTTGTAAAGAAACTAATCAATGGCATTGAAAAAGAGCTAGCTAGTGCAATCAATCAAGAAGAGCTTTTAAAACGAGAGTTACTAAGTAAGAAAGATGAATTTCAATCTCTGAGTGTAATAAAGCGCGAATATGATGCATTGAAGAGAGAAGTTGATACAAACGCAAAGCTGTATGACTTGTTCTTGACTCGCCAAAAAGAAACAACAGCAACTAGTGACTTTAGTGCTGCCAATGCACGCTTTAGTGACTATGCTCTCACACCTCAATATCCAAACAAACCAAACAAAAAGCTGATTGTTGTTCTAGCATTTGTTGCCAGTCTTGGTTTTGCCACTGTGCTGGTTATCTGCTTAGACGCATTCAATAATACAATAGAGTCTGCTCGTGATTTTGAAAACAAACTTGGCCTCTTACCCATTGGCACGCTGCCGATAGTAAAAGATAAGGAATACAGGAAATCACCTATCGACTCGAGAGTATTTACTAATAACAAGTTTGCGGTATTCCAAGAATCAGTCGACTCTATCCGGACATCTTTGTACTTGAACCTGCAGAATTCAGAGAGAAAGATGTTGGCTATTTCGTCATCTGTTCCGGGTGAGGGTAAAACTACGACGTCTGTTAATCTGGCACTATCATTTTCTAAACTTGAAAAAGTCCTTCTCATAGACTGCGATCTGAGAAAACCATCTATTGCAGCGCGATTTGGCTTGTCGGTCAGTCAACCAGGTTTAACTAATATTTTGTTGATGAATACGCCTTTTGAAGAATGTATAGCGACAATTGGAGATTCGAATCTAGATGTATTAGGTGCTGGTATGTTAGCGCCAAACCCTCAAGAGATGCTAAGCAGTAAAGCATTTGAAAAACTCGTGACATACTTAGCAAGTAAATACGACCGAATTATATTTGATACACCTCCTGTGCTACCGGTTAAAGACGCATTTATAATCGGAAAATTAACCCAAGGCATTCTTCTGGTTATAAAAGCAAATAGTACATCTAAATCGGTGTATAAACACACAATGACTCTGTTTACCAAGCATCAAATAACTATTGATGGTGTAGTACTAAATCAGGTTCCTTCACCGAAAAAGGGCTCACACAATTACTCAGAGTATGCGCAATACGCGCAAAATAGTTAAAGGTAACGGAATACAATGAACTCACCAATTAAAATACTTACTGTCTTTGGTACTCGTCCAGAAGCAATCAAAATGGCTCCGTTGGTAAAAGAGCTTGAAGTGGCTGCTGGTATTGAAGCAAAGGTGTGTGTTACAGCACAACACAGAGAAATGTTAGATCAAGTATTGGATCTTTTTGATATTAAGCCTGATTTCGATCTGAATATTATGAAACCGGGCCAATCTCTAAATGATGTGACGACCAAAATTCTTTTAGGTCTCCGCCCCGTATTGCAGGAATTTAAGCCGGACATGGTTTTGGTGCACGGTGATACAGCGACAACTCTTTCGGCTAGCCTTGCCGCATACTATGAACAAATTGCTGTGGGTCATGTGGAAGCAGGGCTGCGGACGGGTAATATTTACTCGCCTTGGCCAGAAGAAGGGAATAGAAAACTAACTGGTGCTTTGAGCACGTTACATTTTGCGCCAACGCAAGGTTCCGCACGCAATTTATACGCTGAGAACGTTGAACAAACGAGTGTATCAATAACAGGGAACACAGTTATTGATGCATTAATGCTAATAAAACATCGCCTCAGAGAAGACGTCGATTTAATCGAAACATTGGAACATGTTTTCCCAATGTTAGATCCTAGTAAAAAGATGATCTTGGTGACTGGCCATCGAAGAGAGAGCTTTGGCGGGGGATTTGAACGTATCTGTGAATCTTTGGCAGAAATAGCGCAAACCAACCCAAATTCACAAATCATTTATCCTGTGCACCTTAATCCGAATGTCCAAGAGCCAGTGAATCGAATTTTGAAAGGTATAGACAATGTCTACCTTATTGAACCTCAGGACTATTTACCGTTTGTTTATTTAATGGATAGATCGTATCTCATTTTAACTGATTCTGGTGGTATTCAAGAAGAAGCCCCTTCACTTGGAAAACCAGTACTCGTTATGCGCGAAACAACAGAGCGCCCTGAAGCTGTAGCAGCAGGGACAGTTAAATTAGTGGGTACAGATAAAGTGTCCATAATTTCAGAAGTCAATCGCCTAATTAATGATGAAGAAGCCTATACAAAAATGAGTAAGGCACACAACCCGTATGGTGACGGTCAAGCGTGCAGTCGCATCATTAATGCTATTCGCAACCATTTTTCGTAATTTTTAATTTTCTGATAGTAGGAATAAATCATGTCGTTCCAAAAAATCTCTGTTATTGGTCTTGGTTATATCGGGTTGCCTACAGCTGCGGTCATTGCATCTCGAGGTATTGAAGTCGTTGGTGTAGATGTCAACCAAAACGCGGTTGATACTATTAACGAAGGTAACATACATATCGTTGAGCCAGATTTAGACATTGTCGTGCGCGGTGTGGTGAGTACAGGTAATTTAAGAGCTACAACAACACCTGAAAAGGCTGATGCTTTTATGGTTGCTGTTCCTACACCTTTTAAAGGAGATAAAGAGCCTGATCTTTCCTATATCGAAGCGGCTTGTGAAGCCATCGCTCCGATGCTTGAGAAAGGTAACTTAGTCATTCTCGAGTCTACTTCACCGGTCGGCGCGACTGAAAAACTTGCTGGATGGTTGGCGGCGGCTAGACCTGATTTGACGTTCCCTCAACAAAAAGGTGATGCTGCTGATATTAAAGTTGCACACTGCCCTGAACGCGTGCTTCCTGGTTACGTTTTACAAGAGCTCGTTTCAAATGATCGAGTTATCGGTGGGCTTTCGAAAGCATGTAGCGATAGAGCGGCAGAACTCTATTCTACCTTCGTTCGTGGCGAATGTATCGTAACCAATGCACGTACAGCGGAAATGGCGAAACTAACGGAGAACTCATTCCGAGATGTCAATATTGCGTTCGCCAATGAGCTATCTGTTATTTGTGACAAGCTAAAAATCAACGTTTGGGAGTTGATCAAATTAGCCAACCGCCATCCACGTGTAAACGTACTTAGCCCAGGTCCTGGCGTTGGTGGACACTGTATTGCTGTTGACCCTTGGTTCATTGTGGATAGCGCGCCAGAAGAGGCAAAAATCATACGTCAAGCGCGTTTAACGAATGACGCAAAACCACACTATGTTATTAATCAGGTAGAGAAAGCTGCAGATGAGTTTAAACGACCGGTCATTGCGTGTTTAGGTTTAGCGTTTAAGGCAGATATCGACGACTTACGCGAAAGCCCTGCTCTACAAATAGTAGAAGAACTCGCGGCAAAAAATATAGGTCAAGTTTTAGCTGTCGAACCAAATGTACACGCTATTCCTGAAAAACTTGTCAACGCAGGTGTCGAGCAAATGGCGTTAGATGCTGCTCTAGAGAGAGCAAACATTATTGTTATTCTTGTTGATCACAAGCAGTTTAAAGCTGCAGACAAGACACAGTTTGCGACTAAGGTAGTGATTGATACTCGCGGGATAGTGTAAGCATGGATAGCGAGAATAAGACGATATTGATATCAATATGTACTTATAAGAGAGCATTGTTACTTGATGAATTACTACAAAGCGTGTTTAAGGCAGAAAAATACTCAAGCTTCAGAGTTTCTATTTTAGTTATTGACAATGATAGTGAAAAAAGTGCTGAAGCGTTATGTCGTGATGGTTACGGTGGTTTTAACTTAACATATGTAAGTGAGCCAAAAAGAAACATATCAGAGGTGCGGAATGTAGGTTTACAGCGTGCAAAAGATATGGGCTTTGATTACATATTGTTTTTAGATGACGATGAATTTGTGTCCGAGAACTATTTCATCCAACTAGAAAATATTGTTAATGACTTACAGCCTGATGTGGTGATTGGTCCGGTTATTACGTTGTATCATCCCGACACGCCGGACTGGGTAATTAAAAGTAAATCATATGAACGAAGCAGAAAGAAAAGCGGAGAAGTAGTAGATACAGGAAATACTGGAAATGCTTTAGTTAAGGTATCCTCCATAATGGACATAGGCCTGTTTAATCCAGTTTTTGGTCGTACTGGTGGTGAAGATTCGGAATTTTTCTATCGTTGTAAATTGCATGGATTGAATATGGTCTGGTGCGATGAAGCGGAGGTTTACGAATACTTAGAATTGCAGAGATGTACTTTGAAGTATTTGCTAACCCGAGCAATAAGAGGTGGACAAACTTATTCAAGAATAAGGGCATCGGACTACAGTTTAGTAGATAAGCTAAAACTCGTGACTACGTCTATTGTTGTCGGACTGCCTTCTCTCGCGTTATCTAGCTTGATCGTATTGTTGACTGCTAAGAAAAAGGGAACATCGCTCATGAAAATCTCGATAGCGAAAGTGGCTCAGATAGGAGGGCTCTTTGGCAAAGTAGTCGAGATGTATGGCAAGTAGAGTTAAACATATTGTATTGAAGTTTGCTGGCGTCATTGATGTTGCTAGTGTAAGTGCTACAAATTTTATCGTTTCACTCTTTATTTTGAGAGAGCTTTCCGATAGTCAGTATGCGATCTACGTCAACTTGTTTTCTGTGCTTATGCTCTTAAGCACGATTCAAAATGCGTTCATCAATACAGCACTATCAGTCCATTGCTCAAAAATAAGCGATAAGTTTGAGAAAGAGAATCACGCGTTTCACTTATGCGTATTGTCTAACTTGGCTCAGGTACTTTGCTTCCTACCGGTTATGCTGTTTGGCTTAAGTTATCCAATTTGGCTAGTGGTATTTGTCTATTTTGCTCACGCCATGTACCTAAATAGGGAGTTATATAGAACGTATAACTTTGTCTTTGGTAACAAGAGCAGAGTTATTCTGTCTTCTATAGTGTTAGTCGTTTCGCTGTCAACGGCACTGTTGATAGGTGTAACGTTTGATATCCAATCATTGGAGTTCATATATGCAGTTCTGGCTATGTCCGGTTTGCTCTCTACTACGATGCTTGTACTTGGCGTATCGCGTAAACAGTTATCGGTTCGTTCTTTAACTAGTGCAAGAACAACAGTTGCTTCTTTTGCAAAGTGGACCTCTCTTGGATCATTTGCTACATGGGCTCAAAACAATAGTTACACATACTTAGCGACGATCATTATCGGACTCGAAGCTACAGCTGCTTTGGCTGCCGCTCGTTTGATTACCATGCCAATTAATGTTGTGGCGTCGGGTATTTACATGGCAGAGAAGCCTAAGTGGGCTAGCCTATATGCTACTGATAAAAAGCGACTAAAAACTGTCAGTAAAAGAGTCACTGAATTTATGTTTGCCTTTGTCGCCATTTTTTCAATGGTCAGCTTTTTTATGATGGATTCGCTGAGCAATCTCTTAGCAACGGATTTAGATGTCGTATTGCTAATGCTTTGGTTTTTATCAGCTGCGATTCAGTGCTTCAAGTTTTCAAATAGCAACATACTAAATGTTTCTGAAGATTTTAAATATTTAGGACTAATGGGCACCAAAGTAGCCATATTGGGTGTGGCGTTTTCTGCTTCTTTAGGTTTCTTATTTGGTGCAAAAGGCATTCTAATCGGGTTCTGCTTAGGGGAGTTTATGCACTTCATAAACACAAGGAAACGTATAAATACGAGTGGGATATTTAGTGGAAATTAAACTAGGTTCTGTATTTATGATTGTTCTGGCGGTGTTTCTTCTAAACTCTGCCGGATTATTCTCCCCGACATTAAGCATGCGAGGTGAAGATTGGGAATTGGCTCGTAGTGTCTCTTCTAACACGATAAATAGATTGGTCATGCTTTCATCCTTTATTTTTGGCATAGGAGTCATATTTAGAACTGAAGTTTATAGATTGCGTTTGGCTATAGTTAAAAGTTGGCCTGTTTGGCTCCTATTTCTATTCGCATTGCTATCTATATTGTGGTCTGACTTACGCAGCGTTTCAGTTGTGAGATTACTCCAGCAATTATTTCTATTTGTATTTTTACTGGCCATTTCCATCACTCTAGATTCAAAGCGGATATATCATGTTTTAATATTTACCGTGTTGGTTTTAGTTGCTGTGGGTTTTTTCTGTTTGGTTATACCTGGAGCATGGCAAGACATAGGCTATCGAAGCATTCATGGACATAAAAATACAGCTGGATATTTGTATGCACTATCTGCAATAATTTTGTTTTACCATGTTCATAGCAATGACTACCGTAATAGGTTTTTCATATTTGCTCTTTTGGTTTCTATCGTTTTACTTGTTTTGACGCGTTCCAAAACTTCGATGATTCTCTCTCTAGTGTCGATACTATCAATAGTGTCGCTAGCTAAGTTTAGTAGCCAGATTTTATATAGAACTGTATTGTTTGTTTGGCTGTTTTCTTGTGTAGCGTTTATCAGTCTATTAGTTGTACCGATTGATACTCTGCACGAGATCGGTCTTAACTTGACCGGAAGGCTTGTCATTTGGGATTTTGCTATTTCTGAGCTTCAGGGACGTGAGTTGTTTGGTGTTGGTTACCGAGCATTTTGGGGGGTAGGAGAAACTGGAATCAGTGTGTTATATGGAAATGAATATGATGGGTTTATTACCCAGCTAAACCAAGCACACAATTCTTATCTTGATATTTGGGTTATGCTAGGTTGGATTGGGGTGCTGGTGTTTTCAATCTTTGTAGTGAATTCTTTTTCAGTCATTTCAAAATTTAACATTCTTTACTTTTCAATTTTGTTGTTTCTAACGATTCATTCATTTCTGGAAACGGACTTTTTCCGAAGTAACAACTATCTCTGGGTTATGTACACACTAATATATTTTTCTTCAATGCGCTTACATGAGGTCGAAAGTGAAAAATAAGCAGATATTATTTGTCTCGAAAGATGCACACTGGCAACGTTATAGAAATGAAGTTTTAGCAGAGCTAACTCGACTTTATGACTGTGAAGTTACAGTCATAACTTGTTTAGATGTAGAAGAATATATCAAGGAAACCTCAGGCCTAAGGTATATAGTTTCCTCAAATTTACTATCTTTTTCTAGTAAACTTAACCTTATTCCTTACGTGTATTTTTACATATTGAAACGTAAGCCGGACGCAGTCCTGGCTCTCCCTAATGTGTCCAATTTTACAGAGTTGACTCTGTCAGTGTTTTGTAAATTGACTAAATCCAATTTAACTTATTGGACGCATGGCTATGATCATTGTAGACGACCAACAGAAGGCATTCGTGGGCAATTAAATAGATTTAGAGTAAAAATAATTGAGACATGTTTGTCTCTCGCTGACAATATCATCGTTTTTTCTCCTAAAGGAAAGGAATACTTAGAAGAAAAGAAAGTTACAAAAAAAGAAATTATTGTTGCTCCCAATACGCTTAATACCAATAAATTGCTAAAGGGTTACCATGATGTTGATTTGAACGATGTTTCAGAGTTCAAGAAAAAACATGGGTTGGAAGATACCACTATATTTCTTTTCAGTGGTAGGCTCCGCGCGGGTAAGCGGTTGGAAAGGTTTATTGAAGCAGCTGGTAGTGCCAAGAATCTGGATAAAATTTCTCTCGTTGTAGTTGGTGATGGAGAGATGAAAGATGAATGGATGTCTATGTGCGAAGATGTTGGTCTTAAAAGTGTGTTTCTCGGAGAAGTATTTGAAGATAAAAGTCTGTCAATAATCTTTAAAAGTTCAGATTGGTTTGTTATGCCCGGCTACGTTGGTTTAGCGATAGTTCATGCTTTTAGTCATGGCTTACCAATCTTGACAGAGAATATTTCATTCCACAGTCCAGAAATATATTATTTGGAAAATGAGAAAAATGGATTTATTTTTGAAGAAGGTGGAGTTAATGAATGGAAGTACTTTATTGAAAACTCTGCTTGTGATCCTTACTTAAAAAATAAAGTGTCTACAAATGCAATTTCAACAGTTAATGCTAAAGCTAGCATTGGAAAACAACTAGCTTCGATGGCAAAAGCTTTAGGAGTGTCGGCTCGTGTATAGCTCAAAGCTCTACTTAATTTCACCAATCATAGCTCAAACTTTATATATCAACGTAAAATCATTAATATATAAATTTATAAGAGAGAACTTTTTATATAGAAAACGCCTCACCGAGCTGATGAGAAATTGTAGTGCATCTCGGAAAGAGATACTAGAGATTCAGGCGCGATCAACTGAGTCTATATTACGAGAAGCAAGCTTGGGGACACAAGCCTATAGAGACGGCGGGACAGATATTAATCACTATAAAGTGACGACCAAGGATGATGTGGCAAATGGCCTAGAAAAGTATGTCAACAACAGGAAAAAGTTGAGCTTTAGTTTCAAGTCATCGACTGGAGGTACAACGGGTAAGCCTCTCAGTTTGCTGTCTAACCTAACCGCCATCATTGAAGATCACGCCCAATCGCACCGTCAGTTAGTCTGGGCAGGATTTGAACCAGGCGACAGACGTGTTTGGTTAAGAGCGGATATGATAGTTCCTCTCTCTCAAAAAACGGCGCCTTATGGAAGAATTAATCTGGTGGACAACATGCTAATGTTGTCTGCTTATCATATTAATAGCGAAACGGTCAGCGACTATGTTTCTGAGTTGAACGTTTATAACCCTAAGATTATTCAAGCTTACCCTTCGGCGATATACTTATTGGCGAAACTGATCGATGAGTCAGGCGCAGATTTAAAAATTTCACTTAAAAGTATCGTGTTGTCATCTGAGTCATATTCTATTGAACAAAAAGCGCTAATAGAGCGAGTGTTTCGTTGCCCCGTATTTAGTTGGTATGGCCTGAGTGAGAGGGTTTCAACAGTAGGTACATGCCGTGAGGGAAAGCTCCATTTAATCGAAGACTACGGGTTGCACGAATTTGATGAAAATGGAGTATTAATTGCTACTGGCTTTCATAACTCAAAGATGCCCTTGATTAGGTACAACACTGGAGACCGATTCTCCGGCGTCGAGAATGAATTTACCTTATGTGGGTGCGGTTTACCGTTTCGTCGAGTTGATAGAATCGAGGGACGTGTAGGTGAGTACCTCATCTCAGACACGGGTGACCGTGTTAGTATTTTTAATCATATTCCTAAGGGTGTTATTGGACTTATTGAACTGCAATTGGTTCAGAGAAAGCATAAGAAAATCGATGCAATTGTGGTAATTAGCGATGCCTTTAATTCCAATTCTATAAGCAAATTGATTAGTAATGTTCAGCGTTACTTAGGGCCTCAGACCGAAGTAAACGTTGTACTAACTGATGAAATTGCTCGAACTCGCTCCGGTAAATTCAGACAAGCAATCTGCTACATTGAGGAAAATTAAAGTGTTTAGTCGACAGATATATATATATAAAGAACAAGCAAATCAAAAGCGGTTAGCGAATTTTTCTCACGTATGTTTTGGTGAGTTGGATATATACTATCACGATTTAAATGACGTGCATTTTTATGAAGAAGCTAATTTTAAGTGTATTGTTATAGGGAAGATATTTCATCCTGATCAACTTTCTTTTGATTTCTCGGCACTGTTAAATAGTGGTGCTATTAATTCTTTCTGTGATGCCAACAAAGCCCTAGAGCACTGTGTGGGAAGGTTTTATTTTATTTATTCTGGTGTCGATGGTGACTTTCTAAGGGCCGATCCTACATCGCTTGCTCAGATTAACTTTCATTGTAGTGAAAAAATCATAGCTACGGATCTTAATCTAGTAAAAGAAATATCTGGCGAGCTATCATTAAATCAACAAGCTCACGATTTTTACTTGCATACATTTCCTTCGAAAGGTAACGGGAATGCTTGGGTGGGTAATGAATCCATCTATACCGATGTAAATAAGATTTTACCTAATTTTGCTCTAGATTTAGTTGAATTTAAGGAAGTGCGTTATTGGCCGTGGGAGCCTTATTGTGAAAACGAGTTTAGCAAATCTGTAGCGCTATTGGCTAAGGAGTTAAAAAAGACACTTAATGTACTTTCCCATGAATCTCCTTTGTCTATTGCCGTAACAGGTGGTAATGATAGTAGAGTTATGCTTGCGGCCTCTAAAGATATTAGAGATAAATGTTATTACTTTATCGACAAGTTACCATCGATGTCTTTAGATCATACTGACATTTCTATTGGGCGCCAGTTGTGTGATATTTTTGGTGTGAAATATAATATTCACGATAGCCTATTAGATGTGAATGAGATACCTGTTGATTTCAAGAATGAATACCTCAATAGTGTATTCTTCGCAATGGAAAAGCGTTTGCCTGAAGTTTATTACTATAGCTGTGATCTTTCTCACTATATAAATATTTGTGGTGTTGGTGAATTTGGTCGCTCTGTATATGGAACACCTGCGTCAAGTAAGAGTACTGGGTTTCTCTGCAATAAATATCTCTGTGGCAATTCAAACTATGGTATTCTTCAGACCAAGAAATGGCGAGATGATTTTGTTAATTCTGAACTAACTCGTAAATACCCTATGAATACCTTATATTACATTGAGCAAAAGTTGGGTAATTGGGGAGCTGTCGGAAATGCTGAGTCTGATATTGCATTTGAAGAAGTTAATCCATTTGCTAGTCACTTCAATATATCATTAATGATTAAATTGAATAAAAAGTACACTACATATAATAACTGTGAGTTGTATGCTTCTTTGATAGATGAATTGGCACCAGAGCTAAATTCTCTACCTATAAATCCAGCGAAGGATGTTAAATCAAAGTTTGTTAAGAAAATCAAATCCAGTATTTTTATTGCTTTGATTGATGAAATGAGAGCGATATATTCAGTTAGTCTCTCCAAAAAAGGCCACTAATTTAGTTGTGGTGTGTGATTTCTATTTGTCACTGCATCTGCGTTTTTTGTAACCAACTTTGATATGTTTTGAGAATCAATTTTTCTGTATATCCATCAGTCAACATTGGTAGATGGTCGATGAGCACCGGAATTGGCATTACAATCAGGTGCCAATTACATGAGTATATGAGCTAGTTTACATTGGAGTGTGTTGTTCCGAGATCTTGTTATCTATAGTCACACTCGTAAATGTGTTAAATACTTGAAGTTAGTAAAGGAAGTCAGTTAGGAGACAATTTGTGAATATTAGTACAGTCCATTCTGCTATTTATCAGAGCTCTATGCTCAACGACTATTCTGGCTATGACCCCTTCGATGGCTTAAATAGCAAACTGTTCGATGTCTTCCAGTTTTTAAAAGACACAACGTTTGGTCTTGCTTGGATACAATTGTTCAAACGGTCTCATATTAATTTCAGGCCTGTACTCGGTGTCCCTCAAAAGCGCAATCCGAAAGGAATTGGTTTGTTTATTTTGGGAATGATTGAAGACTATCAACGTACAGGCGAAGCGTCTTTCCTCCTTGATGCGGTAGATTTGGGCAATTGGTTGTTAACTCAACAATGTGATAAATCCGAGTGGCAACATGCTTGTTGGGGCTATCATTTTGATTGGAAGGCGCGCGCATTCTACGTACCTAAAGGTAAGCCAAACGTCATCACCACGATTTATGTCGCGCAAGCGCTCTACAAGCTATCTAAAGAGATTCAGTCGTCTCAGCCTGAGCAGGCTAAACGGTTTCGAGATGAAGCGTTAGATGCCGCAAATTTTATCGTTAATACGCTTTATACCGAAGCAGATGATCGAGCATTTTTTGCTTATATCCCTGGAGAAACCACTTTTGTTCACAATGCTAGTCTTTGGGCTGCGGCGTGGGTAGCTGTAGTTTCACAGGAAACCTGCAACCAAGAGTATCGTGACCTTGCTATTCGTGTAGCAAAGCAGTCTGTATCCGAGCAGTCCGAAGATGGCTCATGGGTATATGGCTCAAGGCATCACCATCAGTTTATCGATGGTTTTCATACTGGGTACAATCTTGAGGCCCTACATATTATTCGTCAGGCTCTGTCTACCGATGAGTTTGATCAATCAATCGATAAGGGCTTAAAGTATTATCGTGAAAACCTCATTGATAGTGATGGCACCGCTAAGTATTACAACAACAACCCTTATCCTCTTGATCCCCACTCGGTTTCGCAAGCAATAATTACTCTTCTGAAGTTAGGTGACGGTGCTAGTGATTTGAATTTGGTGAAAAAAGTTATTGAACGTGCTTTTGATACACTCTATTTGCCAGATGAGGCTCAGTTCGTGTACCAAAAAAGCAAATCACATACCAATAAAATCAACTATATGCGCTGGACACAGGCATGGATGTATTACGCACTTTCCTATTATTTGAATGCAACAAGTGAAGAACATGGAACGAATTAATTTTTTAGATAGCCCAATGGATTCTGCGACTATGCAAGATACCGTAGCGCAAATTGAAGGTAGAGTGAGGCAAAACCTGTTTACCCAGCATGTCGTCGTCAATGTTGCCAAATTAGTCAACATGCGCAGTGACGATACTCTTGCTTGTAGTATTAAAGAGTGTGACATCATCAATATTGACGGAATGGGTGTTGTCTGGGGAGCAAGGTTTTTAGGGCACAAAATACCTGAGCGTGTGGCCGGGGTCGACTTGTTTCACAATCTTAACGCTATGGCTGAGTCTCAGCAGTTTCCGGTTTTTTATTTGGGCGCCAAACAAGAAGTTGTTGAAGAAACGGCAAGGCGTATGAAAGAAACACACCCAAACCTAAAAATAGTCGGGGTACACCATGGCTATTTCTGGGATGATGAGGAGGCTGTCGTTAATAAAATTCGAGAGTCTGGCGCTAAGCTATTATTCGTTGCGATTACTTCACCCAAGAAAGAAAACTTTATCAATAAGTGGCAAGATAAACTTGGTGTTAACTTTGTGATGGGAGTCGGTGGAACATTTGATGTGGTTGCCGGCAAAGTTAATCGTGCACCGACGTGGATGCAAAATGCGGGGCTTGAGTGGCTTTATAGGGTAATCCAAGAGCCGCGTAGAATGTGGAAACGATACTTAGTGACCAACTCAAAATTTGCTTGGCTACTTATCAAAGAAAAATTGTCTAAAAGATGATGCGTAAGCTTTACTCTTTATTATTTATTTTGCTTTCGTTTGTTTTGCTTACATCGAGTGTTAGGTACTTATTTAATGCACTCAATGTGGGCGCGGCAGAAAAAAGAGTGAATACCCTTCAAGGTAGCTCAGCTGAGAGCCTGGGACACGTAGAGCTAACTTTGAAGCTACCAGAATCAAACGTGCTTATTACTACTGCCCATTCTCTAAACGCTTTTGCTCACTTATTGCGATGGCAAGGTTACGCAAATAATGATTTAGAGAGCACCTCGTTGGCTAATGAACTGTTCGTTTCAAGTTCGTATCTTCGTCCCACTTGGTCGAACACGCATGTAGAGCTGGCCAAAATTGCTATGTCATACGGCGACGAACTAGAATCTGAGTCGCGAATGCAGAAGTCGAACGAATTTGGTCCTCATTTATATACAACGTTATCGTTAAATGTTGACTATGTATATTCCAACTGGTTGTTAGTAGAAGATGCACAGCGAATCGAGGCTACGACTCAACTGCTCACGCTTGCGAAAAGCTGGAGATATCGGACTGAGTTGAACAAGATGATATTTTATTCACCTGGCAAGCAGAGAATTTGTAACATGTTGGCGTTTAACAAGTTAAAGTTTGATGCTTGCCTTTAAAACAGAGCGTTTATTTTTGCTACATTCCAATTAATGAGAACAAATGTAGTGTGTAAACCAAGTATTATATGTCAGTTGGTGCCAAATAATCGGTTTGGTCTTACAGAGTTAAGATAACCCAAGGAAGACTCATGAAAACTCCTATTACTATTTTCAGCTTAACTGCCTTGCTATGGTCATCAGGTGTATTAGCTGAAACAGCTCAACCATTGAAGACAATTGAAGCTCAACTAGGCGAGACGCCAAGCAGCGAAGTTATGCAGTCTGTTTATCAAGAAAACCCAGATTTTGTGCTCAATATTTTAGCGTTGTTGCTAAATAGCGAAAATGTGGATCCTCAAGTCGCGATTGAAGCCGCTTTTGCTGTGGCTCCAGAGCGTGCAGAAGAAATTGCTCAGTTTGCTCGTGACGCTGGTATTAGTAACGAGATAATTACTACTGCGGCGCTTCTATCTGGTATTGACCCGACTCAGATCGCAGAGGCAACAGCAGCAGGTATTGAGACCGCTGCTACGAATGCAGCTGAGACTATCACAACTATTGCTCCTCCTTCAGCACCTGCTGTTGGTAGTAATGGAGGCGGTGGTGAGGGCGTAGTCTCTCCTAACTAGTATTCCATAAAGCCCGGCGCCCGCTGGGCTTTAATTTTTGTCTCACTATTCTTCTACTGCTTTCCACCATTAGTACGTTTCCGGACCCCTTTTAAATGAATAAACTTGAGAAGTTTACTTTTTATTCTCTTATCGCATTGATTGTTTGGCTACCTATCCCCTTAGGCAGTAATCGCGATTGGGCATGGGCTATTGCTGAAATGTGGCTCGCACTACAATCCTTACTATTAATAGTCTCCTACAAAGGAAATTTGCCATTTGAGCATGTCAAACACTACGGGCTTCTAGTGTTTGGCTTAGTCGCTTTTCAATTCTGGGTCTTCCTTCAAACTGTTCCTTTAGATTGGTCAATTCTTAGTTTAGTTTCGCCCAAAAGTTCTGAGATATACCAATTGGTTGAGGCTCCAACAGGCTTCATTTCGTTAGATTCGAGAATGTCACTCGTCTCTTTGTTTAAAGGCCTTACCTATACATTGTTGGTGTTTAATGCCATTTTTTTGGTTAACTCGAGTCGAAGGTTAAAAGCAATTGTTGTTGCTATAGTGATTAGCGGAACCGTACAAGCGTTTTATGCTGCAATGATGGTTTTGCTTGACGTGGTTGAAAGCCCAGTCTTTGGTTATCGCCAAAATGGAATCGCCACAGGCTCGTTTGTATATAAGAATCATCTAGCAAACTATTTGATGATGTCTCTCTGCCTAGGATTAGGGCTGATCATCTCACAGCTTCATACTACTGAATCCGGTTCAAAGTTTGTCTTTGTTAAGCGTCTTATTGAAGGCTTACTTAGCGATAAAATGCTGCTTCGTTTGTGCCTTGTTATAATGGTTATTGCTTTGGTGATGACACGCTCTCGAATGGGAAATACTGCCTTTTTTGCTGCCACGACAATTGGCGGAATGATTGCTTTGCTGTTCTATAAACATAAACCCAAAGCTCTTGTTGCTTTGGTAGGGAGCGTGATTGCTATCGATACAATCGTCGTTGGTGCTTTGTTTGGTTTAGAGAAAGTGAAGCAACGATTGGTAGAAACTTCACTCGATGCTGAGTCTCGAGATCAGGTCGTCATATGGTCACTGGATATTATCCGAGACTTTCCGTTTACCGGAACAGGCATGGCTAGCTTTTATACGATATTTCCAATGTACTCTAGAGCAGATATTGGCTTTTACGATCATGCCCATAATGATTATGTTCAATTTATGGTAGAAGCGGGGATTCCCGCCACTTTGCTTTTGGGTTCAATTGTGCTGTATTCGTTGTGGCGAACTTTCAATACCATCCGAAACAGGCATAGTAAAACGATGAAGGGGGTGGCCCTCGGTTGTATGATGGCAATTATCGGTATGTTGATTCATATAAGTGTTGATTTCAACTTGCAGCCAATGGCAAATGCAGCGACTTTTATTCTCGTTCTTTTCCTCGCCAATGCTACGGCAGTGTTACCCGCGGTTGGCAGTTTGCCTGTGAAAGTGACAGAATCTTCCAAACACACGAAGAAAGTAAAGGTGTCTCCTGATGTTTAAACGAGTGCTTGTTGTCTGTTCGGGGAATATCTGCCGTTCTCCTTTAGCTCAGGTATTGCTCAGTCGCTTATTACCCAACATAGCCATTGATTCAGCTGGCGTGCTTGTGGATCACCATGATTTGTCCGCTCACCCTGCCGTTAACAACTCTCGAATAGTCGCGAAAGAGAACGGATTGGACCTCTCAAATCATAAGGCAAAACAGCTGACAAGTGAGCTTATTGACGACTGCGACCTGATATTGGTGATGACACATGAGCATTTGGAACAGGTAGCCCAAATAGGTCGTGGCGCTCGAGCTAAGGCTTTGCTGTTGGGCCAATGGATTGGTGTCGGCGAGATAGAAGATCCCATCGGTAAGGACATAGACGCATTCAGAAAAAGTTACGAGCTGTTGGAAAAGGCATGTCTAAGTTGGTCTAAACGGTTGAGTAAATAAGCGTTGGTTTGACTAATCATATCGATCTTACAATGCTTGCTTTTCCTCAAATTTCATCCGATACATCTCGCTGTCTGCGATAGAGATCAATTGGTTGATTTGTATCGCGTCTTGTGGATAGGTTGCGATGCCTATACTTGTTGTTAACAACGCATCATTATCGTGGTCAATGGATATTTTCTGCCCAAAACAGCTGTGTATCCGAGCAAGCACAACATCACTCTTCGTACCACTGAAGTCGAGTAAAGCGAACTCATCCCCTCCAATTCGATAGCAAGGTAATCTGAGCTGTCGTAAACGTCCCGCTACTTCCCTTAATACTTTATCTCCCGCTTGATGACCGTGTTTATCGTTGACTTGTTTGAAGCCATTGAGGTCTAACAGATAAATGGTAAAGCGTTTTTGCTCTAATAAATGTTTGTTGAGGTCATTAAACAGCGCGAGCCTATTTCTTATTTTTGTTAACGAATCTGTAAGAGAAAGCGCGCGATGATGCTTAGCCTCTAAATGGATAATGTAACCTGCAAGAGTGGCGGAGATAATCAGCAATATCAGGAGTGCGACTTGAGCATGGTGCAGCATTTCCGCTTGCTTCATTTGTTCTTGATAAAGTGGACTTTGAATCCGGAAGTTTGTGTTGATGTATTGGATCATCGACATGTACAAATTTGAAATACGTTGACCAACCTTGTCTGCGTAGTATGGGTGATCAATCAATTCTAGCTCTGGCTCAAGCTGTTTAAAGTTAGTAAATAGCGTTTCAAAGAAACTTTTTGCTCCTGGTAGGCGAATAAAGCTATCGGCTTCTTTACTGTTGAGGAGTAAATCGAAGCGACTCCAAGTCAGCTCATATTTCAATAAGGTCTGGTTTTGATACTCTGGGCTTTGTGGTGAAAATGGCGTGATTGCACTCAGTTCAGAAAACTCTTTGGTGAGCTGAAACAAAAACCAGGTTGCTTGATTTTGCCTTGCAGAGTACGAATCTGCCAAATGCCGAGTTGCGGTGAGTAGATAGAGATTGGCAACAATCAAAACAACGGATAGTACGAGCAACAAAAACTTGGCTCGAGAAAGTAGGGGAGATATGTGCGTGCTGCTCGGGTTATTGATCATGAGTTCGTCTATGTATCATGATTTCATCGATTTGCCACACCATCTGCGAATGGAAAGAGGCGTTATCAATTTCTGGATGGCGAGATAGGTTGAAGATCAGCCAGTAAGGGCCTTTATTCCTTACTTTCATTTTCTTGCCGTTCATCTCATAGGCAATGATGGGTTCATATTGCAGAATATCTTCAACTCGAGATGAGGCAGCATAGTCATTCAGGGCGATAAACGACAAAGAAAACACATCGGTGATGCGTAGGTAGTCCAACAGCGAAGTGATCTTGAAGCCCGTAAACGACCTACTACCTTCGAACCACGGGAGTTTAGTCTGGAACGTAACCGGCTCAAAATTAGATTCAATTTGCTGATGAGTAAGAGTGACGGGGCTTTTCTCTGGAACGCGAATAACAAGTTGAGAGCCCATAACTTGAAAGCTAGCAATGAGAAAAAATAAGCCAAACAGCTTCGCCATAGTCCCTCCGGGTGAGATTATCCTTAATTAACCGTTATATCATTAAGTATAAGTCGAGTTAATAGTGGTCGCTTCGCTTTTTCTAGTTTGTAGTACAAATCCAATGTTACCTAGACAGAATGAAAACTGTTTTGATTTTGCTACAAAGAGCCCCTCATAAAGAGGGGCTAATCGAAGGTGATTCGCTCATGTTAGAAAATGAGATGGGCGACGCCCGCGATAACTGGGAGAGTAATCAGCGTGCGGAGAATAAAGATCGCAAACAGTTCGAAAATGTTCACTGGGATCTTACTGCCCAGAAGCAGTGCACCCACTTCAGACATGTAAATTAACTGGGTAACAGACATTGCCGCAATTACGAAGCGTGTCATCTCGTTGTCGATAGAGGCTGCCAAAATAGCAGGGATAAACATATCCGCAAAACCGACTACAATCGTTTCAGACGCAGCTGCGGCTTCCGGGATTTGTAACAGCTCTAAGAACGGAACAAATGGTTGGCCTAAGAAAGCGAATACGGATGTGTATTCGGCAATGACAAGTGCAATAGTACCCAAACCCATCACGACTGGAAGCACGCCAAACACCATGTCAACGGCATTACGCACACCCTCGCCGAAAACACTTTTCACGGATGTTACTTGGCTAGATTTTTTCAGCGCGAGTTCCATGCCCCAAGAAAATGTCGAGTGACCTTCAGGAATCGCATCTGCTTCAGCGTTGGGTTTAGTACCATCAATAAATGTATCTTTCTTGCGGCTCAGTGGCGGCAGCCTTGGGATAATTACAGCTGCAACAAAACCCGCCAAACAAATAGCGCCGTAAAACGGTAAGAATAGGTGTTCCAGTTCTACCTGCGCGATCACAACCAAGCTAAATGTAATTGATACGGCAGAGAAAGTCGTACCCACAACAGCGGCTTCACGTTGTGTGTAAAACTTGCCTTCATATTGCTTACTGGTAAGTAGGATACCCACTGAACCATCGCCCAACCAAGAAGCCATACAGTCAATTGCGCTACGTCCTGGCAAGTTGAAAAGTGGTCGCATTACCTTGCTGAGGAGCGTGCCAAACAGCTCCAGTAGACCGAAGTTGAGTAACAGAGGAAGCAATAGGCCAGCGAAAATAAAGACTGAAAATAACGTTGGAAGGAGACCCTCTAACACCAAGCCACCAGTGTTTTCTTCCCAAATGGCTTTAGGACCAAACTGGAAGTAAGTCATTGCAACTGCTAGGCCACCAATCACTCGAACCGCTAGCCAAAGTGGAGATGGGTTAAACAAGCCGTTTAAAAATGTGTTGTTAGCGATGAATGATGGATTTTTGATGCGGCATAGCAAGGATGCCGTTGCCATGAAGACGATGATGCTTGTGATCATCCCAACAAGGTAGTCTCCAAATAGGGCTTGAATGCTCTTTGCCAATACTGCGACCGGGATAGTGATATCCCCTTGGTAGCTAATAGGCGCCATGAACAGGAACAAGCCAATGATTGAAGGGATGAAAAACATCCAAAAGTTGCCTTTAGGTTTAGGCTGATTAATGGTTTGAGTATTATCTGACATTACATTTCTCGAGTTACTACTAGTCAATAGTATAGCCAGTCAATCTGGCATATATATTCACTAAACATCCATATTCGGTCAATTAGGCGCAAGGTTAGCGCCTTTTTATTTTCCTTGCAATACTATTCATTAATCATCGTTAAATATTCAACTTATAGTTTTGCTATGGAGCATGATAATGGATTTTTGTAATGTTATTGTTAATAAATTTGGTTTTTGATGTTATTTGTGACTTCGATCTTCTTGTGTGCGTTTTAACCACAAGTAACCCCAGTAGCTAAATGCGAGAAGTAGCGCGAAAGCGATCGGGGCCAGTAGCGCCGATATCGCGTATACGGAAAAGAGTTTGGCCCCTACTATTCCCCCGGACAGGAAGCCCGAAAAGATAAACAAAAACAGCTTAGCTTTGCGATAGTCAAAATACTCGCCACGTAAACGTGCGCCGATCATAATGCCGAGGTCGGTAATGATTCCTGTCATGTGTGTGGTACGGACCACAGCACCACTGAAGGTGGTAATCATTGCATTTTGTAATCCACAGGCGGCAGAGGCAAAGTATTGGCCGCTAATGTGACCTTCTTTTAGCATCCAGTAGGCGATGAGTAGAAGCGCGCTTTCTATGCAGAGTGCGACGCCATAGCGACGTCCGAGTTTGAGTGCGGTCGACTCTATGAAAAGTCCGCTAAGCGTCGCGCCAAGTAGAAAGCTAAACAGGACCATAAACAGGTGAAACGTTTGGCTGTCAAACGCCTCGATACTGGTACCGAGTAGTGTTACCGTTCCAGAAATATGGGAGACGGCTTGGTGTTGGAATCCGAGCAATCCTATTGCATTGACAGCACCAGCGAGTAGTGCAAGTAGAAATGCTCCATATTCTACCCATTTTGGTAACTTAGATATCACAGTTCTGCCTCTTGAAACTAGGCGCTGATTATAGATCTACGCGGCAGCCAGCAACAGCAGTATCCATTGATCTTGCACAACATATCGGTTTAAAACCAAACGCTATTGGACGTGTTCCATCTGGCAATCAAATCTTACCCACTGATGTTGTCGTTCCTCATAAACTGAAAAGCTGGGTAAAGGTAAATCCTGCTGATGAAAAACACCGACAGGCACTATCCAATCATCTGGACAAGAGGACAGTGCGAGCAACATGGTGGTACTGCACTTCGGACAGAAGTGGTAGTGAACCTGATTGCCCGAATCGGCGATACGCACATAGCTCGCCATTTCTCCACTGTATTTCAGTTGTCCCTTCTTAAAGCGAGCTTGAACACCGAATACGCTACCTGTTCGCTTTTGGCATTCGAAGCAGTGACAAATGGATGTTCTTTCTGGGTCGCCATTACAGGTGAGAAAAACTTGTCCACAGCTGCATTCTGCGGTTCGAATCACTTTGTCGCTCTTCATGAGTTCTCCAATCCCCGCCAGTTTCTACTACTCATGTCACTATTTTTAGGTTAGTTAGTGAGAATCAGTCAAATGTGAAGGGCGCGTAATGTAACATGACTCACCTTTAAGAGCTGAAAGAGAACAAAATGAAAAAGCGACGTCTCCCCATTCCACTTATCTTATTGATACCTATCGTTATGCTTATCATTGTGGCAGTTGCGGGCATCTATCGCTTTAGTTTGAGCGATGAAGAGATTTTGGCTAAGTTTCCAAGCCAGCAGCAAGCGGCGGATCCGATCCTTAAAGCCATTTTTGACTTGTCTACGCCAAATCCATGGACGGTTGAGGTGCCAAATACCCATGCGTTTAGTTTTATCAACCAGTACGATGAGGCCAGTCAAGTTGCTTCGGGAAATTACGATGCAGGGGCGGAGCGTGGCTCAGTTTCAATCAACATCCAATGGTTAACTCAACTTTCTGCAACCGATTATGTGTCTGCTTTGACGGTTTCGAATCAGGGGAGCGGGGTGTTCACGTATGCCGCGTACTTCTACTACGATAGAGCGCTAAAGCGTATGGTCCTAAAAGATAGTGAACTGTTGGGGGATCGAGTGGTGCTCCAATCCATCACACTGGAGCAAGAAAACATACGTTTTGAGTACTTATCTCACGGTGCCGAACAGTCGATGGCCCAAGTGCCAACAGCATCAAACCATCGAGTTTTTGCCTTATCAAATAAAGGTAAATTTCAGCCAGCGGATTAAATCAAGTTGTAAATATGACCAAGGTTGCTTATTGTTTGAAATAGCCTTTATTTTATTGTTTGTTGTTAAGGGAGTGAAAGATGATCAATAAGCGCTATTTTAAAACCAAGGATGAAGTGGAAGTGACCTTTGAGTTGCCCGCTTCAGAGGTAGGCAAGACGGCATCGATTGTTGCCGATTTTCTCGGCTGGCAACCTGCTGAAATGAAAAAAGTCGTCAAGTCGAAGTCATACAAATTTAAGACTCGGCTACCAAAGGGCAGCGAGTTTGAATTTCGCTATCTCGTTGATAACGAGAAATGGGTGAACGACCCCCATGCTGATCAATATAAGCCCAATGGATTTGGTGAGGATAACGGCTTAATTACCACTTATCAGTAGCCTAAACAGTGAAACAACGTAAAGAGGTGCTTTCGAGCACCTCTTATTGATCTAACTTTGACATTCGATGGGTGACAAGGCACGGATAAATTCGTACTCTTAGCGCTTTCATAGAGTAGCAAAGGGTACAGTTGTGAGTGCGAAAATAATTAATACTCGCCTAAGTGAGCTTTCGAAAAGAAAGAAGTGGTCACTTCTCAGTCTGCCAATTTTGGCTATTGTCGTTGCATCTTCATTCAATGACAGTAACTCACTCACTCGTACAATTGATCTTTCCATTCCAGAGTCGCAAATTGTTTCCGATATTCTTCAAACCGAGCAAGAGATTGTTGACCTTCCTGACTATGAATACACCGTTCAGCCAGGCGACAACTTAAGCACAATTTTTGACCAACTCGGTTTTGGCTACAGCCAGTTGATGAATGTGATGGCGACCGACTTGAACTATCTCGCGTTAGATACTTTAAAGCCTGGCAACGTGTTGCGTTTTTGGAAAGGGGAGCATGATTCCATCCTCGAGAAAATGGAACTAGAGTTTAGCCTAGTGGAGAGCGCCGTTTATACACGCCTTGACGACGGCAGTTACAGTTTTGAAGATGTCAAAATTCCAGGACAGTGGGGCTCATTTGCCCTAGTTGGTGACATTAAAGGCAGTTTCTCCCAGTCTGCCTACGCGCTGGGGTTGAGTAGCAATGAGATCAATCAGGTGGTAAGCCTGCTAAAAGAGAAAATTAATTTCTCAAGAGATCTGCGTGCGGGTGACAAGTTTGAAGTGGTTCAATCAAAACAGTTTGTTGATGGTGTCTTTACTGGCAATCGTGAGCTTCAAGCGGTGAAGATTGTGAATCGAGGCAGAGAGCTGACGGCTTATCTCCACACTGATGGACAGTATTACGACAAAAACGGAGAAAGTTTGCAGCGCGCCTTTCAACGTAAGCCTGTCAATGGCCGATACCGTTTGAGCTCGCATTTCAATCCGCATCGTAAACATCCGGTTACTGGGCGCGTCTCGCCGCACAATGGTACCGACTGGGCTACGCCAACCGGAACACCAATTGTGTCTACGGGGGATGGGGTGGTCATCATGACTCGTAAGCACCCCTACGCGGGTAATTATGTTGTGATTCAACATGGCAGCCGATACAAAACACGTTATCTGCATTTGAGTAAAATTCTTGTTCGCAAAGGGCAGAAAGTGTCTCGAGGTCAACGCATTGGCCTGTCAGGCGCCACAGGACGAGTGACAGGGCCGCATATACACTATGAATTGCTCGATCGCGGGCGAGCAGTTAACGCGATGAAGGCAAACATTCCGATGGCGAGCTCTGTACCTAAGAAAGAAATGGCGGCCTTTAATCAGCGTCGTGATGAGCTAAATGCCATGCTCAAAGAGCAAGAAAGATCGCTTGCCAACGTAAGCGATTCTAACCAAGCGGGTTAATTGAGAGACAGAAAAAAGGCGGCTATGTTAGCCGCCTTTCTACTTTTTAGTGGTCACTACTGGCTGACTTTACCCAGTTTGAGCCACGTGTCGATCACCGTATCTGGATTGAGAGATACTGAGCTGATCCCTTGCGCCATTAACCACTCGGCAAGGTCTTCATGGTCTGATGGCCCTTGACCGCAGATACCCACGTACTTTCCTGCTTTTGTCGCAGCATCAATCGCCATTTTAAGCATCGCTTTTACGGCTGGGTTGCGCTCATCAAAGAGATGGGCAACATCACCAGAGTCGCGATCAAGACCCAGCGTCAGCTGCGTCATGTCATTCGAACCGATTGAGAAACCATCAAAGTACTTCAAGAACTCATCAGCAAGCACCGCGTTAGACGGCAGCTCACACATCATGATGACTTTAAGACCTTGATCGCCACGGCGCAGATCGAATTTTGCCAGAAGGTCGATAACCGATGCCGCTTCGCTTGGTGTGCGCACGAATGGGATCATCACTTCAACGTTCTTCAGCCCCATTTCATTTCGTACGCGTTTGATTGCCTGAGTTTCTAGTTCGAAACAGTCTTCGAACACAGGTGAAATGTAGCGAGAGGCACCACGGAAGCCCAGCATAGGGTTCTCTTCATGTGGTTCGTAACCTTTACCGCCCACCAAGTTGCTGTACTCGTTCGATTTAAAATCAGACATACGCACGATAACACGTTTTGGCCAGAACGCAGACGCGATGGTCGCAATGCCTTCGGTTAGCTTGCTCACGTAGAAATCGATTGGATCTTTGTAGCCACGGATACGCTCAGTGATTTCAGCTTTTAGCTCATCGCTTTGCGCATCGAAGTTCAACAGCGCTTTCGGGTGAATACCAATCATCTTGTTGATGATGAATTCAAGACGCGCAAGACCGACACCTTCGTTTGGAATTTGAGCGAAGTCGAATGCGCGGTCTGGGTTACCCACGTTCATCATCACTTTGGTTGGCAGCAGTGGAAGCTCATCGACCGCAGAACGTTTGATTTCGAAATCCAGCTCGCCTTGGTAAACGTAGCCTGTTTCACCTTCGGAACATGAAACGGTTACGGTTTCACCGTCGGTTAGTTTGCTGGTGGCGTCACCACAACCTACGATTGCAGGAATGCCAAGCTCACGTGCGATGATTGCTGCGTGACAAGTACGCCCGCCACGGTTAGTGACAATGGCAGACGCTTTTTTCATCACTGGCTCCCAGTCAGGGTCAGTCATATCTGTGACTAGCACGTCGCCATCTTGAACCAGTGACATTTGGTCTAAAGAATCCACCAAACGCACTGGACCTTTACCGATGCGTTGACCGATTGCACGACCTTCAACCAATACATCTGCTTTGTTGCTGAGCTCGTAACGCTCAATCACGTTTTGCTCGCTTTGAGAACAGACTGTCTCTGGGCGTGCCTGTACGATGTAGAGGTTACCGTCAATGCCATCTTTAGCCCACTCAATATCCATAGGACGCTGGTAGTGCTTCTCGATGATCATCGCTTGTTTTGCTAGCTCTTTGATCTCTTCATCATTTAGAGAGAAGGCGTTGCGCTCTTCTACCGAAGTGTCGATGATCTCCACTTGTTTGCCGATCTCTTGGCTATTTGAGTAGATCATTTTGATCTGCTTAGAGCCGAAAGTCTTTTTAACAATTGGGTGTTGACCTGCTTCTAGCATTGGCTTGTGAACGTAGAATTCATCAGGGTTAACCGCACCCTGAACCACCATTTCACCTAAGCCCCAAGAAGAGGTGATGAACACCACTTGGTCGAAGCCAGACTCTGTATCGAGTGTGAACATGACGCCCGATGACGCTTTATCTGAACGAACCATACGCTGAATGCCCGCAGACAGTGCGATACCACGGTGGTCAAACCCTTGGTGTACTCGATATGAGATCGCACGGTCGTTGAACAACGACGCATAGACGTGTTTGGTTGCTTCCAAAACAGCATCGATGCCTTTTACGTTGAGGAAGGTTTCTTGTTGACCAGCGAACGACGCGTCTGGAAGGTCTTCGGCGGTCGCTGATGAGCGGACGGCAACAGACACCTCAGGGTGGTTGTCGGTCAGCTCTTGATAGTTGTCACGGATGTCTTGTTCGAGATCCGCAGGGAAGGGGGCTTCTAAAACCCATTGACGAATGGTGGCACCTGTCTTGCGCAGGGCTTCAACATCATCAACGTCCAATTCATCAAGTAATTGATGGATACGCTCATCCAAGCCTTCAAAATCAAGGAATTGATTGAAAGCGAACGATGTGGTTGCAAAGCCGTTGGGTACTGATACACCAGCATTGGAAAGATTAGAGACCATCTCACCAAGTGAAGCGTTCTTACCGCCGACCTTATCAACATCATCCATGGATAGGCTATTGAACCAGAGGGTGTTCTTTTGCATGTCTTTCTCCAGAAACATTGCAGCTTGTAGGGAAGAGGCAAACGATTACGTGTTGGCTTAAAAAATTCTTAACAAATTTTCAAAGCTGTGGGGAACATAATAGTCAGCCGGGTTTTATTATCGATATTATGGTTACCATCCTACTCAAAAGAATTTTAAAGTTTAAATAAAACATGCAAATTGATAGTCAAAGTCGTGATGTGTTCTATGTTTCTGATGGAACGGCCATAACATGTGAAACCTTAGGGCATGTTGTTCTGGGACAATTTCCGTTTAGAGCGAATGAAAAAACCTTTCCATTCGTAGAAAGTGAAGACAAATTGTCGGACTTACTTAAAGAGATCGACATTTCCTACCGTCAAAATGGAGTGAAGCCGTTGGTGTTTTTCTCTATTGTGATTCCTGAGATCCGTCAATCGCTATTGGATGCGCCTGCATACTGTTATGACGTACTCGAAAGCATCGTTCAAAAAGTGCAAGACGACATTCAGCTCAAACCTAAGCCCAAGTTGCAGCGTTCGCGAAGTGTGGATAAAGACTCGGACACCTACTTTGACCGAATTGCCGCCATTGAATACACCTTGGCGCACGATGATGGCATCACGCTCAAAGGCTTGGAGCAAGCCGATATCATTCTGCTTGGGGTGTCGCGCAGTGGCAAAACACCCACCAGTTTGTACATGGCGATGCAGTTTGGTTTGCGTGTCGTAAACTACCCATTTATCGAGGAAGACATAAAGCGCTTACGCTTGCTTCCTGAGTTCGAAATTCATCGCCATAAGCTTTTTGGTTTAACCATCAATCCAGAGCGCCTCACTGAGATCCGGGAGAATCGTTTGGCGGGCAGTGATTATGCGAGCACGGAGCAATGCTTAACTGAGCTGGCGAGTGTCGAAGCGCTGTTTCGCAGAGAAGCGATCCCCTACATCAACACCAGTTCACTTTCGGTGGAGGAGATCTCGACGCGAATCCTTGAAAAAGCAGGACTACGTCGCCGACTGCTGTGATTGAAACTTACTGATATCTGACCATGGCTCGGCTGAGGGCTTCTTGAAGTGCCACCGCATCGGGGAAATGTTTGGATATCAGCATGTAGAACTTATGTTTTTCCATGTCTGGGATGGGCATTGCAACAATGTCGTCCTGAACATAGTTGATGCCCCACACGTTATTCATGCCATCAAGAATTTCGTGCCATGAGATAAACACATCGCAGTTGAGACTGTGGAGTTCGGTAACGGCCTCAAAAATACTGATCGAGAATTGATTCACATTGTCGAGTTTAAAATCAGAGTAGTTGTAACCGTGAATGCCGCACACGATGTATGGCTCTAAGTCATACACTGATGTGATATCCAAGCCATTCGGGAAGCGCTTGGTCGAGTATAGATAGTAAGGCGTGATATCGTAATACCAAGTTGTATAGAGATAGTCTTGTGCCCGTTCCTCACTGTAGGAAGCGCTGACAGCAATTTGATAGTCGCCATCTTTTGTTCCTTTGAGGCAGCGACTCCAAGACGTCATGGTGATATCGAAACCATACCCTAGTTCCGAAAGCAGTTCGTCGAGTATGTCGATATCCCTTCCTTTTACGACGTCACCATCAATGTAGGTGTAAGGTGGCCAGTCAATGGCGTCACCACACACTTGGAGTGTAGGATGCTCGCCATCTAAGTTGGCGTGTGCCTGGAAAGCAAACCCAAGTAACATCACAACCCAGCTTTGCAGCCAACCATTTTTCATACTGAACAACTCCCTTGCTCTGTCTCCTGTTTGAGTATAGACAAGGGCGGTACGGCGTCCACCAACTTTAGATGACCGCGTGTTAATGAGCGGGATAGACCACAGGGAAGTTCAGCGATGGGTGTTTAGCAACTATCGAACGGTATCCGTAGACTTTTTCTATATTTTCTGGAGTCAGCGCTTGCCATGGCGCCGCATCAGTGACTAGTTTTCCTTTGTGAAGCAGAACGATACGGTCGGAGTATTGAGCGGCAAGATTAAGATCATGCAATACCACGACTACCGCAGTCTGCTCTTTATCGGCCAAGTCACGGGCGATCTTCAGGGTGTTGTGTTGATGAGCAAGATCCAAAGCAGACGTCGGCTCATCCAGCATGAGAATCTTCTGATCTTCTGACTTGTCCAATTGAACCAAGACACGCGCAAGGTGCAAACGCTGCTTTTCTCCACCCGACAACGAAGGGTAGAGTCGGTCAGCGAGGTGCGCCACCTCCGTCATTTGCATGTATCTTTGAGCAAGGGCCTTGCATTCCTGATTGGGTACATCCAGTGGAATTGCACCCAGCTCGACAACCTCGTGAGCTAAGAACGGGAAGCTCAAGGTACTGTGTTGAGGCAGCATACCTAAATGACGTGCAAGCTGTTTTGGCTCCCAATCTTGCTTATGCTCACCAAAGTACTCAATGTGGTTTGTAGAAGGAATCTCGCCGCATAACAGCTTCAGCAGCGTACTTTTCCCCGCGCCGTTTGGGCCAAGGAGCGCAGTCACTTCTCCTGCATGAATATCAATATTAATATCGTCAAGCACGGTATGCTGGCCAAATTTCATCGAGATATGACGGCCAGACAAAACGACGTTTTTCATCAAAGGATTCTTCCTTTTTGTTTAAATAGCAGGAACATAAAGAAGGGAGCACCGATGATCGCAGTGACAATGCCGACCGGGAGTTCTGCAGGCGCAACCGCCACACGCGAATACATATCGGCGAGAGTTAACAGCAGAGCGCCCATTAACGCCGAAATCGGCAGTAAAGAGCGATGGTTTGGACCTGATAGCATGCGGCCAAGGTGAGGAATGACAAGGCCAATGAAGCCGATCATACCTGAGACACTCACCGTTACACCGACGCCAATGGCCGTCAAGAGAATCAGTTGGCGCTTTAGTGACTGAACAGGGATGCCCAAATGATTGGCTTCTGCTTCGCCGAGCAACAACGCATTAAGTGCCATCGACTTACGCATGAATATGGTCATCAGGGCGATGAGTGTCACCGCACACAAGAGGATACTGTTCCAGTTTGCACCCGCTAATGAGCCCATTGACCAAAGGCTCAGATCGCGCAGCATCTGATCGCTGGCGATAAAGTTCATGTAGCCAATACCCGCCCCAGAGAGCGCACTGATCGCAACCCCAGCCAGTAACATAATCGTGACCGAGGTGCCCATTTTGCTCGTCCCAAGTTTGTACACCAACAGGGTCGTGATAGATCCGCCAAGAAATGCAAATAACGGAACCGCAGCCAACGTCATAAACTGAGGGTATTGAGAGGCAAGTTCGGCAAACATCACGATTGCGAAGGCCGCACCAAGTGACGCCCCCGCTGAAACCCCAATGATTCCCGGCTCAGCGAGTGGGTTGCGAAACAGCCCTTGCATTACGGTGCCGCAGACCGCGAGAATAGCCCCGACTAACATACAGAGTAGCGTTCTTGGGAAACGAATTTCGTGAATAACTAAGTTGATGTGCGGGGCTAACTCATTGGTTTGGTTGAGTAAACCGCGCATACTGTCCATAAAGCTGATCGACATCGGGCCAACGGAAACGGAGCTAATAGCAGTGATACCGAGCGCAAGCGCAAAAATAAGCAGACTAGCGGAAAGAGGAAGACGACGTAACAACATATCCGATTGACTCTAGTTGAGTAGCTTGCTTAAGCGCTCTGCCTCAGAGAGACTTTTGAGCCCTAGTCCACCGACAAGCGCGTGTCCATCCACTTTGATAATGCGTTTGTTTTTGCCTGCGGGTGTCGCCGCTAAGAGGGGCATCTTGCTAAGAATCTGCTCTGCGCCACCCATTTTGTCGTAGCTACGACCGCTAACTAAAATGACATCAGGCTGCATCTCGACCATGGCTTCCGTCGACATTGGTTTGTATGAGGTAAGCTGCTCTGCGGCTGGATTGATGCCACCTGCGAGCTCAATAATCGCATTGGGCGTCGTATCCTTGCCTGCCACATTTGCCGGACGACCTTCGTGAATCAGCAAGAAGAGAACTTTTTTGCCCACTTCAGGTTGATTCGCCTCGAGTGTCTCAATCTGCTGGTTAACTTGACGCTTCAATTTTTCTGCTTGTTGCTCGGCACCAGTAATGAGTGCGATCTCATCAATGCGTTCCAATAAACCCGCTGGTGTCGCTTTCGTGTTGACCACATCGACTTTTACGCCCGCCGATTTTAGTTGTGCTAGGGTTGTGTCTGGCCCCATTTCATCAGAACCAATCAATCGATTAGCGCCAAGAGCGAGCAGACCCTCAGCCGATAAGCGGCGATGGTAGCCAATTTTCGGCAGTTCAAGATCCTTGGGTAGTGCGCTGGTGACATCTACTGCGACCAACTTGTCTTGCTGCTCTAGAGCAAAAATGATTTCAGTCACCGCACTGCCTGCGCTGATAATGCGTTCACTGGCGTTCGTATAGGTCGCACAAAAGGTAAGGCTCAGAGCCGCGACGGTTTTAAGGATGTTTTTTTTCATAATGAACTCAGTTTTCAGGTTGTTCTGTCAATAACTGTGTGGCTTGAATGCCATTCTCTTGCAGGAAGGCGAGCAATTTGACCAAATGCTGAACATCGGCGGTTTTCTCTGCACCGATTACGATCGGTTTTTTATCTGACTTGTGTTGCTCGAGCAGCGCGAGTTTGAAGTTCTCCCAATCGATGTACTCTTTGCTGTCGATTGCCCAGTAAGGTTCTTCAGCCAGTAAATTGACCGTAATAGATTTGCTATCAACCTCAGACACGGCTTGTGAGTCGGTCGTGGGTAAGTCAACTTCCAATGAATCCAATTTCACTGCGGCCGTCAGCATCAAAAACACCATCACAATGAAAATGATGTCGAGCAACGGGGTCAGATCTGGGGTGAGACCGAAGCGGTTTTCATCCTGTTTGACCTTAATCATGCTTTCGCCTCAGATGGCTGGATCTGTTTAGGCGCACTCTCAATATTGTGAATTGCGCGCTCAGGAGAAACATGTTGCAAACTAATGCCTTCAAGCCAAAGGTTGACGTAATTGAGCGTATGTTCGAGTTTCGCCATCACTTTGTCTGCCCAAAGGCCAAGTAACTGAGCGCCAGCGATTGCAGGTAGAGCAATCAACAAACCTGCGGCAGTGGTGCGCATCGCCAAGCCTAAACCATCGGCTAAATCATTTGGCGTGATGTTCCCAGTGGATGCGGCTACGCCTTTAAACATCTCAATCAAGCCCAATACCGTGCCCAACAGACCGATGAGTGGACTGATCACACCGATCAAGGTCAGCAGACGTAATCCAGAGTTGAGCTGGTGGCGTTTCTCTTGTAACCACATGCCAGCCGCATCTTCACGAAGAGACTTAGAAAACGAATGGTGAGCAAGAAGCATGGCCACGCCTTTGTAGAGCAGAGGTCGTCTTGGCGAGAGTTTTTCTGCGAGCTGTTCTATCTGCTGTCCGTTGGTCGGTGAAATCGTTTTAAGCTCGGAGCGTATCGCTCGTTTGCCTACGCCCAAACTGATGATGACTTGAAAGAGGCGCTCGGTAATGATCATCACAGTGAGTGCTGAGCAAATAATCAGTGGCCATGCCATCAAGCCAAGTTGTTGTTGTATTGTGTGTAATTGTTCCATGGTTAATCCAACTTAAAACGTACTGGGATTTCTACTCGATGTGCCACCGTTTTTCCGCCCACAGTGTGAGGAGAAAATTTCCACTTCTTGATTGCATCGAGTGCTGCTTTATCGAGTATGGTTGCGCCCGATGAAGAAATAAGAACTTGTTTGACTTGGTTGCCATTTTCATCGAGCCAAATCTCGTACTTAGCGACCCCCTCAATGCCGCGCTTTTGAGCAATGCGCGGGTATTTGGGTGCGCGTGGTTTCGTCAAAAATGAAGGGCGCTCTATCAAAACGGGGTTTTCTGTTGCACCAGGTCGAGAAGCCGCGTCACTCTTGACTTCTTTGCTTGCTGGCTTGTTCTCTTCAACCTTCTTCGCCACCTTTTCTTCAACAACCGGTTTCGGCTGTTCTTTTTTTGGTGTGTCTTTTTTCACCGGCGTCGGCTTTTTAGGCGGCGCTTTTTTAACTTCAGGCTTCTTTTTGACCGGTTTAGGTTTTTCTTTTTTAACCGCCTTTTTAGGCTTTTCGATCGGCGCCTTCTCTACCGCTTTCTTTACTGGTGGAGGTTCGGCAGGCGGCGGAGGCTCAACAGCCTTTTCGACAGGAGGCATTTCTTGAGGCTCAGACGGCGCAGCTTGTTCGACTTTAGGGCTAGGCGTCGGCGCAAATTTTAAAGACACAGTGGGTGTATCTGATCCCGTTGGCATCGCAAACGATTTTGATTCATGGGCGACAAACAGGAACGCCGCATGTATTGCTAATGATACGCCTCCTGCTATCGAGTATCGCTTCAGATTCACCTTGCCCTCACATCATGTTGTTCTCATAAAATGGAACAGGATTATTACTTACAACGCAAATAAGATCAATTATCAATTGCATTATCATTATCGCCAATTTAAGATTGCACGCAGTTTTTTACAACATCGACGCGAAGCTAGGGACGACAAGCGTCGAGAGAGTTATTAGATGTTAGATATTGATAAATTTGACGAACCAATCACGGGGGTGAACTCTCCTGATCCTCTCCGTTATGCGTTCCCTCAAAAAACATCGGCACATGCCGGTGGTATGGCGGCGCCAATTCCTCCTGAGCAAAAAGCGCATACTCTAAATCGACTGTTGCAACAACCCGGTTCCAAGCATCAAAAGCGCTGCTTGTACATCCACATTCCTTTTTGTCGAGTGCGTTGTACGTTCTGCAACTTTTTTCAAAATGCGGCCAGTCGAAAACTGGTCGATGACTATTTTGAGGCTCTGATGGTCGAGATTGACCAAAAAGCCGCTCAACCATGGACTCAGACCGGCGTGTTTCATGCTGTCTATATTGGAGGCGGGACACCTACAGATCTTTCTCCTCAGCAGGTTGAGCGTTTAGGCAAAGCGATTCAGCGTTCGTTTCCGTTATCGACCGACTGCGAAATCACGCTAGAAGGGCGTATCAATCGATTTAGCGATGAAATGTTTGAGCGCGCCCTTGAAGGTGGTTTTAACCGCTTCTCTTTTGGTATTCAAAGCTTCAATACGCAAGTCCGTCGAAGTGCCAAACGCCTAGACGACCGGGAAGATGTTATGGAGCGCGTCGCGTCTTTAAGTGCAACGCAGCAAGCGCCGATCATTGTCGATCTGCTGTATGGCTTGCCCTATCAGACGGCGGAAGTTTTCGAGCAAGATCTTATCGACTTTATGGCGACTGGCGCTCATGGGCTTGATTTGTATCAGTTAGTTGTTGGAGGAGACGCGCCGATGATCAACTTGGTCGACAAAGGCAAGATTCCGGCTCCAGCGACCACGATCGAAAAAGCGAGTATGTATGAGTTGGGCAGCCAATTTATGGATCAACACCACCTTCGTCGACTCAGCGTGAATCATTGGGCTCGGGATAACAGAGAGCGAAGCCAATACAACAGTCTCGCGAAAACGTATGCAGAAGTGCTGCCAATTGGCTGTGGTGCTGGAGGCAATATCGGCGGGTACGGGATGATGAACCACCGCACACTCGAAACGTATATGAGTGCCATGAAGTCCGGTGATTCAACCGTTGCCATGATGACCAAGCAGCACGCATTAGAGCCGCTGTTTTCAGCACTGAAGTCCGGGTTTGATCATGGCGTAGTGCGCCGAGATGCTCTGCCTTCATTTATTGGTCAATCAAGTTTTGATCTGCTGTTACCACTTTTTGAGATTTGGCAGCAGCGCGGCCTTGTTACGGTCGATGAACAATACTTGGTATTGACTCTTGCCGGCCGCTTTTGGGCGGTCTCTCTCGCTCAAGCAAGTATTCAAGTATTACAGAAAACTTACCAAGAACAGGCTGCTTTACAACCAGCAGTATCGTTATAAGTGGATATTATGGAAACAATCAAACAACAAGTGGCTCAACTGATTGAGCAAGAGCCAACGCTGCTCCCAGCTGCGATTGCTGAGCGTTTAGCCATCTCTGAATATCAAGCCGTTGAGGCGCTGCCGGACGAAATGGTGGCGTTAGCGCCTGGAGAACAAGCTCAAACCATACTTGAGCAACTGGTCGGTTTTGGACCAGTGACAACAATCGTTCACTCTTTCGGGTCTATTTTTGAAGTCAAAGCGCCATTTCCAAAAGGAAAGGTTGCACGCGGCTATTACAACTTGATGGGGCGTGAAGGTGAGTTGCATGGCCATCTCAAACTGGACAACGTGAAAAACATCGCGCTAGTCAGCAAGCCATTCATGGGGCGAGAAAGTCACTACTTTGGGTTCTTTTGCTCTCAAGGAAACAATATTTTCAAAATTTACCTAGGGCGCAATGAAAAACGCGAACTGATTACTGAGCAAGTTGAGCAGTTTAAGCAGTGGCAACAAGCGCTAAGAAAATAGTCATATTATTATTAAAAACAGCTGAAGTGAGAGTCACCTCTCTCAGTAGAAAGAAGTCAGGAGTCAATAATGGATCAACAAGTAAAACAAGAGCGTCTGCAAGGTCGACTGGGGCCAGAAATTCAGGAGTTTCGCCAAGAGCGTCGTACCCTACAACTAGCGACCGTTGATGAACAGAGTCGACCAAATGTCAGCTATGCCCCTTTTGTTCAAAATCAGGATGGATATTTTGTGCTGATTTCGGAAATTGCCCGTCATGCGCGCAACTTACAAGTTAACCCAAGCGTTTCTATTATGATGATTGAGGATGAAGAGAGCTCAAAGCAACTCTTTGCTCGTAAACGTCTCACATTTGATGCCGTTGCTAGCGTTGTTGAACGAGATTCAGAGCAGTGGCAACAAGTGATCAAACAGATGCAACAACGGTTCGGTGAAATTATTGATGGCTTAAGCCAACTGCAAGATTTTGTTCTGTTCAACATGAAGCCAGAGCAAGGCTTGTTTGTAAAAGGATTTGGTCAAGCGTACCAAGTTTCAGGCGATGATCTCGTGGATTTTGTTCATCTACAAGATGGGCACAAAAAAGTCTCCAACGCCTAAATGTCTATTCATAACGGCTAACTGACACAAAGGGGCGCTTAGCCCCTTTTCTGACTCCCCCGCGGCTTGGCTCTTAACTTAGAGCTTGCGGGTTGGCAATATTTTCGGGAGTGCCTGCCGAGAACTTCACGACGTTTTCAAATGCCCATTGAAAATAAAGCTCGTAGCTATTTCTCTCTACATATCCGAGATGTGGCGTTGCCACCACATTAGGCAGCGTTAGCAGCGGCTCATTGTGTTCATTGGCGGGTTCTTGTTCAAACACATCGATTGCCGCCAGCTTTGTCGGGTGCTTAACCAAGGTTTGATAGAGCGCGTTGGGTGCGATAAGCTCCGCTCGACTGATGTTGACGATCATAGAGTCCGCCCTCATAGCGTCAAGATCAAGCTGAGTGACAATATGCCGAGTCGCCTCATTCAGTCTTAGGTTCAGTGAAATGACATCGCATTGGCTAAAAAACGCCTGCTTGCTTTCTGCGGCGCGATAACCGGATTTAACCGCCTTTTCCCTTGATGCTTCGCTACCCCAAACTACCACATCCATCTCAAACGCGTGGGCGTACTTAGCGAGTCGTTGGCCAATCTTGCCAAATCCCCAAATGCCCATTGTTTTGCCGTGTAAGGTCGTACCTAGCCCAAGTTCGCCAGATTGCTGCCACTGTCCGCGCTTAAAGTTACCTATGTAGTTGGGTAAGCGCCGAGCCGTTGCCAAGATCAGTGCCCATGCGAGTTCAGAAGGCGCAATAGGGGAGCCGACGCCCTCTGCGACCGCAACGCGATGGCGAGTGCAATCGTCTAGATTGAGGTGGTTACTGATTTTCCCGGTTTGACTGATGAGCTTTAGATTGGGCAGACGCGATAGAAGTTCATCCGTGATGACGGTGCGTTCACGAATCAAGATGATGGCATCAAACGCTTCGAGCCTGTCTACGAGTGCGTCGATATCATTTAGCGTATCAGTAAACACCGTAACATCATGCTCCTTAAGCATTGTGAAGTTACTGAGGTGCCTTACTTGGTCTTGGTAATCGTCTAAAATTGCGATTTTCAATGGGCTGTCCTTATTTTCAACTGACGTATTATATTAAAAACTGGAGTTTGGTTGTTTTAAAAATTCTATTTCTTCAGCCGTACTTTCTCTGCCTAAAATAGCATTCCTATGCGGGTAACGACCAAACTTGTCGATGATCACTTTGTGTTTTATTTCAAAGTCATAATTATTCTCCAATCCAACTTGGCTGAACAGTTCGACGGCTTTTTGGTGAATAATCTTTGATTCACTGTGCATAAAAGGCATGTACAAAAATGACTTTTCAGTTGTCGATAGCTCGTCATCAAGCTTTAATCCAATCGCTTCTTGTGCGAGTGCTAAGGCAAGTGGATCTTGAGAGAACGCTTGAGGCGTATTGCGGTAGACGTTGCGTGAAAACTGATCGAGGACGAGGATCTCGGCCAGCCTTCCTGCTGCTGTCACTCTCCACGGATAAAGCTCTGATTGAGCTGCGCTTTTGAGTAAAGGTTCGAATCGATCAGTAATCATCTGGTCAACCTCGTCGTTACTCATAAACCAATCTTTCGGTTCGAGTTCTTCAAACCAGAATTTGAGCACGATCTCTGGGCTTGTTGCTGTGTCCATATTGTCTCCCATACTGAATAACTGTCGGATAATTATTGCTGAGCAAACTTAACGATAAACCATAATGTGACTTAGTTTAAGAACCCGAATAAAAAACTGCGCCCTCGACGCAGTTTCAGTCAACTAACTATTCATTGGATAGGGCTATTTAACAAGAAAATCGTCGTAAATAGATTTAAAAAAGAAAATATATTCAATGGTTAATTGTTTGGATTAATATCCTAGTTTATTCATGCTAAATATTGTCGATAATTATCACGATTTATTTGGTCGTAATTATTTAATCTCTCCTCCGAACAAAATTATTAATTTTCCAATCATTTTTGCCGACTCTGGAGGGTAGGTTTATGCGTATCGTATTAGCGTTAGGGGGCAATGCTCTGCTTGCTCGTGGTCAAGCATTAACAGCAGAAAACCAGCGTGAGAATATTCAAAAAGCAGCGAAAAACATCTCGGATATTGCTGGCGAACACCAAGTTGTTATTGTGCATGGTAACGGCCCTCAAGTGGGGTTATTGATGGAGCAAAACGCGGCTTACCAAGAGTATTCTCCACAGACAACACCTTACCCAATGGACGTTCTTGGCTCTCAGACTTGTGGCATGGTGGGGTACATGCTTCAGCAAGAACTGCGCAACTGTGATACGAGCTTACGTATTGCGACCTTGCTGACACAAACTCAAGTGAGCAAGCAAGACCCAGCATTTGCCAACCCGACTAAGTTTGTTGGCCCTGTCTACAGTGAAGCCAAAGCACAGGAGATCATGGCAGCAAGCGACAAACAGTTTAAAGCAGACGGCGAATATTACCGACGCGTCGTGCCTTCGCCAATGCCACAAGATATTGTTGAAGTCGAACAGATTGAAACCTTACTTAATTCGGGCAACGTTGTGATCGCCTGCGGTGGTGGTGGCGTGCCTGTCTCCATCGAAGAAGGGCATAGCGTTGGTGTAGAGTGCGTCATCGATAAAGATCTAACCGCTGAACTCCTTGCTGAAAAAATCAATGCGGACCTGTTTGTCATCCTCACCGACGGTTCTATTTACCGAAACTACGGCAAAGAAGACCAAGCGGAGATGAAGGTCGCAACGCCAAAAGGCTTGTCTGAGTTTACGTTCCCAGCAGGGTCAATGGGACCAAAAGTCGATGCTGTGTGTAAATTTGTCGAATCAGGTCGCGGCGAAGCAGCGATTGGTTCGTTGTTTGAGCTAGATAAGGTGATCAACAAGCAGGCGGGTACATTAGTCACGCAAGGTGAAGGAATCGAATACTACTAATCTGCACAATCTACTCACAATAGGTATTGGCTTTGGCTGGCCAATACCTATAATGCGCGTTTTTGATTCTCACCAAATGACGTGAAATATGAGCGCGACCACACCAAAGCCTGACCGAATTACCGCGATGCGTTCCATTATTGAACAAGTAAAGTCAACGCTTCCACTCTACGAGCCGGAAACCTTTATTTGTGGATTGAAGGGAAGCTGTCAGGGGTGTCCGAAAAAACTCCTGGAAATGGTCGACTCTGAGCTGACGTATTGGGAATCGGCTATGGCCCGTGGCATCACACCTCATTTTGATGAAATACGGCGGTTTGGAAAAATGTGCGGCAGCGTCAAACGAGCGCTATCAAGAAATGGACTGTTAACAACTTAATCTACTTTGCCCTCTGGTGGTTTCGTGCTGAGTAGTTCTTCAATTCAATAACTCAATTGAGAGATATTCATCACACTTTCTTTTGTACTTGCTTCTTCTGAGCTACGTTTATAACAGGCGTGTTAAAGGAGAATGGGTTATGGTCAATCTGCGAGCTTACCGTCACCTCTTATTCGCGGTGCTATTATGGATACCGATTGCGGCTTGGAGCCAAGAAAAAGACGATCTTAGAAACTTATCGTTTTTTACGGAATCCTACCCGCCTGCTAACTTTCTCGTTAATGACAACATAACCGGTTATGCGGTCGACATTTTACTTGAGGCGAGCCGCCTTGTTGGCGAACCGATCGAGATGAATCAATTGACTTTGCAGCCTTGGGCACGTTCCTATCGGCGAGTGCTTACTCAGGAAAACTCGGTACTGTTTTCGACCACGCGATCCGAACACAGAGAAAACCTGTTCCAGTGGGCTGGCCCAATCGCTGACATCAAGGTAGTTGTTTTAGCGCGCAAAGATTCCGGCATAGAGATAGAAAACCCAATGGACATGGCCAGTTACCGAATTGGCGTGATCCGTGACGATATTGGTGAGCAAAGCCTGTTGGCAATGGGAATTCCTCGTGACTCGATGCAAGAGGCTTCTTACGTGACGGTTTTAGCTGAGCAATTAATGAAAAAGCGCATCGATCTCTTGGTTTACTCGCAAAGAGCAGCATTCTGGTGGTCACGACAGGTAAATGTCGATCCTGAAATGTTTCAGCCAGTTTATATCGTTCGAGAGGGAGAGGTTTACTTCGCGTTTAACAAATCGACGTCTACCGATGTGGTTGAGAAACTGCAACGAGGGCTAGATTTGTTGAAGTCAACGCAAGGCGAATCAGGGATGACTCTTTATGAGGAGATATTGGCAAAATACTAAGAGCAGCACTTGGCTGCTCTGGTTAACTATACTTTCGCCTTCTTGACGAAGTAAGGATTATCGAATTTCTTTGGATTGCCCAATTCAGACATCACCAGTTTGTTCCAGAGCGCTCGGTCAAACTCGCCCTTTTCCAAAGAAGGGTAGAGGGTTTCTTGCTCTTCCAGTGCTAAACGAATGAACTGCTTTTTCTTAATTTGATTGTATTTCTTTGCCACGCGATTGTGTTTGGCAATCCACTCTTGCTTAAAAGCAACTAAGCCAGGTTCAGCAACCTCTATCGGCAGTCTAGATAAATAGATGCGTTTATAAGAGATCTTACGATCGATCATTGTGCGCATGGCCGTTTGGATGTACTTACCGTGGTGAGTAATGGAAATATCATCTTTGTCGAACAGTTTGACGCACCAGCCACTGGGGAAGTAGTCGGGTTTACGAAACTGTTTGTTGCGCACGTCGATAGCTTGGTGCATGACCAAGTCTGAGGTACCGTTGAACGTTTGTTGCCATTTGCCAATTCGAATTTGAATCGCCGTTGGCAATCGATAGATATTCGTGAACTTATCTTGATCCATAAATCAACACACTTATTACTGTCAAAAACAAGATGACGCAGCCAAGCGTTATAGCAGCATGGTAATTATTAGTTTTTAGGGACGAATTGACACTGAGCTCGGCTCATACGGCGTATTTTAGATAAAACGAATAAAAGTAGCTAGAGATAAACGTCAGCATATGGTCAGTTTGTGGGCGGCTTAACGTGACGTTGGTGTGGGGGGGGAGACAGGGCAAACTCACCATGCAAGTTTGCCCGTGTTGTTTAGTCGTAAATTGTCGGGATAGGCTGACGTTTGTGTTGAGTCACTTTGTAGATATGAACCAAGCGCTGCGTCACTTCTTCAGAAACCGGCTTTCCTTCAAGGAAGTCATCGATTTGATCGTAAGTAAGATTTAACGCATCCTCATCCGCTTTTTGAGGGGCTAGCTCTTCAAGGTCAGCGGTTGGCACTTTCTTAACCAGCAACTCAGGCGCGCCCAATGTTGCTGCCACTTCACGTACTTGACGTTTACTTAAGCCAAAAAGCGGGGCCAAATCGCACGCGCCGTCACCAAACTTAGTGTAAAAACCCGTAATGTTTTCCGCTGAGTGGTCCGTGCCCAATACCAGCCCGCCGACGTACCCAGCGATTTCGTATTGCGCGACCATGCGAGCGCGCGCTTTTACATTCCCTTTTACAAAGTCGATTTTGGCAGCATCTTCAGGAACTAGGCCTGTGCCTTCAAGCGCGGTATTGGTTGCTGCGTGAATGCCATCAACGCCTTGTTTGATGTTTACCGAGACGGAATGTGTTGGCTGAATGAAGCCTAACGCCAATTGCGCTTCGTCTTCATCTTTTTGTTCGCCGTATGGGAGACGAACAGCGATGAACTGGTAGCCACCGTCGGTTTCTTCATTGAGTTGGTTGACCGCAAGCTGCGCCAGACGACCACATGTAGTAGAGTCAACGCCACCGCTGATACCAAGGACAAGGGATTTGCATCCTGCTTCCTGCAATTTGCGTTTGATAAAGTCGACACGACGCGTAATTTCAAATTGAGGGTCAATCGATGGCAGTACGCGCATCTCGTCGCGAATCAACTGTTCCATTCTGTTTCCTTCCTGCAAGCAATAAAGTTAAAATTTGTCATCATACTAAGTCATCTTAAGAGATGAACTTTTTGATAAAGTAATCTCGTAAGATGACAGACTGACATGATACCTAAATACAACTAATAGAAAACTGTGATCACAGTTTTCAGCATAAAATAAGGGAAAAAATGAGCAAAATTGCAGTTTTTGGCAGTGCGTTTAATCCACCAAGTTTAGGTCACAAAAGTGTTATCGAGTCATTAACCCACTTCGACAAAGTGCTGTTACTGCCGAGTATTGCCCATGCTTGGGGAAAAGAGATGTTGGATTACGCCATACGCTGTGAGTTGGTGGATACGTTTATTGAGGATTTAGCGCTAGAGAATGTTGAACGCTCCGACATCGAAGAGCAGTTATTCCTACCGGGAAAAAGCGTGACTACCTTTGCAGTTTTAGAGGCACTTGAAAAAAGGTACGAAAATTGCGAGCTAACGTTTGTCATGGGGCCTGACAATCTTTTGAATTTTGCTAAGTTCTACAATGCTGACAAAATACTCAGTCGCTGGACAGTAATGGCATGCCCCGAAAAGGTAAAAGTGCGAAGCACGGACATTCGTGACGGCATTAAGGCGGGAGAGGATATTTCGTCATTGACCACTAAGAGAGTGTGGCAAAAGTTGGCCGAATCTGGGTATTATTAAGGCTGTTATACGATATATTTGAGGTGTGAATGAATGCGGTAAGAGCGATTGGTCTGGTAAGTTTGCTGACTGCTTCTGCACAGGCATGCGAGATGTATGAGACGAAACAGTTCGAGGAGTCGGTGATGTTTCACTCTCCCTCTGGCGTGTGTTTTTCGCTTCTTGAAGGCATTGAGTATACGGCCAATAAGTTCGACGATTTTTTATATATTGTCGATTTCGATGATGATCAAGGCTATGACACCTATTGGGACGATTGGGTGTTAAAAAGCGAAACCAATCCGATTCTCACACGCGCCCTTTCCTCAAACTATGTGGGTGTTGGTGTTTGGGTACCGACTGAACTCGAAAATCGATTGCACGCCATGGATACCGAAGAGTGGATACTGAGCCACGGTCTGCTTCTTAGCGTCGGGTTTGGCAAAAAGAGTGCAGGAGAGCCAAGAATGCGGCTCGATTACCGCTGGCATGACAAATATGATGGCGATGTAATGATGCAAATTGAATTGCCGTTTTAGTCAAAGCGACCTAGCAAAAAATCACCAACAGCTCGACTTCCAATCGTTGAAGTGGTTAGACCTATTGATAATTGGCATACTTAATTTGCTCCTTTATAGTGCAAACATAATGATAATAATCTTATAAATTATGTTGGCTTATGTTTGGTTTGGTTCGCTCTCTATTTTTTCAAATAAGCACGCTGTTAAGTGCGACTTTACTCAGTGCTTCTGCGTTTGCAGATCCTGTTCATTTGAACCTCTACACACAAGAATTCCCTCCTCTACAAGTTAAGGTACAAGGCCGCCCTGAGGGGTACGTGACCAATTTTGTACAAGCCCTCGTCCGTGACGCTTCTCAATCAATCCCAATGCAGATTGCACAAGTCCATTTTATGCCTTGGAAGCGGGCGATTCGTATGACGCAGATGTATGAAAACAATCTCTTTTTCTCAATATCTCGCACTCCGGAGCGTGAGCATGAGTATCAATGGATTGGTGAGGTGTCGCCCTACGAAGTGGCGCTGTATCGCTACAAAGATGGCCCCAGCGTGGCACCTAAGACGCTAAAAGAGCTGCGTAATTTCCGCTTTGGCGTCCAAGCTGAGAGCTCTTTTGAAGAGCTTTTGGATAAGTTCAACATAACCAACACCATCCAAGTTGGACAGGGTAAAGATGTGCTTCGTTTACTTAGGGCGAATAGAGTCGACTTTGCGCCCCTAGTCACCGTGAGTTACCCATACCGAATGGCGCAGTATGGACTCAACCCAGACGACTTTGTTGAGGTCATGAAAGTGCGCCAGTTATGCAAAGAGCTTTGGTTGGTGACGGGCAATAAAACATCACCAGCAGTCGTCAGTGCGCTGAAAAACAGTTACCAAAAGCTAAGAAGCGCTGGGGTAAGAGAAAAGTTGATAGCACAATACCAACCCGACAGTGAAGTAATGGCTCGTTACCAACAGCGCTCCAAATAGCCCATCCTATCCACTCTGTAATCACATAGTGACTTGGTTAAAGTCTATCCAGCCGTTGGCTAACAGCTCCGGTGCGCTAACGGTGTCAGAGATGTTGAGATCTTGCTTAACATGGTAGAGAGGTTGATAAATGCCCCGTGTGATGAGTTTTGTTTCTAAGGCGGCAAAGCCACTCAGTCGCCCGCGGAGCGTAGGTCGAGACATTATCTGCACCACCTGCTTATCGCGCCATGCTTTGTCTTTCTGATTGAGACACGCCTCGTTAGAGTTGGTTGAGAGTATCCAACCCAGCCAAGACATCTCGAAGTCTTCGCCGAATACTTCACCAGTAATAAGAATATCCGCATCAGCGAGCGTTTTTTCACAGTTAAACTCTGGATATTCCAATATCTTTAACTCACACCTGAGACCAAAAGATTTGAACGTTTTTACCACTTGGTTACTTACAGCGATGTGTGTCGCGAGTTGGTAAGTCATGATAATCAGTGGCTTGCTTGGTAGTGGGGTATTCCAATGCTGAACCTTGTCTTCGCGGTGTATCGTTTGTTCACTTGGTTGTGAAAGCATGCCCTGCGCTTGGGCAATTTCTTCGCACTGTTCGTCGTTTGGTGGGCTCATCGTCACAAGAATGGATTGCAACCATTGACGGTGTTGGCGGCGCAACATCCAAGGGTGTCGGTAAGGGTTGAGCATGGCGTGTACACAGCCTCGCTCCCATTGATGGTGCTGAGTAAAACCGTGGCGGCTCTTTTTCAGGTGGCTGCCATGAACGACGTCGCTGTTTAGCTCAAAATCTGTGGCCTTGTCACCGATGTTCCAAATTTCAATCCCATCAATCCAAGGGCGATATCCATGGTAGCGAGGGTTGGCTTTGAGGCTTGTCAGCCATTTTGTTTGCTGCGTGAGGATAAACGGTCCACTTCCGATCAGGCGTCCTTGCTCTTGTTTACAGATACCCATGGCACCTTTGGCAAGCAGCTTAGGTAACAATGAAGGAAGAGAAAGGCTAACAAATCTCAGTGAATATGGACCAGTCACCGAAACACGATCGATGAAGCGATACATCTGTTTCGAGATGGAGTCTGACGCCATCAAACGATCATAGTGGGCTTTGATGTCTTGTGCTAACAAGGGACTGCCATCATGAAAACAGAGCCCTTTACGCAGGGTAATACGTAGGGAATTGCCGTCCAATGTCCACGAATGAGCAAGATCGCCTTGATAGCCGCCTTCAGTGTCGCTGGCTTTAAGTAACGTGGCATAAAGGTGATCGGCGATGTGCTGCTCGGTGCGGCGGTTTATTCCAATGGGATCCAAATCGTGTGTCCCGCGATAAAACGGAATCTTGAGCACATGGTGGTCTGATTGGACGGTTTGATAGCGTTCTAGGTACTCACTCAGAAACTGATTTCGTTTCGCTAGGCTCACCAGCGTCAACGCGTCTTCCACTTTACCTTGCTCAATCAAATGTAATGCGTGACGAGTTAGCCGCTCCTCAAGCATTTTTAGTCGGCGTGAAACAGGTAAGTTACCTCTGCCGATGCCAGGTTTCCATTCAATGATCTCCTCTTTAATCAGTCGTTTAATAAGGAGCTGGGCGTTGCGGCGAGTGCATCCCATTGCTTGACTAAAATGATCGAGCGAAACGGGTTGCCAATCTGTTTGAGACAGGTGTTCCTGACAAAAAGCAAGAGCCTTCCAATAGCGCATAAAGGTGAAATCCTGTTTAGATATTTCTATTTTTCTTCATCTTTTCTCGGCAAATAATAGCGCAGTCAGTTGAAGAAAAAAGGAACGAAACATGGATACGTTAACTGCAGCACGACGTGGGTCTATTTGGCGCAATCGCTCATTTCAAATTCTCTTTGCCAGCACGCTGTTTGTCGCGTTTAGTGCGCAGGTCTACAATCTCGCCATGCCGCTTTTAGTGTATGAGCTTACTCAATCATCTGAAGTGATGGGCTGGATGCGTGCGGTCGAGTTTATGCCAAATCTGGTGTTGGCTCTATTTATTGGCGTTTGGGTGGATAGGGTCAACAAGAAGAAGTGGTCTCAAGTGATGCTGTTTGGTCAAGCCGCGATGGTGTTGACGTCTTACTTGGCGGTGGAATGGATGGCCAATCCTCTTTGGATCCTGTTCCCGTCGGCGTTTTTTATGATGGCGTTTAACTACGGGTACCACAACGCACGTATGTCGATGATGAAAAGAGCGTTGGCCCCAGAAACACAGAATACGGCCATTGCGAGAATGAGCTCACTCAATAGCTTTATGGAGACGGTAGGACCTGTCCTATCTGGCGCTTTAATGTTGATGTCGGCGATCCACAATGTCTTTATTGGTGTCGGGGTGATGCTGCTGCTTGCCTATTGGCAGTTAGAAAGATTGGACTACTCTGCGTCATCTTCAGTCCATCACCAGCCGGTGTTTTCAGCGCTAAAAGAGGGCTGGAAAATCTTAAGAGCAGAGCAAAATATGTGGACCATTACGTTGGCCGTGATGGTGATCAATACCACGGGCGCCGTGTTTTGGATTCAAGCGATTTACTATGCCAAAGCTGAACTTGCACTGAATGCGGTGGAAGTAAGCTATTTGATTGCTGCGTCTGGAATTGGCGGGCTAGTCGGATCATTTAGCGCCGATAAAGTCAGGCAGCGATTGGGATTGGGCTGGTTGTTAATTGCGTCGATAGCGCTAGAAGCAATAGGTTTTGTCATCCCGCTCTTTTTGCCGAATGTGGTGAGCTTGGCAATCTCGTTCTTTTGGATTTCAGCAATTGGTTTGTACAGCAGTATCTGTATATGGAGTTACCGCCAAGAGGCTTTTGATGAGCAATACCTTGGCCGCGTAACGGGGTTAACTGGCTCGCTGTTTAAGCTGTTGATGCCTATTGGATTGGCCAGTTCGGGGTACATTGCATCCGCTGTGGGCGTTGAGTGGTTGTTTGTGGTCTGCTTCGTTGTTCAGTTATTGGTGGCGATGACGCTCATGTTTACTGGCGTCAGAGCCGTTCGTTAGCGAGCTATCAGGCTACTCGGTAGGATTTATTCGGGTTAAGCGAGCGTTAACCCTGACCAGATGTCCCGCTACAAGGAAAACTCGTCTCGCAACCAACGTCTGAGTAGGAGTACGTGTTCATTTTTCAGTTTGTCTGGCGAGCAAGCAAAGTAGAAATCTTGATGCGGGTTGAGTACGGGTTCCGCTACCTCGACAAGCGATCCATGCTCAACATCATCGCGAATGAACTGCCTATGGGTGACGAACACTCCGAGACGCCGAATCGTCGCTTGCACGGCTTGTACTGAGGCAGTGAAGCTCAGATTGTAAGTGCTATCCGGAATAGGCAGCTGGTGATGCTCGCACCAGACTTGCCAGTCATGCTTGCGTCGTTCATTTGCGGCGATGATCGCAGGGTAGTGAGCGAGCAGCGCTTGCGGCGTCGAGGCTTTTTCGAGTAGTTCAGGGCTCGCAACCATAACGAGCTCATCTTCTGCCAACTTCTCACAGTAATAGTCTTGCCATTCATCGGTTTTGCCGTGGATGATCGCCACATCGACCCCTTCATATTCCATGGCAAAGCTGCCCGTTAAGGTAGAAATACGAATGTCGAGCTGAGGCGCAAACTCATTGAGTCGACCTACTCGCGGTATCCACCAATGCATAGCGAGCGAGTTGACCATATTGAGTGTTAAGCGATGGCTTTGTTTGTCGGCGATCATCTCTTGAGTCGCGTTGACGATTTGCTCAAGAGCTGGCGCTACCTGCTTATAATATTTGCGTCCGCTGGCGTTTAGCACCACATTTCTGCCCACCCGTTGAAACAGCAGCTGACCAAGTTGGCTCTCGAGGGATTTGATCGCTTGGCTCACGGCAGAGTGGCTTACGCTAAGAGCTTGGGCGGCTTCGGTCATGCTGCCAGACTCAGCAACAGCGACAAACGAGTAAAGAGATTTGAGTGGAGCGTATTTTTTCATCTGTTAGTTTTTCTTACCGATAATGTAATTATTACGCGATTTTTATTGCTGCTGATCAGACATACACTGAGCGTCAATCGGGAGGAGTTATGTCTAATCAGTTGTACCCAATAATATTTATGTTGTTATCAACGTTCAGTTTGTCATTAACTGGGCTGTTTTCCAAATTTCTTAGTCAGCAGTTAGAGCCAAGTCTGCTTGGTTTCTTGCGATTTTTTCTGCCAATGAGTTTACTTTTAGTGTTTGTCGCGTTGCCCAAAATTCGCATTCCGGAGCGTCGCTTGATGAAGCCATTTTGGCTACGCGCGGTCTGTATTGGTCTTTGTCAGATCTGTTTTATCTACTCACTAAAGCACCTTTCTTTGGTAGAAAGTGTGGTCCTGTTTAGCACCGGCCCCATGTTTATTCCACTGTTAGAAAAATTAATCTTTTCGACTCGAGTGCGCCCCCTTAGCATTTTAGGGTTAGTGATAACGTTTATCGGTGTGCTATTGCTGGCGGGTGATGTATCCAACTTATCGCTGCGAATAGAGTTGTTGGTCGGATTAGCCGCTGGTTTTTTTAATGCTGGATCGCAGTTGGCTTTGTATCGGTCGAGCAAAACCGATCTCAATCCATTTGAAATCAATTTCTGGACCTTCCTTTTTGCCTCGGTCGTGCTGCTGCCGTTTGTCGGAGTGAGTGCGCTGCAGCAACCAGAGTGGATAGTGAGTGAGTCGAGCAGTCTGATGTTGTTGGTTGCGGTATTGCTTGCCTTAGCTGCTCTTATCATCAATACCCAAGTGTTTCGTTCCAAAGCATACAAATTGGCGGAGTCGAACTCTCAGCTCGCGCCGCTCATCTACACCAATTTATTGTTTACTGCGCTTTGGCAGTGGCTGTTTTTTGATGACAGCTATGAGTCGATTCAGTTGCTTGGTCTAGGCTTGATTGTGTTGGCGAATGTGTTGTGCGCCTTCATTCCCAAATGGGTAAAGGCGATTGAGCGACTTAGAATGAATCACAACCTTCGTTAGATTGCCTGTATGGCGTTCACAGGTGTATTCGTGCAACGCCATTCTTGCCATTTTGTTTGATGCTGTACATCGCTTGGTCAGAGGCGACATAGAGCGCTTCAAAGTCGTAAGATTGTGGGGTGAAATGACAAATACCAATGCTGAACCCAACTTTCGCTGAGCCATTATCCAGTTGAATTGGTTGTTGAGATTGGCTTAGCAAGTCGTCAGTAAAGCGGTCGATGCTCTGCGGAGAATCTTCATGGCAAAGTAAGACAAACTCATCACCACCAAGACGAGCAATGAAGGCGTCTTTCGGTGCAAAATCTTTCAACCAAGCGCTGATTTGCATGAGAACCAAATCGCCCGCTTTGTGACCTAAATTGTCATTAACGGTTTTGAAATCATCCAAATCAATAAAAATCAGCGCAGAAGGGCGGTGTGGGTATCGCTTTGCGTAGTCGGCAAAATGCGACGTCAATGCTTGGCGATTGAATAGCCCAGTGAGTGGATCTTCAGAAGCCAACCGAGCCAGTTCTTCTTCGTAACGCTTTTCATTGGTAATGTCGATGTGTGTGCCCATGATCCGAAGTGGGGAGCCGTTGTCATCATATTCAACGATTCGGCCACGATCCGATACCCAACTGTGGGTACCGTCTTTGTGAAGCATGCGGTGCACAACTTGATAAGCGTCCGCCTCACCCCTTAAATGGGCTTCGAAAGCGCCTACGGCAAGATCGTAGTCATCTGGGTGCAGTTTGCTTTTCCATACTTCAACGGTCGCTTCTAGCTCATGTGGCTGGTAACCGAGCATCTTGCCCCATTCCATATTAAAGATGCGCAGTTGCCCCGTCGGAACATGCTGCTCCCAAAGGCACAATCCGGTGCCATCTAAGGCGGCATTGAGCTTCTCTTCTAGGCGGCGGTTGTTTTCTTCAAGCTCAGCAATGCGGTCTTTGAGCTTTGCGATGGTCGTTTCGTGCTCTTCCATGAGTTTCGACTTATCGTTGTGGCTGATACAAGGTTAGTCTGCCATAACTCAGACTACGATGACTAGACTCTAGTTTCGCTCTGATTAACGCGGGCGCACAGGGAGAAGCTGTTTACCAAAGACATTGATCAGCGCGCCCGTTACAATCAATCCACCGCCCATATAGGTCCAAATCGACGGGATTTCGTTAAACAGCGTTACGCCGATCAAGGTTGAAAAGACGATTTGCACATAGGAGTAGGCAGACGCTTGTCCTGCGGCTTGAGTCTGCATCGCTTTGGTTAAACCGTATTGACCAATTTGGGTAAAGACCCCAACCAATACCAGCATCATTGTGATGAACAGGCTTGGCATGACAAAGTCGTTCCACATCAGTGCGATGGAGGTGGGCAGCGCCACCATAGGGAAGTAGAAAATGATGACAGAGCTGTCTTCTGTGTGGCTCAGTTTTCGAACCACCACATAGGCGATCGAGCTTCCCAGCGCACCTAGCAACGCCATCATCACGCTGAACAACGGTAACTCTTGCGTTGCGTTATTGGCCATACTGGGTTGCACCATTAAACCTAATCCTGCTAAGCAGAGCGCAATGCAGATAAGTGTCGCGATTTGAATCCGTTCTTTGAGGAATAAAAGCCCGAGCAGCGCCGTAAATACTGGGTGAACATACTGCAATATGGTTGCTTCTGCTAAGGGTAAGGTAGTTACGGAGTAATAAACGCACATCAACGCCAGCGTGCCCACGGCGCCACGCAAGAACAGCAAAGGCTTATTATTGCCCCAAATGGATAGTCGCTTACGTTTAATATCGATGTAGCTAATGACGAGAGAAACTAATGCCCTTGCCGCAACAATTTCAAACAGAGGAATGCCATGCACGCTAACGTATTTCACGCAGGCTGACATCAGGGCAAAACCCAGTGCAGACAACAGCATGAAGCGAACCCCGACAGGGATAACTGGAGTGAATGTAGTAGGCATTCTTATTCTCAACGTTCTCAATTAAGTTGGCTATGATACGGCAAGCTGAGGTGATGTAAACTATACGCTTGTAGCGGATATCGTGTGGTGTCACTCGCAAGGTTTGTTGATATGTGATGCCAAGTGATAAGCTGAGTAAAGAACAAGGTCCGAACAACTAAGAGGTTGAATCCTGTGCAGAGCCAAACCCCATCCTCTTCCTTGCCAGCAGAGTCCGCTGCTGTTGATGGGAAGTCCAAAAATCTGGCGATCCTCCTCGAATTGGTCACCTTCATCAAACCCTACAAACTCAAAGTGGCGGCGGCGCTTTTGGCGTTGATTTTTACCGCGTCACTCACCTTGTCGGTCGGCTATGGCGTTCGTATCTTGATTGACCAAGGATTTGCCCAGCAGTCAGCGCAGGAGTTAACAGGGGCGATTCAGTTTATCTTGACCATCACAATACTCATCTCGATTGGCACCTTTTTTCGCTTCTACTTGGTCTCATCGGTTGGGGAGCGAGTGAGCGCAGACATTCGCTTGGCTGTGTTCAATCATGTGATTGGTCTTCATCCGAGTTATTTTGAAACCAACGGCAGCGGCGACATTATGTCGCGCTTAACCACGGATACCACCTTGTTACAAAGCATCATTGGATCGTCGTTTTCAATGGCGATGCGCAGCGCTTTGATGTGTATTGGTGCGGTGATCATGTTGTTTGCCACCAACGTCAAGTTGACTTTAATTGTTTTGGCATCCGTTCCTTTCGTGTTGGTCCCGATTCTTTTCTATGGTCGTCGTGTGCGGGCGTTGTCGCGTCAGAGCCAAGATTCCATGTCTGACGTTGGCAGTTACGCCGGTGAAGCCATAGAGCACATTAAGACGGTGCAAAGTTACAGTTATGAGAACCACGAACAGCGGGCGTTTTCCAAAGAAGTAGAGCGTGCTTACGATATTGGCCGACGTCGAGTAAAGCAGCGCGCGATATTGATATCGGGCGTTATTGTCATCGTGTTTAGTGCGATTGCGGGAATGCTCTGGGTTGGCGGTAACGACGTGATTGAAGGAACGATGTCGGCGGGGGATCTGGGTGCATTTGTATTCTATGCCATTATGGTTGCTTCGTCGGTGGCGACGATTTCTGAGGTTCTTGGCGAGCTACAACGCGCCGCGGGAGCGACAGAACGCTTGATCGAAATCTTGCATGTTGAAAGTCATATTGCGCCGCCAAACGGTCAGGTACATGACATCGAAGGCTTATCGAGCCAAGTGGCTTTTGAGAATGTGACGTTTCACTATCCATCAAGACCGCAACACCCAGCGATTGAGCAACTCAACCTTGTTGCCAGTGAGGGCAAAGTGTTGGCCTTGGTTGGACCGTCAGGAGCAGGGAAAACCACCCTATTTGAGTTGTTGCAGCGGTTTTATGACCCGAGCGAGGGCAATGTGACGCTAGGAGGTGTGGATGTGCGCTGTTTTGACCCGAGTGCACTTCGCCAACAGATGGCGTTGGTGCCTCAACAACCTGCCTTGTTTAGCCACGATGTGATGCACAATATACGTTACGGCAACCCAGATGCGACAGACGAGCAGGTGATCGAAGCGGCGAAAAAAGCTCACGCTCATGACTTTATTACCAAGCTACCGGAAGGTTACGCCAGTTTTCTCGGCGAGCGAGGCGTTCGTCTTTCGGGAGGGCAAAAACAGCGGATTGCCATTGCTCGTGCGATCTTAAAGGATCCGGCGATTTTGCTTCTCGATGAGGCAACTAGCGCTCTTGATAGCGAAAGTGAACACCACGTTCAACAAGCGCTTGAGCAGTTAATGAAAGGGCGCACGACCATTATTATTGCTCACCGACTCTCCACCATCCAACACGCCGATCAAATTGCCGTATTGGATCAAGGGCGCCTTGTCGATATTGGCCGTCATAATGATTTGATGCAAAGCTGTGAGCTCTACCAAAGGCTGGTGGAGCTCCAGTTCAAATCTATTCACTAATCGGGAAGGGCTCAGCAAACTGAGCCCGTTTAAAGATGCTTTTCTATGGTTTGAGTGAGAGCAGGGCTCATTGGCAGTGTTGAGCTCGGGAATGTTGCCACGACATCACCTTTTGCATCGATCAAGTATTTGTAGAAGTTCCAACGAGGCTCAACGCCCGCTTGCTCGCTTATCTTGGTAAACACGTGGTTAGCCGATGCCCCTTTTATTGAACTTCTCGCCATCATTGGAAATGTCACACCATAATCGAGGTAACACACTTTGGCGGTATTCTCTTCACTGCCACGGTCTTGTTTGAAATCATTTGACGGAAACCCTATCACCGCAAAGTTGCTGTCTTTATAAGTCTGATGCAGCTGTTCGAGTTGAGCATATTGAGAGGTAAACCCGCATTGGCTTGCGGTGTTGACGACCAGCAAGGTTTTGCCTTTGAACTCCTCACAGAGGTCGATGGTTTGATTCGAGTTGAGCAGCCTTTGCTTTGAATTAAGCAACTCTGGGCAACTGGCAGACTGAGCGGCCAGACTCCATGTTAAAGCCAGAGGTGTAGCCAACAAAATCCATGTCGTTTTCATTGCGGTCATCCTTATTTATCAGTATTTACATTGTTACTGATTTCACCGCGTTACGATCATCAAACTGGGGGATTTTGTCTACAAATGCGCTTACGTAAGCGCCTAACTCGTGGCTAAGCCGCACTAAAGAGCAATGAAAGCGAGAGCCTGTCTCGCTTTCGGCAGGTTATACCAGCTCAACTTCGACATCGCTTTCTATTTGGCTAGAGCAGGCAAGAGTATAGCCGCTGGCGAGATCTTCCTCTGACAAGGTTTCGGTACTGGTGCGCGATACCGTCCCTTTGGTTACCTTGCATTTACAAGAACCACACATGCCACTTCGACAGGCGATGATGATAGGTACGCCGTTTTCCTCCAATACATCGGCTAACGTCGAGCCTTGAGCGACCTCTACCGTGACACCAAATGCGGGAACCTCTACATGTACTGCGGCACACGATGTTTCGTTTTGCTTGGATTCAATTGGTGTAAAGCTCTCTTGGTGGAAATGCCCATCTTCGACCCCTAGAGCGCGGCTGTGCGATTCCATGTCTTGCATAAACTGCGTTGGCCCGCATAAGTAGACAGTGCGCTCGGCAATATCAGGGCACAATGTGTTCAACCATGCTTTGTCTAATCGCCCCTGTGGGTGCCTCGTTCCTGCATTGTCTTTGAGGAGTAGCTTTAGGTGGAAGTTAGAGTGAGCCGCGGCCATCGATTCAAGTTGGTCAAAGTAGATCGTCTGGGCGGCACTTTTTGCCATATGGATAAAGACGATATCAATGTCGGCTTTGTCTCGCAGCCAAGTGGAAGCCATCGACATGACCGGGGTAATACCACAGCCAGCGCTGATCAGCGTGACCTTTTGTTTTGGAGGACAATCAATACTGTTAAATGGTCCCGTTGGCGCAAGCACCGCCACTGTATCCCCACAGTTAAAGTGATCGACAATGTGGCTTGAGACTAAACCGCCGTCAACTCTTTTTACAGTCAGTTTTAGGTGAGCATCGCCGGGCGTAGAAGCAATCGAATACGCTCTGTATTCCATCTTTCCGTTGAGTTCAAACCCAAGCGACACAAACTGACCGGGTTTGAAGTTGCTGAAATGAAGATGGCTCGCGTCGGCTGCAACGAGCGTGATGCTGACAGCATCGTCAGTCTCTTGCCATTTGTCACTGCAACGCATTGTCGCAGCTTGATTATTTTGCCATTCAATAAACATCTGATTTCTCTTAGAAGTGAACCCCAACAGCTCGCGAAACGCTTTCTGCTGGGGTTTAGCAAATGATTAAGCCGCTAAGATGGTTTTTAGGTCGTCTTCAACATTGCCAATGCTGCGCATGTCGAATTTCTCTTGGATGATGGCCAATAGGTTATCGGTTAAGAATGCCGGCGCAGTTGGGCCTGTGTAAATCCCTTTCACGCCAAGCGCGAACAGCGTAAGCAAGATGACAATCGCTTTTTGCTCAAACCAAGATAGAACCAAGGTTAACGGCAGCTCATTGATGTCACAATCGAACTCTTTTGAAAGCGCCAACGCTAGCTGAATAGCAGAGTAGGCATCGTTACATTGACCCACATCGAGTAGGCGAGGAATACCGTTAATGTCACCAAACTGATTCTTGTTAAAACGGAACTTACCACAGGCAAGGGTCAGGATTACGCTGTCTTCAGGTGCCGCAGCCGTAAAGTCGGTGTAGTAACTACGCTCGGACTTGTCACCGTCACAACCGCCGACAAGGAAGAAGTGCTTGATGTTGCCAGCTTTGACTTCTTCAACCACCGCAGGCGCTGCTTGCATTAGGGCGTTGCGACCAAAACCGACCGTAATCATGTGCTCAATTTCATCATGCTGGAAGCCATCTTGTGCCAGAGCGCACTCAATCACTTGGCTAAAATCATCTCCTTCGATGTGAGCCACACCCGGCCAGCCGACAATGCTACGCGTAAAGAGGCGATCGGCGTATTGACCGACGTTCGGGTTAAGCAGGCAGTTTGATGTCATGACAATAGCACCAGGGAAGTTAGCGAACTCCTTCTGCTGGTTTTGCCACGCACTGCCGTAGTTACCCACAAGGTGAGAGTATTTCTTAAGCTCAGGATAGCCGTGCGCTGGAAGCATTTCACCGTTGGTGTAGACGTTGATGCCTTTGTCTTCAGTTTGTTGAAGGATTTTCTCTAGGTCGTGTAGGTCGTGACCCGAAACTAGGATTGCTTTACCTTTGACTGGCTTAACGTTAACGGCAGTAGGCTCTGGATGACCAAAGGTTTTTGTTTCACCGTGATCGAGCATCTCCATCACTTTGTAGTTCATAAGGCCGATTTGCATTGAACATTCAAGAAGCGCATTAAGATCTTCTGGGTCAGTCCCTAACCATGCCATGATTTGGTGGTATTCCGCATAGATGTCATCACTGGTTTGCTCTAGTACGCGCGCATGTTCCATGTACGCAGCCGCGCCTTTTAGACCATATAAGCAAAGCAGGCGAAGGCCAATCACATCTTCACTGATGGTTTGGTAGCCTCGGTTCACCGCCACTTGGGGTGCGAATGCTAAGATCTCTTCTGCGCTTGCTGGGAGCTCAAAATCAGCCACAGCAGGTGCGCTTTCTAGTGCGGTGTCTGCGAGTTTTGCTGCCGCTAGGGTTTGCTCTTTTAAGCGGGCTTTGAATGTTGCAGCTTGCGCTGAGAGCTCAAGAATACGTGCTGGATCGAAGTTGACGTTGGTAAGCGTAGAAAAGAATGCGCGCGGTGCCCATTGATTGACTTCGTTGTCGATGATTGCGAATTTTTTGGCTTGCTCAGCCCAGTATGAGACACCTTGAAGGGTGTAAACCAATACGTCTTGTAGGTCAGAAACTTCTGATGTTTTTCCACACATACCCTGAGCGAAAGAACAGCCTTTCACGGTTGGGGTTTGAATAGTCTGTTCACATTGAATACAAAACATTGCGCGTCTCCAATTGCAATTGTTAGATGTTGGCGGTTCGCCTTGATATGCGTTGTTAGAGCAGGGAGCGTGCCAATGTTTTAATTGTTGATTTTTAAAGTTTTATATTAAATTATTTACGACCTTGATGTCATTAAGACACGAGCGGCGTTGTGTTAATGACAACGAGCCTTTGGTAGGTGATTTAGGTTTTCTCTCGACGTTTGGCGGAAAAAACAACAAATCGAGTTAAAACCGCTTGTTATATCGACAGAACTTCAGGGGATGTAAAAATGACAACAAGAACAGCCATTGCGCCGCAGAGCAACAAAATGAGTGGCGCTCTTTGTATCTATGTTTGGCTGTGTTGTGGTTTAATGAACGCCTGTTTTTATAGGGCGTCCCCGCCCAACGCGAGAATTTACTGCTCATGATGAATCGTGCCGCTGATGCTGGGGAGTCGCCTATGTTTGAGATGTTATAGCGTGGATCAATCAATATTAATTTCGCCATTGGTTCAGCAGGTGTTGCTGGGCGTTCTTTTGCTGGGCGGGTACTTGTTGTTAAGAAAGCTAGGGAACCGAGCGATCAGTTCGATCGCGCGGCGTAAGCAAGTCTCGTTAGAGAGAGAAAAATTTATTAGCAAAGCCTTCGGTTTCGGTACCTTTATCATTTTCGCTTCGGTGTTCACTATTTTGTTGGATCTTGGCTTTGGTGATATCTCTTTGTTCCTCTCTTCTATTTTTGCGGTACTTGGCGTGGCATTGGTAGCGCAATGGTCGATGCTGAGTAATTTGACGGCCAGCGTTTTGATCTTCTTTGTCTTTCCTTACCGAATTGGTGATGAAGTAAAAGTCTCTGACAAAGATGACGATATTAGTGGTGTGATTATTGATATTACTATGTTCCACGTAATGTTGCGTCATGCTAGCGGGAACATCATCACTTACCCAAATAGTCTAATCTTGCAAAAGGGCGTAACCAAGATTGTGGCCAAGAAGACGGAACCCTCAGCGCAAGAAGCTGAGATCAAGGCGGAATAAATGAAGCTCAATTTTAATATCGAAGATGCAGGGCAAATATTCGTGGGGGCGTTTGCACTCGCGGTGCCTATCTCTTTTTCCGAGGAGGCATGGAAGTTGGGGGAAACACTTCCTGCTCTGAACATCTTTATGTTGGTCGTACTCTCCACGGTTTTTCTGACCTTGTTCACCTACGAGAGTGTTTTTCAACGCGATATTAAACAGCGCAAAGCCGTGTTTGTGTTTCGGATTGTGTCTGCCTATTTGATGGCGGCGATGGTGGTTGCCTTGGTACTGCTTTGCATCGACAAACTTCCGCTGTTTAGCGATCCATTACTTTCGTTGAGACGGGTGATCGTTATCACCATGCCTGCCTCTATGGGTGCCATCGTGGTCGACAGTTTCGATAAAGAGTGACCTAGCCCACCACCTTGAGTTTTTTCGCCATTCGGTACAAATTACCGCGGTCCATTTGCAAAAATTCCGCGGTTTTTGACCATGTTTGCTCGGATTTTTCATAAGCATGAACAATCAGATCTCGTTGATACTCTTCCACCAAAGAACGAAGACCAGCGCTTTGTTGTGGGAAATACTTTGATGTGCTTTGGGCGTCAGAAGGGCGTAAATCACTATCGAAATGCCGTGGCTGAATGATTGTTTCGTTCTGTTGAATCGCCCGTAACGCTGAGCGTGTCAGAGTGTGTTCTAACTCACGCACATTACCCGGCCAAGGCTGACGCTCTAGTTGGGCGAGGGCTTTTGGGTGAAGGTGCAGGTTAGGAATGTTGAACTGGTTGCGAACCTTTTCTAACAGATAGCCTGACAGGACAGGAATGTCTCCCTCGCGTTTACGTAGTGGTGGCACCGAAATCGGGAAGACATTGAGGCGGTGGTATAAATCGGCTCGAAACTGACCCGCCGCGACTTCTTGTTCTAGATTTCGGTTGGTTGCCGCGATGATTCGAACGTTGACCAACAAATGCTTATCGCTGCCAACTCGTTGCAGTTCACCTTGCTGAATCACTCGTAATAGCTTGGCTTGTAGCAGCAAAGGTAGCTCGCCTAGCTCATCTAAGAAAATGGTGCCCCCATCAGCCAGTTCAAATTTACCTGCTCGCGAATGGTTTGCTCCAGTAAATGCGCCTTTCACATGACCAAACAGCTCGCTCTCTGCCAAACCTTCTGGTAGTGCTGCGCAGTTAACGTAAATCATCGGCTTATCGCTGCGATGAGATTGGGCATGCACACTGTGAGCCACAAGCTCTTTGCCTACGCCAGTTTCTCCGGTGATCAGCACGGCATAATCCGATTTGGCTACCGTCGCGATGTTGCTGCGTAATTGATTGACCTGAGGGCTTAACCCGACTAGCTCTCCTTCTTTGGAGCGTGCCTGCTGGATTAAGGTTTCTGTGACGTGCTTTTGTTTCTTGTTTTGCGCTTTGAGTGCTTTGATTTGGCCAATATTACGCAGGGTAGCAGCGGCAAGGGCAGCGAAGGTTTCAATGGTAACTGACTCAATGGCATCAAAGGCGCCGACTGTCATTGAATCTAAGGTGAGCAAGCCAACCAGTTGCCCATCAACATGCAAACTACGACCCAAACAGTCATGCACATCAAGCTCGGCTTCTTCGCTCAGTAATACGCCACTAAATGGATCGGGTAGGGGGCAGTTTGCATCAAAACGCACCGGCTGTTTGCTTTGCATAATTGCTTCTAAACGAGGGTGCGCCTTAGGGAAGAAACGACGCCCAAGAACACTGTTCGAGAGTCCTTTTACAGCGACAGGTACTAAGAAACCATCTTGATCAAAGATGAATAATGCGCTCGCATCACAAGGAAAAACCTGATCGATGCCATCGATCAAATGCTGATATTGTGCGTCGCTATTTTGATTCGAAGTAAGGTTGAGGGCGATATCAAGCAGCACTTGGCTCATGTGTTGATGCATTCGCGTGTGATCCGTTTGGTCTTGGGTGCGAGCATGCTATCAAGCGGATGTCATTTTCACATCGCACTAATGGGTATAAACGCTATACGGTTGATTTGCATCAAGTGAAATATTAGCCAGCATTGAATTGTGAGCGATATTGCTGCGGTGAAACGCCGACCAAACGGCGAAAGTGGTGCCGCATGGTTGTGGCATTGTCGAAGCCTGCCAGAATAGCCAATCGCTCCACCGAGGTCGATTCTTGTTCCAATAATGCTTTTGCCCTTTCAATTCGCTGCTGGGTTAACCATTCCTTGGGCGACATATTGAAGCTGCTGCGAAATTTGCGATCAAAGGTTCTGCGCGACATATTGGCTTTACTGGCTAAGGTGTCGATTTGAATCACTTTATCTAAGTTACTTTTCGCCCAATCTAAGGTCTGGGAAAACTGGTTGGGAACTTCAAGCAAAGGCGTTTCGACAAACTGAGCTTGGCCGCCAGAGCGATGCCCCGAAACCACCAACCTTTTTGCCACTTGGTTCGCGACTGAGTAGCCAAAGTCGTGGCGAATGACTGCCAGCCCTAAATCTAACGCAGCTGCACTGCCTGCTGAGCAGCCGAGATTGCCGTCAAACACATACAAAACGTCTGGCTGATAGTCGACGTTTGGAAACTGAGTGCGAAACTTTTGCTCATACATCCAATGTGTGGTCGCGTTTTTCCCGTCAAGAAGTCCAAGTTTCGCCAATAAAAATGCGCCGGAGCAGAGGGTTAAAATACGTTTCCCTTGCTGAGCAAACAGGCTCACTTGCTGCTCAATAATCGTGGGAATGGTGAAATCCCAAGTCGGCCAACCAGGAATAATCAGGGTGTCGTAGCGGGTTAAATCTTCTGAGTGCTGAGCGGTTAAGGCTATGCCGCCCGTGGTATTGATGCTTGTCCCTTCGAGATTAATTACATCAGTCTGGTACCAAGCGTCGAACTCAGGTCGTGGCAAAGCAAATAACTCAATGGCGCAGGACATCTCAAATAAGGTGACATGCGAGTGGGCAAGTATGGCTACACGATTCATTTTCCAATCCTTGGTGAACAAATGGTTTGGCTTAATATTAACGAAGCTTGTCTTATAAGCCAATTTTTGTGGCTAAGTTTTGTTCGCATAATGGTAAGCGTTCAAACAAACAGGGAGAAAGAACATGGCAAGTGCAGTATCGCGCGTCGCAGCGGCAAGCAGTGAAGAGGCATTGGCACATTTTGAAGCACTAATGAAGTTTGAAACCGATTGTTGGGATGTGCACCACGCGCTAACCAATGATTTGCAAGACTTTGTACTGGTTGATGTACGAGGTGAAGCGCTGTATGAAGAGGGGCACATTCACGGCGCAATTAATATTCCTCATCCGCGGCTCAATGAAAAGCGATTAGCTGACTTCCCGCAGGAGACCTTGTTTGTCGTCTATTGCGCAGGCCCCCACTGTAACGGGACAGAGAAAGCAGCCATTCGCTTGGCCAAATTAGGTCGACCCGTAAAGAAAATGATTGGTGGCGTGACAGGTTGGCTCGATGAAGGATTTGAGCTGGAGAAGTCACTGTATGCACAAAATGCATAGTCTCCTTGTTTAAATGTCATTTGAGTCATTGCGCGCGGATCTCTACACTTCGCGCTCTTTTGAAACCCATGCTGAGATTTAGAACTATGTTTTCTCAATCACTTTTTGCTCAGCTAATGAGAATGACTTTACTGCTAGTGCTTTCTCTTGTTGCTGTCCATAACTCTCCCAAACTATTGGCGTTATTGGCTCAGCAAGCGATTAATAGCGGCTGTCACCAGACAACAGGTGAAGGCCATGATCATTCTCACCACCATCATCACTAAGGTTATGCGATGAGCATTTTTCGATTTCCAATCATTGTGTGGCTAGGGATCGCCATCTTAATTACCTGTCTGGGTATCAGACAATCTTTTGGCATTTTTATGATGCCAATATCTGAACACTTTCAAACCGGGCGCGAGTTTTTCAGCTTTGCGATTGCCCTGCAAAACCTGTTGTTCGGTGTGTTTCAGCCCTTTGTTGGTATGGCTGCAGACCGGTTTGGCGCGAAACGGATCATCATTTTGGGTGCTATCGCATATGGTTTAGGTTTGTACCTAACCTCTATTGCGGTAGAGCCAAGCATGCTTTACCTGTCACTGGGGGTATTAGTTGGTCTTGGTTTAAGTGCCACAAGTTATGTGATTGTGTTGGGTGCGGTGGCGAAAGTGGTTCCGGCAGAGCACGCTGCAAAAGCGTTCGGTTTGACGACTGCAGCTGGGTCATTTGGTATGTTCGCGATGATCCCAGGCGCGCAAACTATGTTATCTGAGTTTGGCTGGCAAGGCGCGTTGCAGGGCTTTGCGATTCTTTGTTCTACCATGATTGCCTTTGCGTTATTTATGCGTGCACCTAAGCCGTCAGATAATGCTGTAGCGCAAGCTGCGGAGCAACAACAAACACTTAATCAGGCATTAAAAGAGGCATTTAGCCATAAAGGATACTGGTTAATCCATGCGGGCTTCTTTGTTTGTGGCTTCCACGTTATGTTTATTGCCACCCATTTACCAAGCTACTTAGCGGATAAGAACTTGTCGGCGCAAACCGCGGCAATGGCACTCGCGTATGTCGGTATTTTCAACATCTTTGGCTCTTATTTTTGGGGCGTGATGGGTGATAAGTACAGTAAGCGCCACGTGATGTCAGCGTTGTATTTGGTGCGTACGGCTGTGATTGGTGCTTTTGTTACCTTACCTGTCACGGAGCACACGGCGGCGATTTTTGGCGGTGCGATTGGTTTCTGTTGGCTCGGCACGGTGCCATTAACATCAGGTTTAGTTCGTCAGATCTTCGGTGCCAAGTACCTGTCAACTCTGTATGGTTTGGTGTTTTTCACTCACCAAGTCGGCAGCTTTTTAGGCGCTTGGGCAGGCGGACGTATTTACGATTACTACGGCTCGTACGATCCAATCTGGTGGTCAACTGTGGTTCTGGCGTTTGCCGCAGCTCTAATCCACTTGCCAATTAACGATAGACCAGTACAGCGATTAGCAACCGCATAACTGGGTAAACTAAATGCCTCTGTTCTACGTATCGAATAATCGTGCAACGTAGAGGAGGCATTATTGTGCAAACAACGGTTGGCTTATACTGGTTTATCAACGATTTAAGACGCTTAAACAATTCATTACTCGACCGCGCAATAAACGAGGTTGACGAGTTAGTCGCCGTCTATTGCCTACCTCATGTGACAGAATATCTAGCGGCTTTCTCCGGCGAGCACAACCTCGGAACCCACAGAGAGCGGTTTATACACCAGTCCGTTGAGGACCTTTCAGAGAGCCTCGCGGCGTTGGGCGTCGAACTCAATATCGTTGAGCAAGGCACAACAAAAGCCGTGGCAGAGATAATCGAGCAACGAGGCGTTAGCCACCTTTACGTCAGCGAGGTTGCGGGATTTGATGAGACCGTCATGATCAATGTCATCAAGCAGAAATTTCCGACGCTAGAGGTGATTCAGTCTGACAACACCACGCTTTTTCACTCAGATCAGTTGCCGTTTCCACTTGATGAGCTTCCGGCAACCTTTACTCAGTTTCGCAAACAAGTAGAGCCCATTTTTGAGCTTCTTTATCCTTCTCAAGACGCTTTGTATCGTCTCGGTGAGATTGCTACTCCCACGGGGGTTGTTGGCGGCGAGCGTGCTGCGATCCAACACGTGACTTGGTACTTTTCCCAACCTTTTGCCAGTAGCTACAAAGAGACTCGCAACCATTTAGAGGGAGAATCGAGCTCGACGCACTTTTCTCCTTGGCTCGCTCTCGGGTGCATCTCTCCTGCGCAAATTGTCGCTTTGTTACGCCAATATGAGCAACGCAATGGCGCCAATCAGTCGACCTACTGGATTATATTTGAGCTGTTATGGCGCGAGTACTTCTATTGGTACGGGCGCAAGCATCAGCAAAGGGTGTTCTATTTTTCTGGACTGACATCGAAACAAGCACTTAAGCCTTTTGATGATGAAGCGTTTCAACGCTGGGTTAAGGGTGAGACAGATTTTGCTATCGTCAATTCTTGCATGAATCAGCTCAACGAGACAGGTTTTATGTCTAACCGTGGGCGTCAATTGGTGGCGAGTTGTTTGATTCATGAGTTAGGTTTGGATTGGCGACGTGGAGCGGCTTATTTTGAAACTCAACTCATTGACTATGATGTGACGTCAAACTGGGGAAATTGGCAGTATCTAGCGGGTGTTGGCGCTGATCCCAATCCTTCAAGGCGATTTAATTTGGCCAAGCAAGCTGAGCTTTATGACCCCGATTCATCGTTTACTCGCCGATGGCAAAACACAGCGGAAAAACAGTGAGATTTTAATCATTTAAAACGGTCGCATTTTCATCGCGTTAGATTATTATGAAGTTTCTCACTGACTCGTAGTAAATGATGAATATGTACACTGAATGGATAACGCCAGAGGCTCTGATTGCCGCGTTTTTGATCTTCTTAGGATCGTTTGTGCAAACAGCGATTGGATTTGGGCTGGCGATTGTCGCAGCGCCTTTGCTGATTTTGGTGTCCCCAGATTACGTTCCCGCGCCGATTTGCTTGGTGGCGCTATTCATCTCGATTCTCAATGCCTTAAAACACCGCGCTAGCGTAGAAATCGGTGGCTTAAAAATGGCCTTGATAGGGCGAGTTCCCGGGTCTGTTGCGGGTGGGGTGCTGCTTGTTCTAGTCTCTACCGACTTGCTGGCGCTATGGCTTGGTTTACTGGTGCTGTTTGCGGTTGCAGTCAGCTTACTGCCATTTCGAATCGAGCCCACACCGGCAAGGATGGGCATTGCGGGATTCTTCTCTGGCTTTTTTGGAACCAGTTCAGCCATCGGTGGCCCTCCAATGGCACTGCTTTTACAGCATCAAGAGGCGAATCAACTGCGCGGAAATTTGTCGGCGTTTTTTGTCTTTAGTTCCATTATCTCGCTGATCATTCAAATGCCCGCAGGGTTTCTCACATGGCATCACCTTTGGATTTCAATTCCATTGATTCCTGCTTCTTGGGTCGGTTATAAACTGGCGCAGTTAACCACCCACTCTTTACCCAAAGAGAAGATACGTTTGGGCGCACTCGCTCTGTGTACGGTCAGTGGCGCAACGGCGGTATGGCAGGGGTTAATTCAGTAAAACGGGCGCTGTTCATCTTAGGTTAAGGAAAAAACATGATACTGGAAGTCGCAATATTAGATGTGAAGCCGAATTTGGAATCTGAATTCGAGCAAAACTTTGCCAAAGCGCAAACGATCATAGCGTCCATGAAGGGCTATATTTCACACCAACTGCAACGGTGTGTTGAAAACCCGAGCCGTTATATTTTGTTGGTGAATTGGCAAACAATAGAAGACCACGAGCAAGGATTTAGACAGTCCGCGCAATATCAGGAATGGAAGGCACTTTTACATCATTTTTATGATCCCTTCCCAACCGTAGAACACTTTGAAAAGGTCTACGGCTAAGGTTTTCTACAAAGGAGAAACAAGTGTTAAGAGTACTCGGTAATATTATTTGGTTTTTGTGTGGTGGCGTCATCATGGGACTTGCTTGGTGGCTAGTCGGCTTGTTGTGTTTCATCAGCATTATTGGTATTCCGTGGGGACGAGCGTGTTTCGTGATGGGGAACTTCTCTTTCTTCCCGTTCGGACAAGAGGTGATAGGACGAGATGAGCTCACCAAAGAGATGGACATAGGTACCAGCCCGTTAGGCACAATAGGTAACGTGATCTGGTTCTTGTTGGCAGGTATTTGGTTGGCGATTGGTCATATCATGTCGGCAGTGGCGTGTTTTATTACCATTATCGGTATTCCATTCGCACTTCAGCATTTGAAGCTCGCCTACATTTCACTGGCGCCGATTGGTAAAACCGTAGTGCCTAGAGAGAAAGCGGCAATGGCGCGTTACTCTAAGTAAGGCATTAACAGAAAAAGCCCTCAATACTAGATTATTGAGGGCTTTTTGTTTGCGGCTCGAAGGCTATTTGCTTAGCTCTTCTCCATAAATATCAAATGAGAAGTACTTTGCAGCGATTTTGTCGTACGTGCCGTTATCACGAATGCTCTTGATCGCTTGGTTAAGTTTATGAGCAGCGTGGCGTTAGTAGGCTTTAATCCCAAACTCTCGTAATTTACTTGGCAATCGCTCATCAAGGTGCTCTATGTCATCAGGAGTCACTTCGATAAGGGCAAAACCATGCTCTTGGTATAACGCTATTATTTTATCTCGTTGCTTTGCATCGATTTCACCAGAATCACTTCCCCAATATTGGAGATACACTTTTCCTGCCGGCAAGTAAAAGTCACTCAATACGTCTTGTTCGATAGGTAATTGGCGATCGTAGGCATGAACGATGCCGTTCATATAGAGCCAGTTGTCGATGATGAGCTCACCTTTAGAGCGCACATAGTGGCCATCGAGTGTGCGATGTTTGGCTTCAAACTTTTGCCTAAAGCTGGACAAAGATTTGTCTGTCGCATGTGTTTCGGCGTCTTGTCCGGAAAATTCGACGACCGACTGCTTCAAGCGCTTATTACGAATGATGGTATCGTGCCAAACCACAAATTGTGCACCGGTCTCTTTATCTTCTCGTTGATGGCCACCAACAGTAAGACCTGATTGAGTTACCAGCCAACCCTGTTCAGTGCGACTAAGCCAGCCCAGCTCTTGCAGGAGTTGATTGATTTTCTTCGCTGGCAGAGAAAAGCGCTGGCCCATTTGAGTAGCAGAGAGTGTATTACCACTGGTCGCAGCATGATCGATGAGGAGGTTTTGTGGCCAAACAATAAACTTTCCAAATTTGGCGTGCGTGATGTACTCACCGCCAAACTTAGCCCCAATCTCGGTGAGCACCCAACCTTCGTCACCTCGGTTGATATAGCCAGCATTTTTTAACTCGGTAAAGAGTTCTTTCGCATCTTGTTGACGCAATTTGGCTAGGGCGGTGGTGGATAGTTTATCTGACATAGTGCGCTCCTTGATCTTACAATCATTGTTGAGGGAAAACGCACTAGGGTCAAGTGGCTGATTTTTCGATAGTAAAAGGCGTTTATTGCAACGCCTTGGTTGAGTTAGTAGAGTTTACCATCGACGAGTACCGCTCGAGATTGATATTCATTAGATAGGACAGTTGCAGCAGCTTTAAAACCCGGTCTGAGATAACCAAGCTGCTCACATTTGAGCGCCTGAGCAGGGTAGGTTGAAGCCATTTTTAAAACCTCTGCTTCATCTATACCCCATTGAATCGCATTGGCCACGGATTCATCCATCCCTATGTGGGCTCCAGCGAGTGCACCTTCTTGATTGACGAGCTTGCCATTAACCACCGAGATAACCTCACCATCAAGCTCAAACTGATCATTGGCACTGCCCACCGAGCCCATCGCATCGGTGACTATCAACAACTTGCCTTTCGGTTTTATTCTATGTGCTAGCAAGACACTTTGAGGGTGAACATGGATGCCATCAGTGATGATGGAACACCAAGCATGATCGGTGAGCAGCGCTGTTCCGACAGCCCCGGGAGCTCTCCCTTCGAGTGGTGACATAGCGTTAAACAAATGAGTAAACCCATCAATATGTTTAAGCTTTTCCGCAGGCAGTTGCTCAAAAGTAGCGTTTGAGTGCCCGCACGAAATCATCGCTCCCCTTGCTTCTAGCCAAGACAGGGCGCCAATATCAACGCGTTCAGTGGCACAAGTGATTAAGATCTGTCCTTTGTCTGGCCAGGGTAACTGCTGTAAAGACTCTAGGCTAGGTGAATAGAATAAGGCAGAGTCATGCGCGCCTTTTTTGGCCGGATTTAGCCATGGCCCCTCCAAGTGTATGCCCAGCACTCCTGGTAATCGATCATTGAGTGCCTGCTGGCAAGCCAACAAGGCCTCTGAAATTTTGGTTGGTGTCGCACTTATCAGTGTTGGCAGCAAGTAGGCTGTGCCGTGCTTCCTGTGCGCCTCGGTGATGGTTTGCATGGCCGCTGGCGCAGTGTCGTTGTTGAACATCACCCCTCCGCCGCCATTAACTTGAATATCGATAAATCCGGGGCAGATTATTGAGTCACTAAAGTGTTGAACAGGTATCTCACTCGAAAGCTCTTCGAGTGGGACAATGGCTTCAATATGGTTATCGCGCCATAATAGAGCAGAGTTGCTGTGGTACTGACGTCCATCAAAGATACGCGGAGCGGAAATGGCGTTGAGTATCATAAGATTATTCCTTGAATTGATAGGCTGCGCCCAGTAGACACGCGTCGTAGTCACCTTTGGCTGCCACCACTGAGACCTGAAATGCTCCTGGTCTAGAGGCTATCGCTTTATTGACTCGGTCAAGGTAACCTGTTGCCAAGCCGATGCCTCCGCCTAAGACAATAATGTCGAGGTCTAATGTGGCTTTGAGATTACAACAAAGCGCTGCAATAGCGTTGGCACTTCGAGCAATAATGGCCTCTGCATGCTGACTTTTACTTGCAAGGGAGAACAGGTCAATGTTCGAAATATGCGGGAAGAAATAGTCATCACTGGCCTTTTTAATCGCGGTTCCTGAAGCGATAGCTTCAACACACCCTGTTTGACCACAACCGCATTTGGGACCATCAAGTTCAACAACGGTATGTCCAATGTGGCCTGCTAGACCTGCATTTCCTTGATGCAATTGGCGATTAATGACAACCCCGCCTCCCACGCCCGTTGAGACGGTAATAAACGCCATGTTGTCTATTGTGCTCCCGAGAGCTTTGAATTCATACCATGCAGCTGCTTGGGCATCGTTGAGCATCGCGACTGGCTTATTGGTCAGTGATTCCAGCGCTTGGGCAAGTGGGAAAGGGCTTGGAAAAGCTAAGGTATCTGGGTTGATGGCTGAAATACCGTCTTTGGTGATTAAGCCCGTTGTTGAAACCCCGATTTTGTTTATCTCTGGCAGCCACTTATCGGCGTGCGCGAGAATCACTTGCGCAAACTGCTCTGCATTTTGCGCTTTAGGTGTCGGGAACTGGGTGCGTTCAATTAGTTGACCATTTCTGACTAAGCCTAAGGCTATCTTGGTGCCGCCAATGTCGATGGCTAGTGTGTGCATTGCTTTTCCCCTACCGCTTGTGTCGCTGCATTAAACCAGTTGGTGACCACTTCTAGGCGAGTAATCGCAGAACCGACAGTAACCGCCACTGCGCCTGCTTGTATCGCTTGAGCTGCTAGTTCGGGTGTGTTGTAGCGACCTTCTGCCATTGTAAAGAATCCCGCTTGGGAAAACTGTTTCACCAATTGCAGATCTGGTTCTGTGGGCTCTACATCGCCGACGTAGCCCGATAGTGTTGAGCCAATAATTTCAACTCCCTGTGAGTTGGCCCATTCGCCATCTTCAAAACAAGAGCTGTCTGCCATGGCAAAGCACCCCGAGTTTTTGATCGCTTGAGCAATGTGTTCGCGGCTTTCTGGACGCTTACGATCAGTGGCATCAAAAGCAATGATGGTGGCTCCCGCATTCGCAAGGTTATCAACATCACGGGCAAAAGGTGTGATGCGAACAGGACTGTCCTGCAAGTCACGTTTCACAATTCCAATAATTGGTACACTGACCACTGCAGCCACAGCGGCGACATTTTCGACACCTTCAATACGAAGAGCTTTCGCTCCAGCTTGTTCTGCAGCTAGCGCCATCGCGACGATAAATTCTGTTTTTTCTAATGGACTACCAACGACAGGTTGAATAGAAACCACAGTTTGACCTAGCAAAGATGATTTTAACTCATTGATATTTAGATTTTTTGTTCTCACGACGGGCCTCATAAATTAAGCGTTGCGTTGCGGAGTGATGAGAAGAAAACGATCCATCACAATTCGTCTAATCAGTCTGCCAATTGATAACGTTGGCGAATTTTTGTCCGCGATCACATTTTGCAAAAAGTTGGTTTGAAAATAATCTTCACGGCAATAATAATCCATAACGAAGATTTTTTTCAAACAAAATAAAAGTTTTTTTTGAAATTGGTGAAACAAGGTAAAAATCGAATAAAAGGGAATAATATGAAAGCCATCAACAAACTTACTATCGCTATGCTGGCTCTTGGTTGTGCAGTTTCCGTTAACGCTGAAACCACGCTAAAAATGGGTATGCAAGCTTCTGTTGGTTCTGTCGAATACACGTCGGCGAAGCTTCTAGCGGACACAATTGAAGAGATGAGTAATGGCGAGTTGAAGCTAGCACTGTACCCAAGTGCTCAGCTAGGTGATGACCGAGCGATGCTTCAGCAACTGAGTATGGGTGATTTGGATATCACTTACGCTGAATTTGGTCGAATGGGTCTTTGGATCCCACGTGCCGAAGCGGTAACACTGCCTTATGTTGCCCGCGATTATGATCACTTACGTCGTATGTTTGATTCGGAATTTGGTCAAGGTGTTCGTGAAGAAATGCTGACTAAGTTTAACTGGCGTGCGCTAGATACTTGGTACAATGGTACGCGTGAAACCACTTCTAACCGCCCTCTAAATAACATTGAAGACTTTAAAGGTCTTAAATTACGTGTGCCAAACGCTAAGCCAAATCTGAACTATGCAAAACTGTCAGGTGCATCTCCAACACCGATGGCTTTCTCTGAAGTTTACCTAGCACTGCAAACTAACGCTGTTGATGGCCAAGAGAACCCGTTGCCAACCATCAAGACCATGAAGTTCTATGAAGTTCAAGGTAACTTGGCGATGACTAACCACATCGTTAATGACCAGATGGTGATCATTTCTGAGCCGACGTGGCAAAAGCTTTCAGCGGAAGAAAAAGAGATCGTTAATAAAGCCGTGGCTAAAGCGGGTGCTGCGCACACTGCATCTGTGAAACAGCAAGAAGCAGAACTGATTTCATTCTTTGAAAAACAAGGCGTGAATGTCACTTACCCAGATCTAGCTCCATTCCGTGAAGCAATGCAGCCGTTGTACGCTGAGTTTGAAGAAAAGATCGGCGAGCCTGTGGTTAAGAAACTCGCAGCTATGTAAGGAAATAAACGAGACAGTTTATTTCGATTATTCAGGCTGGCCTCACTTGGCCAGCCATGGAGCTCAAGATGTTTAAGAAGATAATTGAAAATATTGAAGAGATCATAACCGTACCTTTAATGGTGGTGCTTTTGGTGGTTCTGACCTGGCAGATTGGTACCCGTTGGTTACTCAATGATCCTTCTCTTTGGAGTGAAGAACTCGCCCGAGTTCTGTTTATGTATATGTCGTTAATTGGTTGTGCGATTGCGATTAAGCGCAATACACACGTCAACATCACTTTTTTCTCAGATAAATTGCCTGAAAAAGCCCGCTTGGCATTAGTGCTGTCATTAGAAGTTGCGGTGCTGTTTTCTATCATCGCCATCATCTATTTAGGCTACCAACACGTTCAGCGTACTGCGTTCTTCGAGTTGATTACTTTAGGGGTATCAAGCAGTTGGATGAACTATAGCTTGCCTTTAGGTGGACTATTTATGGTGTTCAGACAGCTTGAGAAAATGTTTGGACTTTCAAAGCAACTGTTTGGTTGCACTAAAGATGCTCAGGCATCTAACTCGCAAATGGCACAGAGGTAGGGAATCCTTATGGCAGGTTCAATTTTTGGCTGGCTAGGGCTACTGTTTGCAGGTATGCCGGTAGGCTTTTCGCTGATTTTCGTTGCATTGGTGTTCTTGCTTGTTACCAATAGCACAGGTATTAACTTTGCTGCTCAACAAATGCTGGGTGGTATCGACAACTTCACATTGTTAGCGGTTCCGTTTTTTGTGTTGACTGGCCACTTGATGAATAGCGCAGGCATCACAGAGCGAATCTTTAACTTTGCTAAATCTATGGTTGGCCATATTACGGGCAGTTTGGGTCACGTAAACATCATGGCGAGCTTACTGTTTTCTGGTATGTCAGGTTCGGCTTTGGCTGATGCGGGTGGTTTAGGACAACTCGAAATTAAGTCGATGCGTGATGCAAAATATGACGATGATTTCGCCGGTGGTTTGACTGCAGCCTCTTGTATTATTGGTCCATTGGTTCCCCCTTCCATTCCTTTGGTCATCTATGGTGTGGTCTCTAATACGTCCATCGGTGCTTTATTCTTGGCGGGTGCGATTCCTGGGCTATTGTGTTGTGCCGCTCTGATGACGATGAGCTACTTTATCTGTAAGAAGCGTGGCTATATGACATTGCCGCGTGCATCACGTAAAGCGCAGTTAAAATCTTTTAAAGAAGCTTTCCTATCTTTGCTGACGCCTGTGATCATTATTGGCGGTATCTTCTCAGGTAAGTTCACGCCAACGGAAGCGGCGGTCGTTTCTTCTCTATACGCTTTGTTCTTAGGTACAGTCGTGTACAAGCAACTTACGCTAAGCGGCTTTGTTGAAATTTTAAGAGAAACGGTTAACACCACGGCTGTGGTTGCGTTAATGGTGATGGGTGTAACGGTATTTGGTTGGATTGTTGCGCGTGAACAGCTGCCACAAATGCTTGCTGATTACTTCCTAACCATCAGTGAGAACCCACTCGTTTTACTACTACTTATCAACTTACTGCTACTGTTCTTGGGAACCTTTATTGAATCATTGGCGCTATTGCTGCTGCTGGTTCCTTTCCTAGTACCTGTCGCGGGTGCGGTGGGCATCGACCCAGTTCACTTTGGTGTAATGGCTATCTTGAACCTGATGATCGGTATCTTAACTCCGCCGATGGGCATGGCGTTATACGTCGTATCACGTGTGGGTGACATTCCATTCCACGTGTTGACGCGCGGCGTGATTCCATTGCTTGTGCCGCTATTTATCGTGCTTGCACTCGTTGCCGTTTTCCCTCAATTCACTCTGTTGCTTCCTGAAATCTTCTTGGGCTACGGACAGTAGAAACAAAATTATTAAAGGTATTAAAAATGAATAAGTTAACTGGCCTAATTGCCGCTCCCCACACCCCGTTTGACGCAAACAACAAAGTCAACTTTGCGGCAATCGATCAAATTGCTGAGCTACTGATTGAGCAAGGCGTAAAGGGGGCGTATGTATGTGGTACCACTGGAGAAGGGATTCATTGTTCGGTAGAAGAACGTAAAGCGATAGCCGAGCGCTGGGTGAAAGTGGCAGATGGAAAGCTTGATTTGATTCTGCACACTGGCGCTCTGAGTATTGTTGATACGCTGAACTTAACTGAGCATGCGGAAACCCTCGATATTCTAGCGACGTCAGCAATCGGACCATGTTTCTTTAAGCCAGGTAGCGTTGATGATCTTGTCGAATATTGCGCGCAGGTTGCGGCTGCCGCGCCATCGAAAGGTTTCTACTACTACCACTCTGGCATGTCTGGGGTAAATCTCGATCTAGAACAGTTTTTGATCAAAGGTGAGCAGCGCATTCCAAACCTTTCAGGTGCTAAGTTCAATAACGCTGATCTATATGAGTACCAACGATGTGTGCGTGTCTCTGGTGGCAAGTTTGATATTCCTTTCGGTGTCGATGAGTTTCTACCTGCAGGCCTTGCAGTAGGCGCCGTTGGGGCGGTTGGCAGTACCTATAACTATGCCGCGCCGCTTTATTTGCAGATCATTGAAGCGTTTAATCAAGGTAAGCATGATGAAGTGGCTGCATTAATGGACAAAGTCATCGCGATTATCCGTGTGTTGGTTGAGTATGGCGGTGTTGCCGCAGGTAAAGTGGCGATGCAATTACACGGTATTGATGCTGGTGACCCTCGCCAACCAATCCGTGCACTAAGCGCAAACCAAAAAGCCGATGTGTTGGCGAAACTGCGTGACGCAAACTTTCTCTAATTAAGTCAAAGGGGGAGGTTTGCCTCCCTCATATTGATGCTTCTAATTCTCAGAGGTTTATATGCAGGGCATTTACCTTCCCTTGATGACATAACAACATGATTGAAGCTTTTAGTTTCAATAACTTTATGTGATTATCAAGCCTATGCTGGTGTTCAAAGCAGACTGAGTTTGATACTTTTAGCTCAGCCAAATAAATGTAAAGAGGCCCTAGTGAATTCGCCTAAAAATCTATTAGTTCGATTGCGTTCTAATATTGAGCCGTTGAGCAAAAAACTAAGACTAGTTGCTGACTACGTGCTAGAAAACGCTCATGACGTTCAGTTCCAAACTATCACCGATCTTGCTCGTAATACTCAAACGAGTGAAGCCACGGTGGTGCGTTTATGTCGCGATATGGGCTACAAAGGTTATTCTGATTTCAGAATGGCACTGGCGGTTGATTTAAGTCAGACGGCCTCACAGAACCAAACCCCAGTTGAAGGTGATATTTGCGATATCTCTGCGCAAAGCGCCGTAGATAGCCTGCAAGATACGGCTAAGCTGATTGACCGTAAATCATTGGCACGTATCTGCGAGTTGGTTCATAACGCTCGTTTCATCGGCTGCGTCGGTGTTGGTGCATCAAGTATTGTTGGGCGCTACTTAGCTTACCGTTTAGTGCGTATTGGCAAAAAAGCCATTATGTACGAGGACACACACTTGGCTGCAATGAGTGCAGGCCGCAGTGACAGTGGTGATATGTGGTTTTCTGTGTCGAGCTCAGGTTCGACCAAAGAGGTTATCCACGCGGCGACACAAGCCCATCGACGCGGTGTTCCGGTTGTCTCATTGACGAATATTAGTCACAGCCCACTATCGGCTATTTCCGATGAACTCTTGGTCGCAGCAAGGCCAGAAGGTCCATTGACTGGCGGTGCATTTGCTTCCAAAGTTGGTGCGTTATTATTGGTTGATGCCCTGATCAACACCTTATTAGACAGCTACCCAGAATATACCGAATCAGTAATGGAGACGGCGGAAGTGGTTCTGCCATTAATGAAGTAACTCTATTTTATTGATTTAAAAGCCATTATTAAAAGCTCATCAAAATGATGGGCTTTTATTATATTTAATGGTGAAAATATTTTTTATTGTTAAGTTGATCAAAGAAATATTTTTTCATTGATCAATAATTAGTATAAATTTTGTACAAAGGCGTAATTAAAAATGACTGCGCCAATCCATGACCGAATGAGTGGTAGGGTCACCCAATAAGGAAATAACAATAATGACTATCAAAAACTCAATACTTCATACACCTTTGCTTGCTGCTTCTCTGGTGTTGAGTGTTAACGCACTGGCTGCCAATGAGTGGCCTGATCTTCCTGTAGGCATTAAAAGTGGCGTGAGCGCCCAAGCTGGCAATAAAGTCTTCGTTGGACTTGGTTCGGCGGGACAAGACTTTTACATGCTTGATCTAAATAACCTATCTCAAGGTTGGCAAAAACGAGCTGACTTTAGTGGCCCTGCCCGCAATGGGGCAACGGCATCTGTGATTGACAACGAAATTTATGTCTTTGGTGGCTCGGGCAAAATCAACGCGTCTGATGCCGCGCCAATCTTGTTTGATAGCGTATATCGATATGACGTTGAGTCAGACTCTTGGGAGCAAGCGAATACGACTTCTCCCGTGGGTCTGCTAGGCGCTGCGTCCTACTCGCCGGATGGCAAACAAGTGGTCTTTTTCGGTGGATACAACAAAGCTTACTTTGACCAATACCTTCATGACGTACTGACGACGGACAAAAAATCGGAGCCAGAAGCTTGGCAGAAAATCGTCGATGACTACATGGGAATGAAACCAACAGACTATAAATGGAATCGCCAAGTTTTAAGTTACCAACCTGCTACAGGTAAGTGGAGTGATCTCGGCCAGTCACCTTACCTACCAAATTGTGGTAGTGCGCTAGTCGCTAAGGGTGAACAGGCGCTTTTGATTAGCGGGGAAATAAAGCCGGGTCTAAGAACAGCAGAGGTTAAAACCTATCAATTTGGCCTACAGCAACCGTGGCAAAGCTTACATTCGCTGCCTGCACCTAAGTCTTTAGATGTGCAAGAAGGGGTCGCAGGGGCGTTTGCAGGTGAGAGTAATGGTGTGGTGATTGTTGCTGGTGGAGCCAACTTCCATGGAGCTAGATCTGCATTTGAGAGCGGCAAAATGTTCGCTCATGACGGACTCAGCAAAGCATTCAACCCAGAGATTTATGTGCAAAAAGAAGGCTTGTGGAAACAAGTGAATAACCTGCCAGAGGGCCTTGCTTATGGCGCGTCATTCAATGCGTCGAAAGGGGTATTGATTGCAGGTGGTGAAAAGAGCGACCGCAGTGCAAGCAACAAGGTCTATATGCTGTCGTGGAATGGTTCATCAGTAGACATTAACGATTAAGGAGCTCATACAATGTCGTTGCTCATTGAAGATTTTCCACACTTGCCATTTGGGGTGAAAAACGGGGTAGGAGGTGTTATCGGCAACACACTCTATGCTGGTTTAGGGAGCGCAGGGAAGCGCCTATTTTTCTATGACTTAGATTGCCCTGAACATGGCTGGCAAAGCGCTGCAGAGTTTCCGGGAGTGGCTCGAAATGACGCGGCTTACACAGTGAGTAATGACAGACTGTATGTTTTCTCTGGAGCGGGATGTTTAAGTGCAGAACAGCCGCCAGTCGTGCTTGATGATGGTTATGTCTATGACCAGAAAATCGATAAATGGAACAAACTGACCACCCAAACACCAGTGGGTTTCTTAGGTGCTTCAGTATGCGAGCTAGAGCCAGGTCGGTTGGTGTTTTTCGGAGGCTACTGTAAAGAGACATTTGATACGTTTCTTGCGGCAATTTCACAGATTGATCCGAAGGCTGAACCAGAAAAACATCGCGCTATGCTAACGGAATTTATGTCTCGTCCGATTGAAGCTTACGGGTGGAATCAAGACATCTGGCAGTTTGAAACGACTCTGCAGAAGTGGTCGATCGTCGCGGACAATATTTTTCCAGCTAACTGTGGTGCAGGGATCGTGCGTCAGGGTAGCAGCATTACGCTTATTGAAGGTGAAGTTAAACCCGGGCTTAGAAGCTTAGAGACCAAGCGATTTGAGTTTCAATTACCACATAGCGTTAGCTCGACAAAATTACCTTCAATACAGCAAGCCGCTAACAATCATGAAGGCTTAGCCGGTCACTTCTGCGGCACGGTGAATAACCAGATTATTGCAGCTGGTGGGGCGTTCTTCATCGGCAGTCAACGAAATTTCCTGAAAGGGCAGTGGTACAGCCATCAAGGATTGACCAAACACTACAACAATCAAGTATGGCGATTCGATGGCAACAGGTGGCACCAAGCGACCTCAATACCTGAAGGTGTTGCTTATGGTGTGTCGATATCAAGCAACAATAAAATGTACATATTAGGAGGTGAAGGCAGTAAAGGACAAGCTCTATCAAGTTGTTACGCACTAACTTGGCGATAAGTTACCTCCCCCTATAGATAACGCTCTCGCCACAAAGAATAGTCAAAGACCAAACGATTCTCCTCTGCATCATATTCCAATGGTGTAGAGGCTTTTTACACCCTTTATTTGTCTTTGGCTTGCAGGTCGAACACCAAATAGTAAGAGGACATTCAGTAATGGAACAATTTCAAAAGAAGGGACTTTTGGCGGTAGGACTACTAACGCTTGGGATGGCTATCGCCCCAATGAGTGCCCATGCAGTTGCACCTAATTTGCGAGATGTAGTGGTATTCAAAGGTGGTGAAGGTGGAAGTAGCCACTATCGCATACCATCAATCGTTGTTGCTCAAGATGGGTCTTTAGTTGCTTTTGCTGAGGGCCGAGCTTCAAATAAAGATCCCGGTAGTGGCTATCCGACTAGCATTAAAAGTCGACGTTCCACTGACAATGGCGTGACTTGGAGTGATTATACCGTTATCCATGAAGTGGCTAATGAAGCCTATTCGGATCCTCGCCCATTTGTTGATAAGACGACTGGGAGAATGTTTGTTTTCTACACTAAGTGGGATAACAACTGTGCCCAAAACGGAAATTGTGTTCCGTTTGATGATCCTAAACACAAATTGTTTTATCGAACCAGTGATGACAACGGACAGACATGGTCCGCAGCGATTGATGTGTTAGATCAAGTGAAAGATGTTAACTGGATGGCGAATGGGACCAACAGTATTGATGGACGTGCAACTTGGTCTGCGACACCGTCACAAGCCCAGATCGATCAAGCGAATAGTGATGGTTGGAGTTTGAGTTGGAATTCCCGTGTTGCAGATGGTTCTTGTAACGTGCAGTACTACGGTAATGGCAGTAAACGTTTCTTAGCGGACCTTCAGGTCAATGCTGATAAATCAGTAAAAGCCGTGTTGTACTCTGACGGTGCCAATCTTGAGTTTCCAATGGACTTCGATATCTCCGCCTACCACGATTATAAAATTGTCGGTCAAGGTAGCACGGCTAGTTTCTATGTCGATGGAACTCTCGTAGCGACAAATTGGTCTGGTCAAAGCCATTCTAGTAAAACAGTGACGTGGGGGAATGGATGTTCATCGACCAAAGGTGCCTCTGCTTATCACACGATAGATTTTTCCATTGCAGACAATCAGCAGTTCTATTTTGATGCGAGCTTAATGGAGCGAGTCAACGGAACCATTATTAAACACCCTGCTGAACAAGGCTGGACGAAAACCAGTGCACGAAATGGTCGTGGTGATCCGGGGTGGAAGAGTATTAATGCTGGGCCAGGTCAGGGTATTCAGTTAACTAATGGTAGACTGATCTTCCCTGCCATTATATTAGATGCGTTTACTCAGTTGTCGGTCGTGTCTATTTACAGTGATGATCATGGCGTGACTTGGCACGCTGGGAATCAAACACCAACGTATGCACTTGAGCCAAGTGAAGCAGATATGGTTGAGCTAAATGACGGTAGGCTTTTGATGTCCGCGCGCAATGATGGGGTCACGGGTACTGGCAACTTCAACCGCTATCACTTTGTGAGTTCAGACCGAGGCGTTAACTGGACGATGATTGAAGAGGAACGTTACTCGGCAAATGGCGCTTTGTTTTTCAAATTAGATCAAGTGGATATTGGGTTACTGCGCTATGGAGATAATCGCGTCTTGATGTCAGGACCTCAAGGAAATTCAGCCGTGAGTTCTGACCGAAATGACCTTGCGATTTGGAGTGCGGTAGATGATGGTGCTGGCAACTATAACTTTACTCAGAGAACTCAGTTTAGAGATGGCTATAGTGCCTACTCTGATCTCATTCAGCTTCAAGACAAAGGGGCTTCAGGAAACGAAGATATTGGTGTGATTTATGAAGCGACATCCAGCACTGAGATTCGTTTTATGGTGATTGATATTGACAGTGTGAACTAAACGAAGAAGGGAAGTGCTTAGCCACTTCCCCTTTCTATTACGCACGAAACGTGTTGAGCACTACCTGATTCCGACCAAGTCCTTTCGCTTGATAAAGGGCTTTGTCGGCGCGGCCAATCGTCGTGTGTTGGCTATCTTGCGCTGAGGTAATACCAATGCTTACCGTGTACCTTACCTCAATCTCTTCATAGCTTAACTCGGTTTGTTCTACCACTTGCCTAAACAGCTCGCACTGTTCATAGGCATCGTTTTCATCATTGGCGTAAAACAAGACACAAAACTCTTCGCCGCCATAGCGAGCCAAACTTATTGCCCCGGGTTTAGGGAAACATTTCTTCATCAACTCAGCCGTATGGAGGATGACATGATCACCACATTGATGCCCGTGCACGTCGTTGATACGCTTGAAGTGATCGATATCGAGAATCGCTAGGTAGATGCCTTCTTTATCCAAGTTTGAATCAATTTTTTCACGGATCGTTAGCTTGTTATCTAGGTGAGTCATCACATCTTTACTGCGCAGCTTTTTGTGCAGTAATAGATTAGAAAGCGCCACTTCTGAGTAGTCACGAATCATGCGTAAAATACTTCGGTAAGTGGGGAAGGTTGCCGTCATGTAAATCACCGCAATTAAGCTGCCTTTATCGAACAAGGGGATGGTGTAATGTCGGCCATCGATCTTTAGTTTTTTGGCCAAAGGATCGGCGTAGCGCTTGGCGGTATAGCGTAGTGAGCTGGGTGAAAACCGATTGGCGAGATCTTTGTCTTTCAGAACGATGTGACTGTTTCCATGGTAATCGATAGTGCTGAAGTAACCGTAATCAGAGTCATAAAAACAGAGTTGGATCCCCTTATGATGGCAGAAGCGATCCAAGATAGCGCGCAGATGGTGCTTAAAATCTGGCAGGTCGTGCTTGTTGTTCAGATCGGCCAGAGATTGGTTAAGTTGATAGGTCAGATAGTTAAATGCGACGGCAAGCAACAACAGGGACGCAATCACTATCGCCGTTAGCGAAAACTGATACGAAGAGGACAAAACATCAGACCTATCCGTACCAGAGATAAATACCCATTGGTATGGGTTATCACTGTCGAATACAGAGAGTTTAAATTGACCTTTGTAGTAATACTCGTGCCGACCAAAACGTAAGCCGTTAGTGATCATTTCACTGATGCCCGCATGGTAGCTGACTGAAGGGGTGCCGATTCGTTGCGGATCTGGGTGAAAGACAAGTCTGCCCGTTGAGCTATCAACGACAAAAACATACCCATCGGAAAGTGTTCTTAGGCCACGCAGGCTTTGCGTGGTGTACTTGAGGTCAAACTCAATCCAGATTTCATTGAGGTTGTTTTGTTGATATTTGACGGCAAACACCCATTGCTCTGGCTGCTTTTCATAAACAGAAGAAACGGTAAATCTAGGGTCAACTTTATTCAGCGGACTCCACACCATAGTGGTGTTTTGCTCGGCCAGAGTTGGATTAAGTAACACCGAACGATATTGCCCAGTTTGATGATCGACGGTGATGATATCTAGGTAAGCAGGTGAATGCTCCAAGATGCGTTTTGCGGTTGAATCAAAGTCCTTGAGTGAGTCGGTATCATTGAGGAGATAGAGTTTACTTGTGGCCGCTTCGACTTGAGAAGAGATAAGATGAAATGCGGTTTTTAAGTTGCCAAAAGATTGCTGATAGGCACTCTTTTCGGATTGATTGAGCTGATGATAAGCCGCATAAATCATCCCTAAAACAAGAAGAATGATATACGGTCTCAGCGTTCGAATAAGTATTTTTGGTAACGCCATGTGTGCCAACTGATTGATACGGAATATATAGTAATTATGCCCGGTATACTAAACGGTATTAGCAAGCACATCAATGCATATTAATCCAGTCTATAACTGCATGGCTTTATAGAATTGAGCGATATATCACCATATCGCTCATTTTGTGTCTCTATTTTGAGTGGAAGATCGCTATGGACGCGGGGGCGACCAATACCTGTTTGTGATCTATTGATTGATGAAGATCATGTGAGTCGGTATTACAGATCATGGTCCATTCAGCGCTTTTTCTTTCTGGCAAGGTAAATCTGGCGGGTGCGTTGGTTTGGTTGATGCAGTAAAACAGCTCTGAGCCCTCTTCGCCGATACCCAAGTGGAGAGCCATCGAGCTGAGTCGGTTCCAGTCTTCATGCTCCATAAACGAACCATCGAGTCTGCGCCAGAATATTCGGTTGTCGTTGCGGTTTTCGCCGCTGAACGCACGAATAAAAGGCACCATATAATGCTGGCGAGCTTGGGTCATCTCCGCGAGCCATTGTTTGAAACGCGTTTTACGCTCATCCATCTGCCAGTCTAACCAACTCAGTTCATTGTCTTGGCAATAGGCGTTGTTGTTCCCTCGTTGCGTATGAGAAAGCACATCCGCGGTAAGAATATGTGGAATACCAAACGCAAATAGCAAACTGGCCATGAAGTTGCGTTTTTGTTTTTCACGCTTTTCTACGATGGTGAGGTTTTCCGTTGGGCCTTCTACACCATAGTTGTCAGAGCGGTTGTCGCCGTGACCATCACGGTTGTGCTCCCCATTGGCTTCATTATGTTTGTGCTTGTAAGAGACAAGATCTTGCATGCAGAAACCGTCATGGTAGGTGATGTAGTTGACCGTCAGTTTATAAGGCCAGTTCGCAGCACTGTACAAGTCACGTGAGCCCATAAGGCGTGTCGCAAACTCTTTGAGAAACCCTTGGTCGCCGCGCCAGAAGCTACGGGTGATATCGCGCAGTCGATCGTTACACTCGTTCCAGCCGAATGGGAAGTTGCCGACTTGATAACCGTTAGGGCCAATATCCCAAGGTTCTGCAATCAATTTAATTTGCTGTAATACCGGATCTTGAGCCACAGCCTTGAAGAAACCTGCGTCTGGGCTGAAGTGCTCTCCATGACGGCCCAGTGTGGCCGCGAGATCGAAACGGAACCCATCAATCTGATATTCATTAACCCAGTAACGGAGCGTATCCATCACCAGATTCAAGCTTGGCTGATAAGAAAGATCGACGGTGTTGCCACACCCTGTATAGTTAGCGTAGTGCTCACCGTGTTTCAGGTAGTAACGTTTGTCGAGCGCTTTTAGGTTGAATACCGGGCCATCACTGCCGCCTTCCGCCGTATGGTTGTAAACAACATCTAATATCACCTCAATGCCGTTGCGGTGCAGCTCGCGAATAGCGGTTTTTAGCTCGTTGACGGCATCTTTGTCGGCGTATCTTGGATCAGGCACCATAAACAAGTAGGGGTTGTAGCCCCAATAGTTAACCTTTTCCATCTTTAACAGGTGAGGCTCATGCATGCAGGCAGCCACTGGCAGCAGTTGGAGCGTGTTAATGTTTTGCTCTTTATAGAACTCAAGCATGGCGTCACTAACCAGCCCTAAATAGCGTCCTTGAGACTCAATTGGCAAGTCTGGGTGGAGTTTAGTCAGCCCTTTGACGTGTGTTTCAAACAGCACCATCTCATCACGAGGACGGTTTGGACGCTGAACCCCTTGCCAATCAAATTCGTCGGAGACAACCACACAGCGCGCTAACTCAAAGCTCTTCTCTGAATTAAAAGGCAGCGTGTAATGCAAAGGTTTTGCCAGCGCTTTTGCGTACGGGTCTGAGATTAAATGCGGCTCGCCATTGTGCTCGACAATATAGCCATACTGAGCGCCAGGCAGAATGCCAGGTACAAAGGTGAATTTTATTCCCGCGTATTCGCCATCGAGTTGAAACGTTTTAAAGTCACCGGATTGGTCGAAGATAGCTAATTGAATCGAGTCTGCATCGGGCGCGTAAATAGAAAAATTACACCCGTGTTCATGGGGTGTTGCGCCTAACGGATATGGATGAGAGCACTGCATGATCATTACTTACAAATATTGTGTTCTATATAGCGAAACTTAAGTAAATAGTGTTGTAAGACATTGGTCAAGCGCCTTGGATAAAATTTGTAAATGTAATTTTATTTCAAATTTGTGGCGAATTTAATTCAATTAGTGAGCAAGTTGGCATTTTGTTCTAAGAATAGTTTCTCCTACGAGGTATCCTCCTCCTAGATAGTGTGATTTAGGGCACTAATATATCATACGGTTAGTTTTCTCCTCCTTTCTCATCCCCCCAAAATTAATTTATTTCGGATGAAGTCGACCCTCTACTCCCCCTGTAATCTGGCCACAGTTGAAACAAATGAGGACAAGGTTTCACTTGAAGCTGAGTTCTGTCTTACCTCTATTTTTCGCGACCTGTTGCTGCCTTTCAGGATGTATCGAAATACGAGGCATAAGAATAAGAAACCCTAAACGGAGTTATATAATGAAAAAAGTAAGCGTGTTAGCGGCTGCAGTGGCGACTGCCTTAACATCGGGATTTGTCATGGCTGAAACAGACGTTGCGTTAGACGTAACATCAGGCGATTCAGCGATGGAAGTGGAAGTAGCAAACCCAACAGAAGTGATTTCTGATGGCTGGGAAGTGCATGGTTACATGTCAGCAAACTTCCGCATGAAAGATGGCGAGACGATCGATTCTGAGTTCGGTAAGCCAGATTACCACAGTGCAGGTACTTCAGGTCAAAGCACAAACCAAGTCGAGTTCACAATCAAGAAACACACAGAGCACAACAACGGTGTTTGGTCTGATTTCGTTGTTCGTTCAGAGTTCGGTAACGGTAACTCATTCGCTTACTCCTCAGAGGGTAGCCAAAAAGCGAACGACAAAGCGCAATTTGAGATTAAAGAAGCGTACGTTGAGCTAGGTGGCATCTCTTTCTTGGGTGACGATTCGTCTATCTGGAGTGGCCACAGATACTTCAACCGTTCAGCGGGTCTGCTTTCTGGTGAATTCTGGAACCAATCTTCTGGTCTAGGTGCGGGTTTCCAAACCAAACTTGGCGGTAACACCGCAGGTTTCGCAGTGATTGCTGCAGACACTAATGATGACATCAATAACGGCACTAACAGCGACCGCGAAACAAACGTTGCGTACAACGCTTACTACCACGGCGTTCAAGCGCTTGGCGGCAGCTTCAACTTTGATGTGAAATACATCACTCGTGCGAACAAAACGGATCCTGCAGCAGACAACGGCGTTGGCGCAGCAATTACCTATAACCGCGACTACTACGGCTTTGATGGTTGGAGCCAAACAGGTATTGCTTACGGTTACGGCGCAGCAGCAAACCGCGGTGTGAACTTCGGTGCGTGGAGCGGTGACAACGGCTTTAGCGATGATTCAAACAGCATCTTCCTAACTTCTTACGGTGTTGCGAACCTATCTGACTCTTGGCAGCTAGGTACAGAAGTTACAGCCTTCATCACTAACGAAATGTTCGGTCAAGAAGATTTGACTCGTATCCTTGTAGCAGCGCGTCCTTCTTACAAGATCAACGACAACCTACGTTTTGAAATGACAGGTAGTGTATCTAAAGAAACAATTGCTGATGGCGCAGCATGGGGTCGTCAAGACGACAACATGTACTACATGCTAGAAGCCGCGCTTCCAGTAACGGTTAACGCAGACTACTTCGGTCGTCCACAAATCAAGCCTTACGTGACTTACTACAACACTGAAGAAGAAAGTGCAGGTGGTATCGGTCTAGGTGGCACTGACGGCAAAGAAGTTATTGTCGGTATCCACACAGAAATCTGGTTCTAAGCCAGATAAACTGCAAGGCAGCCAATTGGCTGCCTTTTGTCATTTTAATAAAACAACCTTTAGTGAGAGATAATGATGAACAATAAACACTCTTTTTTAGCCGTTGTGCTAGGTGCTTTGCTAGCGGGTTGTGCGTCGAATACCCCGATTGATAAACAAGTGGCTGCGCCAACCAACGCTGAAGTTTGTTGCAGTGACTACTCTAAGTTCCCATTCGCTCAACTGGGCGACAAAGAATCGCTTTCATTCGAAATTAATCCTTCTTCCCCAGTCGGACAATTTGCTGAAGGCAACAGTTATTTTGAAGCGTTCCGTTTTAGTGAGCGCTCTGGACAAGTGCAGGTAACGGTATCGAGTTTAATGATTGATGACTCGGTATTCTCGCCTCAAGTCCAACTTCTAGACAGCAGTTTCAAGGTCGTAAAAACGTTGACCTTAGATGACTTCCAAGTGTTAGCGTCAAATGCGTTTACCCGCACTCGCTATGTCGCTAAGTTCCGAGCTAACGCCGAGAAAACGCCTTATTTTGTTATTTATACGCCAGCCGACACCTTGGGTAAAAGCGTCAAAATTGACCACCCAGCGAAAGTTCGTGCGCAAGAATTTGGCGAAGTTATGCCGATGGTGACTGACCCTGTCTACACCTACCAATTGGGAGGGGACATTGAGCTAGAGGTAGAAACCCTGAAGCTGCGTCCATTCCGTGCTGCCGCGTCCAGCGCCGCTGTCGTGACCACGGAAAAGGCGGTCACAAAACCGGTGATTCAAGCGCAGCCAGACACGCAAACCTACTACTACAATGCGATTGAGACTGCGGTAGCATCGGGTGATATTCCCAAGGCATTAAGCCTGCTTGATGAAGCGAAAGCACTCAATATCAAAGGCGCTCAGGAAGTGTTCGTCAAAGCGGTGAACGCAAAGTAGGCATCTAAACACTGATAATAAAAAAGAGCTCCTTGTTTGGAGCTCTTTTGCTATTTAGCGTTAGTATTTAGATGGCGTCTCTATCTTGCTGTAGCCCCTCATCTTTTCGCTTGTTGAAGAGATAATCGCGCTCATTCAACGAAGCAAAACTCGCTGAGTTATCCGGAGACGCGAACGCGAGTTTTTCCAGTGCCCAACGGTACTCGTTTTCTACCTGTTTCACGCTGGCGTGTGAAGAGATGTAAGTGCAGTTGCCCGAGAGATCTATGTGCAGTGTCAGCGGCGAAGACAAGTCGCTTGCTACCGCAATCACGTTGTTACCAACGCGGAATTTGAAATCAAGGTGAATATCCGCTTTCAATACCGCAGGGGTCAATTGGAAGCGGTATCCTTGTGCGTCTCGCTGATATTCAAATTGGAGTGCGTTGTTTTCTCCAAATGGCAGCCTTGCTTTAAAGCTCTGCCATTGCGACGGGATTTTGGGCGCAATTTCGATGCTATTGGCGATAAGTTTTGGCTTAAAGCCCAGATAGTCTTGCTGAGCGTTGCGGGCGAACTCGGACACTGACCACGCTTGGGCATAGGTGCCCGTTTCAACCAGTTGCTGCGGATGAGTCTGAAAGGCATCTAAGTTTTCACTCATGGTGCCACGATGACCCTGCTGCAAAATCTGTTTCGCGAGGTTTTTACTCAGTTGATACGCAAAGTCTTGTTGGTGGTAACGGTTTAACGCTGAGACAGTAAACCCTGCATTCCACCCCCAGATGGTGCCATTGTGGTAGGCGGCGTCTTTGTGATACTCGCTGCGATTGTCATGGTAAGGGTGAAAATCGGGATGTTGCTGATTGAGAGAACAAATCCCCCAAGGGAACAGCAGGTTATCGACGCAGTTTTTCACCATATGCTGGCCAATGCTAGGGGCGATAAGACTCTCTTGTTGTGGGATAGTCATCGCCATCAACTGATTCGGTCTGACACTGAAGTCAGGGCGATCATTCTCTTCTAGTCGATCAGCCAATTGCAGATGTTCCTCATCCCAAAACTTATCGATAAAGCTTTGTTTGGCATGTTTGGCGAGCGTATCGACATGCTCGGCAAATGTTTGGTCGTTGTTGAGAAGTGCGACTTGTTTTGCGACGTTTAGGCTTTCAAACCACAGGGCTTGGATGTCGTTGGCTTTTGGCCCTCGTGGCGACCACGGAATTTGGCCGTTGATCTTGGCGTCCATCCACGTATCCGGATGACGATGCTTCATCAAACCATCAGCATCAAGATAATGCGTCTCAACGCCAGAAATGAAACGTTGAATGACAGGGTAAATCCGCTTGGCAAACGCTCTGTCGCCACTGTAGTTGATGTACTCAAGGATCTCTCGCATCATCCAAGGTGTGCCGTCAGTGGTGTTGTAGATGATATTGGTTTTGCTGGTAACTCGGTTTGGGATGCGTCCATAGTTGACAGATTGAGTGTCCAACTGTTGCATTGAGGCAAAGTTTTCGATGATGGATTTCGCTTCCTCAAACTCGCCATTGACTAAGCTTGTGCCAGAGAGCGCGATGAAGGTGTCTCTTCCCCAACAATCTTTAAACCAAGGCAAGCCTGCCCATATGCCTGTGCCAAACTCATGGCTGACGAAGACTCGACTCGATAAACGAGCCCACATCACGGCGCGGTTGTATTCAAGGTCGTCTGTCCAAAGATAGCTGTGGGTGAGAAACTGGTAGATTCTCGTTTTATGCTGTTGAAGCGCATTGTGCTGGGCCGCTTGGCGGCAATATTCAATCGCTTTAGCTTTGCTGTGTTCAAAACAGAGATACGCCGTGAGTTCAACGCTTGGTTGAACACTGGTGATCATGATCTGGCAGTGTGAACCCGACAGGAATAAGTGCTGTTCCAGCTCTGGGAACTGCGTTGATGACACTTCCTCGATGGTTACAGGTTGATTGGCACTGATGGCGATGAATCTTGGGCTACCTTCTGGGCACAGTTCGGCGTTGATCGCTAACACGATCACATCGCCCTCTATTTCCACGCTGACATCATTCACGCCAACATTGAGCTCTGGAAGTACGCTCAACGGTTTTGCTTCGTTTGTGCTGACAGTGAGCGACGCCATTCGCTGCGCTTGGTGAAGGCTGAGTAAGTCTTTAGCGTTGTGGAACTGGTGCTCAACGCCATAAGGAAGCAGGCGTGCTTTGAGCGCGGAAGGTTTGATATTGAGCTCGCCATCGACCCAAGAGGCGAAACCGCCTAAGTACCAACCTTGATGATGACGATAGCGACCCGCAGAGACAAATTGGTGAGTTCGCCCTTCGTAGTAGCCATCGACGTTGTCGCCGAAGACGAACGGAAAACTGTCATCGTTTTCAATCGCAAGCGCATCGAAAAGAGTGGAGGGTTCAAGGGCGCCCTCTGCACAGAGGATATCGGATGCAGGTGCGCTCACACTGTTTAGTCGAGCACAAAGGCGATCGCGTTTAGATAGGGTCTGCTGGTTGTCTCCACCCGTTTGGATGGTCAGACTTGGCGCGTCATCGGATAGGTCAAGCAGAAGGGTAAATCGACCTGTGGCGCTTGGCGTAAACAGCAAGTCATTACCAATGCCGTGAGTTGTGAGAAGCGGTGTCGTTTGGTTTAACTCGACGGTGGTAGGGTCTATCTCATGGCCAGAAAGAGTCCACTGCTCAGTGCCATCCATATCGGTAATTTTGAAGCGATGTTGGTCTGCCGAGAAGACCACGCACGCAGAATATTGTTCAGCTGACAGTTGGGTGAAAGGTGTGTCTAACCCCCAACCGTTGAAAGTCCCTTTTAGATACAAATTGGGTAGGTTGTTCATGTTATTTTCTCAAATTCGCTTGTGTAATGCGCCATAGAATAAGAGCGCGTGTTGTGCTCCAACTTGTTGTGTCATCTCTTTTGGGCACTCGCTTAATGACGTCACAAAATGATTGATGGAATAGGTCTAATTTTAGTTGCGCAGTGGCGGAGATTGAAATTGATTAGCGCGTTAGTGGTATAGGTAAAGGCTATATCAGAGAGCTTGTCGGTGCGCTTTGCGCTGAATTGACTTATTTGGTTGTTGAATAAGATTTTATTTTTGTGAACTTAATCTGTGAGGCTTATGAAATCAGGGAGGCATAGCGCCTCCCTGTATAGTGGTTTATCTTAAGCGTGATTTTCTATATCACGACATCTTCGCTATCGTGATCTCTTTGCTCAAGATGTTAAAGCTCACTCGATAGGAGCCCGTCTCTTTTGGCGTGAAGCTAATATTGCCGTCACCGCCAATTGGCAGGGAGTTTGTTGCAGGGATAACATCGGCAGCGCCATGTTCACACTCTCCCCAACCTCCACAGGTAAACTTAAACTCGACGGTTTCACCGCTTGGCAATTCACTCGTTTCAAACGTGACGGTATTATTGTCACCTGACACCATCATCTGAGCACCATCATGGCCCCAACCACCCGAGATGCTGCCAGGAATGTACCAATTTCTACCTTCGTAACTTTCGACCAATTTAGCATCCAAGACAACTGGCTTCTCAGGGTCGGACGCATCGAGCGTGAGTTCATACATGCCGAGTTCGGTGAAGGTGGCAACGCAGTTGTCTGCCCCCGATGCACCACAGCCCCAAGCCGTATCCCAATTGCCTGCTGTAAATTTGTATTCACTCGATTCAGATAAACCGACTCGCGCTGTATACAGTCCTTGATTAGCGTAGGTCGCTTTGGTGATATGGCTCCAGCCGTTAAATGCGCCCGCCACATGCACCGCTTTAAACGGAGGCAAATCATCGGATTTTTCGCTGACAGGTAAACCCAATCCACGTACGTCACCACGAGGTTGAATGAATACCGCGACTGACCAAGAAGGTACATTAAACTGGCCATCAGCAAAGGTCGCGCCGTTTGCAATCCCAATTGAATCTTGAGCAAGCTCGAAGCCAGCCAGATCAATTTTCTTGCTTTGATGATCGAAGAAGTCCCCAATCGTTTGATTGTCAGGGCTGGCATTGATCACCACAACCACGGCATCGAGTTTTTCATCAAGATCGGTCGATTGCGTTGAGCCATTGTCGATGGTCATGACGATCAATCCCGGTGTTTGATCTTTACCCGTGTTTCGGAAATCAACGCGATTAAGGATCTCTTGTGCGCTTGGAAGCGTCATCAATGGCGTTGATGTTCTGAGTTTGAGCATTGCCTTGTAGTTTTCAAACATGGTGTCGATGTTTGACGGCGTTGCTTGAGAGTGAACATCTGAAGTTGCACGCTCGATCTGCTCGTAGTTACTCAGATCTTTGTCTTTTGTTGGTAGTCCCTTGTCCCAGTTTTGCGCTTGGCGTGTGAAGTCCACGACGTTGTACCAATCACCATAATCATAGGAGTCGCGCTGCATCGATTTAGAACGCAGCAGTTCACCGCCCATGTGATTAAATGGCATCGCTTGACCTAGCAGAACCGTAGCAATGCCCACGGTTTGCATTTTGGTGCGCTCCGCTGAGGCGGCTTCTTGCGGAGCCTTGTACATGTTGATGTCCCAAAACGTTTGGTTGTCATGCTTTGACACGTAGTTTTGGATTTCCCAAGGTTGTTCTGCATACCCAGCCGCTTGACCGTTGTAATCGACATCCTTGCCCAAGATGGTTGTGCCGGTGTGGTCAATCATCTTGAACTGTTTGAGGTTGCCAGCCATACCAAGACGAGTCAGATCGATTTGCTCAAGTGCGCGCGTCATTTCCGCTTCACTCACTGAACCATCAGACTGCTTGTTCATTTCGTTAGGCTGAACGCCTGCACCTGTGGCAAAACCTTGCGTTTTACGCAGTGCGTCACCGCTGTCGAATGGGCTACCGCCGCGTACTGCATCACGTAGACGATCGGAAAATGATCCAATGCCTGTGCCGCCAAGGTTTGGCTGTGTGGCTTGAACAAAACGTTTGTTGTTTTGCACTTCGCCAAAGTTCCAGCCCTCACCATAGAAGTACACTTCTGGGTTTGCTTCACGCGCGGCACTCAAGGTACCTTGAATTTGCGCCAGTGGGTGGTGGCCCATCAGATCCCAGCGGAATGCGTCAATTTTGTACGCCTCTACCCAGGTTTTGACTGAGTCATCGATCAACTTGGCGAACATCGCGTGCTCTGGCGCTGTGTTTTCACAACAGGTTGATGTTTCAACATTGCCTGTATCTGGGCTTAGACGGTGATAGTAGAGCGGAACCACTTTATCAAGAACCGATTTATCGTTTAGTCCTGATGCGTTTGTATGGTTGTACACCACGTCGACCACGACATTCATACCAATGTCTTGCTTAACCGATTGCACCATCTGACGGAATTCGAGAATGCGTTGGCTGCCTTCGGCATCAGTCGCGTATGAACCTTCTGGAACGGTGTAGTGGAACGGGTCGTAGCCCCAGTTGTAACTGTCGACGGAGCGCACATAGTCGTTCAGCCTTTGCACCACTGGGTTTTGTAGTCTGTCATCGGGCAAGATGGTCTCGAACACCTCTGCGATGGTTTGGTCACCCGAGCAGTATTGGCTGAACTCTGCGTCACTTTTCACTGCGGTATTGAGGTCACACAGCTTACTAAATGGCTGATCAATGTTGGCGACTTTATCTGGGTCTTCATTGATGGTGGCAATGTCAAACACTGGCATCAAATGAAGGTGTGTCATGCCCGCTTCACTGAGCTCTTTGAGGTGGTTCACAGGCGCGGTGCCATTTTCAGTGAAGGCCAGATATTTACCGCGGTGATTCGGCTCGGTACTGTTATCAAGAGCTGAAAAATCACGAACATGAGATTCGTAAATCACCATATCGGATAAGCTGCCGTCACTTTCAAGCTGAGAGTGAGGTGCCGATAGGGCGTCCCAACCCGCTGGTTTTAGCGTGTCGTCATCAAGGTCGATCGCTTGGCTGTAAATGGAATTCATCGACAAGCTGACCGAGTATGGGTCAGTCACTTCATATTCCGCGGCTTTTTGTCCTCTTGGCTGGAACACTTTCATCGCATAACGGTAGAATTTGCCATCCACCGTCTCTTTATCGAGTTCTACGCTCCAACTGCCCGATTCGCTATCTTCTTGCAGTTCATGGGTGCCCGCGACCGATTTGTCTGCGTTATACACCACGAGTTTGACTTCTTGAGCGGTTGGTGCCCAAAGACGGAACGTGACGCCGTTGTCGCCATAGATTGGACCATACTCAAGCTCTGTCGCTTCTTCGGCGAAAATAGCATCCAACGCGCCAGCGTATTGCACCGCGGTTGAGGCACGAAGCTCACCAAAGTTCTCACCTTGAACATCATTTGAAGCAATGGCAATAAGGCTTGATTTAAGCAGCTCGTTCAACGCCACGTTAGGCAGCTCAAATGCTGGATAGTCAGCTAAATGTGGGAATTTCGACTTTTGTGCGTCATTCAGTTTGGTGGCTTTGAGTTTAAGTGACGAGCCACTTACAACGCCATCTTGTCCTACGTGATATTGACCATCTTCTGAGAACATCAACTGAACCAAGTCGGCATTGTTTGCTGCTTTCCAAACCAAGGTTTCGTCATCAAGCAAAATGGCGCCAATGGTGTCGATGGTAAACTCGCTAGATGGGCCATCAGTGGTGTAGGCTTCAAGTCGGCTGGCGTAGGCGCGCGTTTTTCCTGGCATATAGGTTGCGCTTGGGTTGTCTGCCTTACCTGAAATATCGACTTTTAAGTCAGCGTTGATCACCTTGTCTTTGTTGCTATTGCGGATGATGACGTTGAAACACTGCGTCGCATCCTCTGTGACAGGAATGTACCAGACTGGGCCAAACTCATCGGCATCATTTGGGGTGATGGTGACATCGTCCCAGCCATCGTTAAATCCATCTGGATCGCCCGCATTACAATCGGCGTTGTTCCAAAGGTGAAGGTTGAATTTACCATAGCCTAACTTATCTGCGCCTTCTTCTTTGTAATCTCCAAGTGGGTCATAAAACTGAATGGCAAAGTGGCCACTTGGTGGATTGGCTAGCTCAGTTGGCGACTCGACTTGTTTCAGTTTTACATCTGTGCCTGATTGATCGAAACCAATTGAGGTAAGGTAAGTGTCGGTGCGAGAGCCTTGGATCACTTCACCTTTTGTTGTTACTCCTAAGCTGCTGCCGCTGGTGGCATCTAAAGTAACGCTCGCCAGTGTTTCTTCCCCTTTGGCAATCGTACACGCGCCAAGAGTGCTGGATTTCGGCAGTACCCAGTATGGGCCAAATTTGTCGCTGCCTTTTGCGCTGTACTCATCGTCGCCGCAGGTAAGCAGCCAGTTTACGCCAAGTGACAGAGAGCGCGCGCTGTTGCTCGTTGTTTCTGCAATGTAACTGACCATGATTTCATCAGCCGCAACGGTAGGTTCTGTTGGCATATCGCTTGGCGAGATCACGACTTTGTTGTCGCGAATTTCGGTTACTGGTTTGGTGTCGGAGCTGTTGTCATTACAGGCCATTAGCACGCTGGCCGACAAGATAGGTATCAGCGCTTTGGCAAGCGGAGATAATTTAAGAGTGTTCATTATTTTTGTTTCCATACGTAGGTTATTGGACGCAGAAAATCATAGAGTTAGCAAAAGTCAGCACGCTGTGAGTTGAATAATTAAAGTTAATTTTGCTCGATAAATAATTGATGGTTTAAATGAAAGTCACGTTGTGTAGGGGAATTTTTGTATGACACAGTGTGCTTGGTCACGTTGAACTAAGCGGTGGATGAGAAGCTGAGGAGGAGCTCGGTCGCGAAAGGATGAGGCTCTCAGCCTAAAATGTGTGACCGAGTAGGTCTAAAATCATGTGGATAATTCTAGCGGTAAAAAATGCATGAGCCGAGGCCACGTTGATGTTGGTTTTGACTAGGATTTGAGCTAAGTGACGAATGAGTAAATAATGAGCATTAGATCCTGTTTTTGCTCTATCAGTCGTTTCATTGCACCGAGATTGAATTAAAATCATGCGCTTATGTAAACGTTCAGGGAAGACATTATGTATTCGGTAAAGCTTGGCGATGAATTGATTCGTCCATCAAAAGTACTCTGTATTGGGCGCAACTATTTAGAGCATATCCATGAGTTAGACAACGCCATTCCCGACGAAATGGTGGTGTTTAATAAGCCCTCAACTTCCATAACATCTGTGTTGAACTCCTATCATCATGAGCGTTTGCACTACGAAGCGGAAATCTGCTTTTTGATCAAAGATGGCAAGTATCAAGCGGTTGGCCTCGGTCTTGATCTCACCAAACGTGCGTTGCAAGGACAGCTCAAGGGTAAGGGCTTACCGTGGGAGCGCGCGAAGGCGTTTGATGGTTCTGCGGTGTTCAGTCGCTTTATACCCGTTGCAGGGCTGGAGATGGACTCGCTTGAGATAGAACTGTTTATCAACTGCGTTCGAGTACAAAAAGGCGACGTATCGCAAATGATCTATTCACCGAGAGTGATTCTCAATGAGCTTAAATCCTATACGACGCTGTGTGATGGCGATGTCGTGATGACAGGAACGCCCAAAGGAGTAGGAGAAGTCCATAGCGGAGATGTCTTTCTTGCCCGCTTGAAGTCGCGCGAATCCACTTTAATAGAGATTGAATGGGTCGCGCAGTAATCAATCGGACATACGGCTTTACATTCACCCAGGGTAAGGGTTTAACCTCTGATTGTAGACAACAATCAGAGGTTTTTTATGGGCTGTTGTAACCAATCGCCACGCGGGGGAACGTCTCAATTGGGCTTGCTGGTTAAGGTGACGTTAATCATTGCCATCGCTCTGCTGCTTATCGCTGCTCTTTTTGGCTAGAGCAGTTTTAACGCTAAGAAAATCACCATACTGACAATGGTCGTCAGCAGAACGTTACCGGTTTTCCAAGCAATGATGGCAGCAATCACGGCACCGATTAAATAAGGGTTACTGTGTGAAAGCCAAAGTTCGTTTTCCGGCATAAATACGATGGGAGCCCAAATTGCGGTCAGCACGGCGGGGCTCGAGTAACTCAGTAGACGCTGCGCTTGTGGGTTTAGTCTGAGAGGCAGTTTCGGCTCCAAAAACAGGTAGCGGCTAACAAAAACCAGTAGCGTCATGGCCAAAATTGAGAGCATTACCATTACTTGCCTCCTTTAAGTGTTTCCGCGACATACCCTGCGAGCATGCCACCAATGCTTGCGATCATGAGTCCTGACTCGACGTTTAAGTAGCTACATAAGACGGACAGCGTCAACGAAACCAATACGGCAATCAGAATAGGGGCGTTTTTAACGTTGGGGATGATGATGGCGATAAAGGTCGCAGCGACGGCAAACTCTAATCCTAACTCGTTCATCGCGGGGATATAACTGCCCGCCACAATGCCGACCAGTGTGGCAAGGTTCCAACATAAATAGAAACTCAATCCTGCCCCTAGCGCATACCATCGATTAAATTGCTTATCAGACTGTTGGCCACAAATTGCAAACAATTCATCGGTAAGCAAAAAACCTAACGCCAATCGCCATTTTAACGGCAGCGGGCTCACTTTTGAGCGCATGGATACGCTGTAAAGTAGATGGCGAGAGGTGATAAAGAAGGTCGCCAATAGCATGGTCGCGAGGGATGCCCCTGCCTTTAGCATACCTGTGGCAACAAGTTGCGCTGAGCCTGCGAACAAAATGGCTGAAAGCGCTTGGCTTTCCCACACGGTAAGTCCCGCTTCAATGGCGAACGAACCCGCCAATAGGCCCCAAGGGATGACGGCAATGCTCAAGGGAACCATTGCAAGTGTGCCTTGCATAAACAGCTTGCCATTGCTGGCTTTATCAATTGAAGTCAAACTTATACTACTCATCATTATTGGCTATCGCTTCTGCTTGTTGGAGTGAGTCATCATTACGTCACAAGCCGCGAGGATAAAATTGTACAAAATTGCGCTTATTTGCCGCTCACGTATTGCTTCGGAGTAACGCCTAGAGCGCGCTTAAAGTGTCGGTGAAGATGGCTTTGATCATGGAAACCACACTCTTGCGCGACATCGGAAATACGTACCCCTTGGCGCAGCAGTCGTTTCGCTACCCGCAGTCGAGATTGAATCTGATAGGCGTGCGGTGGCAAGCCGAACTCTTTTTGAAAGCTGCGCGCGAGATAGTAAGGGCTGAGCCCCGCCAGTTTAGAGAGATCTTCAAGGCTAACATCGGCTTGCGGAAAGTCATCGAGAAACTCTTTGACCAGCAGCAATTGACGTTGGCTTCGCGTTGTGGGCTCCCACATCGCGCGAGTTTTACTGTGTTTCGCGGCCAGTTTCACCAAAGTGCCGTAGACCAAGGTTTCGCGAAGTAGGCGATTGTCTGATTGTGCCAAGGTATCGAACACAAGCCTTAATTGCTGAGCAAGTTCAGGATCGTAGACGACAGGCTCAGGAAAGTAGGGGACAGACGACGCAGGATTGAGCCCGTCTGTCATTTGAGCAAACTGCTCTGGCAGAGGATACATCGCTTTGTATTCCCAGCCGCCCTCGGTGGCGGTTTGACCGTTGTGCACTTCATCAGCGTTGACCAAAATAATACTGTCTTGCGGCGCGATATGATTGCCGCCAGTGCGATAGAAGCGCTGCGCCCCTTTTTCAATGACACCGATGGTATAGCCTTCGTGGCTGTGGCGAGAAAAGTTCTGGTTTGTGTACTTGGCGTCTAGCAGTTCAAGGCCCCCCAGTTCACTGGCGAGCTGAAAATGAGCCGACTCTTTTCCCTTTTGCGCTGTCATTCATCATCCCTATTGATTGTGATGCGGACAGTTTAGCCTATCGATATTTGGAACTTTTGTACAAAATTGCTTTTTGCTTACTAAGATTAATATAACTAAGTGAATTTCATTGTGCTGAAAATGGGTAAATAAGTTATATATTTACTATGGATGGGGAGTTAATGTTGGTATAAAATTCCGCGCTTTGCTGTCTATGTAATACTAAAAAATGATCGATATTTCTGTGCTGCCGGTGTATCTCACGGCTGTTGTTGCACTTTTACTGCTTCCTGGTCCCGATATGCTGTTGATTGCGAGCTCCAGTATGAGCTATGGACGCAAGGTGGGCGTATTTGCCAGCTTGGGCAATGCGACCTCGGGGATTATTCTGACCTTGTTAGCGGCCTTGGGGGTATCAGCATTAATTGCGATGAGTCCTATCGCCCTTAAGGCGCTTCACCTTTTAGGTGGCGCGTACCTACTTAAAATGGGGTGGGACTGTTTGCGTGCAAGCGCCGCAGACGCACCAGAGCTAAATGGCGAACGCACAATGGCGACCACGTTTTATCAACGCGCCTTGGTGAGTAATTTGCTCAACCCGAAGGCTTTGGTGTTCTTTGTTATGTTCCTGCCGCAGTTCGTTTCGAGCAACATCTCAGCCACATCTGGGGAGCAGATGCTTGCGTTAGGGCTGCTGCTTAACGTGCTTGGACTCGCGTTTAATTTGTTATTGGTCGCGTTAGTGGGAACGCTAGGTAAACCTCTGTTAGAAAACGCAAAGTTTCGTACCTATCAACACAAATTTATGGGCGCAATCTTTGTTCTTCTCGCCATTTGGATGTTAAGCTCATTTGCGAGCTAACGATCAGTTATCCCTAACAAAAGGTCGGCAGTTGCCGGCCTTTTTGCTATCTAAAGGAAGGAATCTTATGCACGTGCATTTCATGTTCAACCCACCGAAAAATATCAAAGAACGCATTTATGAAGGTTTGAAAGCGTTTAACCTAAAGCACTTTCCGGATGAGGACATTCAATCGTTGGCGTGCATTGCTGAAGATGAAGAAGGGCGTTTTCTCGGTGGCCTGACGGGGGAGATTTTCACCAATACGCTGTTTGTCGAGTTTTTATGGCTCGATGACCAGCACCGCTCTGTAGGAATGGGACGTAAATTAATGGAAACTCTAGAAGAGCAAGCGAAAGCACACGGCGTGACCCATCTTTATTTAGATACCTATACGTTTCAGGCGCCAGGCTTTTATGCCAAGTTAGGTTTTAAAGAAGTCGGGCGCTACACCGGTTTTCCGACTCCAGGGGTCGACAAGATTTTCCTTCAAAAGCAGATTGCTGTTGCATAGTTGAGAGCGTATAGAGCCAAGTCGATACCATTACAATCGCTTACACTGCAACCAAGGTCGCTATGCTAATCTTCGGTGCCATCAAGGGAGGTGTCATGGGCACTTCCAGTAATTTTGTTTCCGATTGACTGGGTGTAGACCGGTTGAGCCAACAGAGGGTATCGCGATGAAAAAACTGGCACTGTTAGCGACTTTGGTTGTCGTGGGCTGTAATGCAAATAATTACGACAATATTTACTCGTCCAAATGTGACATGTCGCTTGATGGCGATAAAGCGCTCACTTTTTACGTGAAAGGTAACGTCGCCACTCTTTCGGGCGTGGTGTGTAGTGGTTCTCCTGATACTTTTGAAGATATGCTTGAGGGCTCACCTCAAGTGAATACACTCGTCTTTAAAAACATTAATGGTTCAGCAGATGATGAGGCAAACACCGAACTTGGTTATATGGTTCGTGATGCGGGCATGAACAGTGTCATTGGCAAAAACGGACACATCGCCTCTGGCGGAACGGACCTGTTTTTAGCAGGCGTAAAACGTACGGTTGAACCGGGCGCAAAAATTGGTGTTCACTCTTGGGCGTCAACAGATGGCATGGATGGGTCGACGCTACCACGTGATCATCAAGAACATCAACGTTACCTCAAGTATTACGAAACCTTGGGTATTGATACCGACTTCTATTGGTTTACGTTGGACGCAGCGAAGCCTCAAGATATGCATTACATGACCCGTGATGAGTTAGTGAAGTACGGTGTAGAAGCAAAATGAAGCGTGCACTATTAATGATACTGCCTTTGGCTGCCTGTACACAGACAACGGTTAGTGAACAAACGGTGGCGTTGTCATGCTCTGCTCCCTCGAGTATGGCGTTTAATATCAAAGGTCTAAAACCCGACAATGAGACGGAATGCTTTGTTGGCCAGCTTGAGATCAAACCAAGCGATCCGATTGATGTCGTATTCTGTGCTAACGCGAGTAGCCAAGCGCATGACTTTATCGCCGATCTGCAAACACAACCCAAGGTGCTTGATAGGTTGAAGTCGAGCATCGATGAGAACGCAGAAGTTTCGTTTACTGAAACACTCAACTATCTCAGCCATCAGAAATTTGCAGCCAAGTTCAAGGTGAAGTGTACGGACTGAGGTATTACCAAAGTCACGTAAGAGCAAAACCCGATAAACTCAGTTTATCGGGTTTTTAGTTTATAGCGCTTGCTCAGTTAGATGCGTGGCGAGTGTGTCACCATGGTATTCAGACTTAAACCAGCCATTTTGTTGCAGCATTGGAATCAGTGATTCAAAGAAGAGTCGCATCGATTCTTTTGACCCACCCGGAACTGCGATAAATCCGTCAGCAGCGCCTTGTTCCAAGCGTTGGACGATGTCGTCATACGCTTGCTGTACTGTACCAATAATCAACCAGTGAGAAGAGCCGATAACTTCGGGCCTTGCCAGCAGTTGGCGCAGCGTAGGTGATTCGCGCTGGATATAGGTAAGGAGTAAGTCTGTATGGGTTTGGCTATATGGGATAAATCCTTTTGCAAGTGAGTTAACTTCTACTACGTCATCAAGGTTGTGGTTGGAAAAATCGATTCCCAATGCTTTGTGTAAATGTGCGAAATGCTTGGCAGGGTCAAACGCTTTGTGCGTCTCTGTAAACAAGTCGTGCGCTTCTTGCTCTGACTTCGCTAAATAGAGAGCCACTCCCGGAAGTACCTTGAGCGCTGAGGGTGAGCGCCCGATTTGCTGACAACGCGAAGCAAGATCTTGTTTGAGCGCAATGCCTGATTCTATATCGGGCGTGGCTGCAAACATTACGTCGGCGACGTGCGCTGCAAAGTTTCTCCCCGCATCGGAAGCGCCCGCTTGGAAGAATGGCATTCGCCCAGATGGGTGGGTGGGAATGTTCAATGGTCCAAGGACATCAAAGAACTCGCCATGGTGGTGAATTTCTTCAATGTCGTCTACGTTAGCGAACTGCCCACTGGCTCTATCCGCTTTGATTGCTGTGTGCGGGTAGCTTTGCCACAGTCGGTTGACCACCTCAACAAACTCGTGCGCTTTGGCGTAGCGCTGCTGCGAAGAAGGCATGGTCTCTAAGCCGAAGTTTTCGTTCCCGCCTAGCGCGGTCACAATATTCCAACCTGCACGCCCTTTGGTTAACCAGTTCAATGATTGCAACTGACGCGCGGCAATGTAGGGTGGAGTAAAAGTGGTGGATACGGTAGAAACCAGACCGATACGATGGGTATGTGATGCCATGGCCGCGATCAGCGTTGTTGGATCGAAACCCGTAAATCCCGCTTCATGGGCTAGGGCTTCCTTAGCCAGAAACAAGGTGTCGGGCGCGAAAAGGAAATCGAGTTTGGCTTGTTCCGCTTGCTGCGCGAGCGAGACATAGTGTTCTAAATCGAATAAGTGCTCGACATCACTTTCTTCTCGTCGCCATGCTGAGCGGGTCAACCAACTCATTGCGAGCGCCATGCCGATGACAATAGGTTTGCGGTCACTCATGATTTATCCCTTTCGTGGCAAATCAATTAACTGTTTGACTTCTGCAAGCATGCGCTCTGTTGCGACCACGCCGCCCATTGCCAGATACCAAGCGTTCATATCAACGTATAGGATGTTGTCGTTTTTGTGTGACAAGGTGGCTTCAATCAGAGGGTTGCTGAACTCCTCTTTCGTGCGGCTAGAAAACTGGTTTCGTAGTTTATCCGCGTCAAGGATGATGAGATGTTCTGGGTTTACCTTATTGATGAACTCGAACGAAATGGCGTCTCCATGTCGTTTTGTTTTCAGTCCCGGTGCTGCTTGAGTGAAACCAAAATCCATGTATATCGATGAGCCAAAGCGAGAATCCTCGGAAAATGCTGTCACCACACCGCCTGCACTCATCACTGTAAGTGCGCTTGATGGGTGAGTTTGGGTGAACTGGTGAATGGCTTTGAACTCCTTATCCAAACGCTGAATCGTCGTTTCTACACGGTCTGAAATTTCGAAAATAGCCGCTAGGTTACGCCATTGCTGCTGAGTGCTTTTCCAGTAACTGCCCGTATCTGAGGGAGAAATGACGATGGTCGGTGCGATCTTTGATAAATCTTGATAGCCTTTTGCAGCTCGCGGCCCAATGAAGATGACGTCAGGTTTGAGTGTATAAATGCCTTCAAAGTCAGGTTCGAAAATTGTTCCTGCTGAGGTGTAAGGCGCTTGAGTGTACTTCTCGAGGTACTCAGGAAGATAGTCTTGAGAAGTGGCGATAGGGTTAATGCCAAAGGCCGTCAACATATCGAGAGCGCCCACACCAAGAACAACCACTCGTTGCGGGTTTTTCTCTAAGGTGGTTTCGCCAAGCGCGTGTGTGATCGTCACTGATGTCGCCAGTGCAGGCATCGCCCAGCTTAGTGTAAGAGTAAGAAGTGTGGTGAGAAATTTCATTACGACTACCATGTCAAAAAGCGAAGCCACTAGGGCTTCGCATTGAAGTTAGAAGAAGAGTTCAAGGTTTGCGCCAATTGTACGAGGAGCTTGTCTGATTGGCTGGTCAACTGCCGTATGGTGGCTAACTAACGTTCGTTTATCAGAGTCAAACAGGTTCGTGGCGTAAAGACTGGCTCGACCATTTTCAAACAAGTAGGAGAGCTGCATATTGGCTGTCCAATACGGTTTGATCTCTTGGTCGTCACTGTTCTTCAAATCGGAGTAGTATTTGCCTGTGTACTGCGCGTTGCCCGAGATTTCCAAATTGTCGGTAATCGCATACAAGGCGCGCATGTTTGCGGTCAGTGCAGGAGCGCGAGGCAGCTCTTTGTTGTCACCACCTGCGGCCTTGGTTTGTTTATAGCGAGTCTTTAATAAACCTAAGTTGGTAAACAGCTCCAATTGGTAGCTTGGCGACCAACGTGCTCCGAGCTCAGCACCGTAGGTGGAGGCTGAATCTAGGTTTTGAATTGCAACATAGCCGTCAGCAAGGTTTTGTTGAATCTGCATGTCTTCGTAGTCGTTGTAGAATACGTTAGACGTCAGCTCGATTTTTCCATCGTTTAAGCCGTGGCGAGTGTAGAGCTCATAGTTCCAGACACTTTCCGTTTCAAAGGCGTAAGGTTTCATTGGTCCTTGACGTTCAGAGTGGAAACTGACGCCAGCACCGCCATTGTTATAACCTTTGGCAACGTTGAAACCATAGGTTTGACGGGAATCCGGTCTAAAGGCGATATCAAACTTTGGCAAGAACACGGTTTCGGTTTCATCATAATCCAGCTTGAGCATGTCAACTTCACGTTGCTTGTTCTCGCGCTCAAATCGACCTGCAAGTGTCACTTCGACTTCGGGAATAATCGCATAGGTTGCTTCCGCAAAAGCAGATTTGGTCTCGGATTTGCCGTCCATAGGGCTTTCTCCGCGCACATTGGTGAACAGATCATCTTGCTTTGAGCGATAGTAACGCGCACCAAATAGCGCGGTGAGTCGATTGTCTGCGGCGTGGTAACGCAGCAAAGGCTCGATGTGCATTTCTGTGCCTTCGGTGATGAAGTCAGCACGCCACCCCTCAGGATCAGTGATGCGCTCCGCTTTCGATTGACTGTAGACGACGCTGTTTTCAAACGTCCAAGCATCGGCGAACTGCCAGTCGATATCCCAAATGACATTGCGTGATTCTGTTTCATACACCGGACGTTTTGCCGGGAAAGAAGCGCCGATTTCATTCTCAGATTGTGGGGCATGGGTGTCGCTAGAATCAAAAGTCAGCATGGTTTTAAAATCGGCGATGGCACTTGGTTCTAATAACAGTTTTGCTCGCGCGGTAGTGGTACGAAACTCGCGACTGTCTCCGGCAGGGTTGTAGCTTTCTAGATCCAAGTGGCTATTGCGACTTTGATGATCAACGCTGAGGCGAAATGCCAGTTGGTCGCTGATTATCGGCGCATTGATCATTGCTGAGGTTTGCGTGTAGTCATGCTGACCGTACCCCGCGCGTGCTTTGACCTCAAAATCGTGGCTTGGGTCCATGGTTTTGATCACAATCGCACCCGCAGAGGCATTCTGGCCTTGAATGTAACTTTGCGGGCCAAGGTGGACCTCGACTTGGTCTACATCCCAAAGCGATCGCGGGCCAAAGGCGATTTCAGAGTAGGTGAGTGAGCGCCCGTCAATGGATAGATTCAATCGAGTTGATGTGCCAGCAAAGCTCGCCAATGCGCCCACTGAAGGGCCGGAGCCATCAATACCACGTACAGAAGGCATACTGTTTCCGACACCAGAGTCAACAACGTTCGGCGCGAGCGTGATCAGGTCAGCGACTTCGGTGGCCCCCGGTGTCGATTCGATGGTCGACTCGTCGAATACTTTTACGCTGGAGGCGGTCTCATAAATGCTGCGCTCTGTTTTCTCACCGATCACCACGATGGTATCGAGTGTGGTGACTGAGTCGGAAGCTTGGTCATGTTGTCCGGTGTTCGCGCTTAGCCAAGGGCTGACTAAGGCTGCAGCGATACAAGTGGCAAGTTTTGTGGTTTGGGGCTTAGATTGCAAAATGGCAGTTACATGGTTGCGTATGAAGGCCACACCCTATCTCCTTATAGATTAACGAACGGCAAAAAACGTGATGTTACGATGAGCACGTTGTTCACCGCTTAACTTCGACGGGGATTTAATCGTTGAATTAGAAAAGATGCAAATGAGAATTGTTATTATTTAATCTTAATCGCTTATGAAAAACAGGCACCATGACGGCTTATGGAGAAAAGCGCCTTTGGTTTCGCGGGTTGGCAAGGGATTTACCGTTATATACAGGATGGCATGCATTTTTTGGTTTAAGAAATGTTAATAGAATCTTACAAACGAAGCGGGTGGATCTTGAGGACATCACTAGCGCTTATCGATGTAACTCTATGATAATGGGGCCAACAAATGACCAGTGCCCTGAATCAAGCTATCCAATGACCTTGCTATGGGTGGTGCGAGCACGTGTAATAACCAGAGAAAAGTAATGAGAGACCGAATTCAATCAACCTCCGCCTTCCTGATGCTGTTTGCATTGACGATGTTAAGCGCTTTACTGAGCTTCTCAGTTCAGGCAAGTGTCGAAACTGGCTGGATGAGCAGCCCAGAACATCCCCCCGTGCGTACTCGGTTTGTGATCACAGGACAGGTCGATGAAACCAAACAACAGGTTGAGGGATTCCTTGAAGTCGAGCTGAGTGATGGTTGGAAAACCTACTGGCGCAGTCCTGGTGAAGGAGGTGTTGCTCCCAGTATTGACTGGCATGATTCAGAGAACTTAGGCAACGTTGATTGGCATTGGCCTTACCCTCAGCAATTTGATCTACTTGGCATCCATACCCTGGGTTACCAAGGGGACACCGTGATCCCGATGACCTTGACGATTGAGGATTGGTCACAGCCCGTTGACCTAAAGGCGACTCTACGACTCTCTTCCTGCACCACCATTTGTGTATTGACCGACTATCCATTCGAGCTTTCATTTCGCCCAGAACAGCTCACTTTGTCCGAAGACGCGGTGTATCAGTACGCGCAAGCCATCAGTAGGGTACCTAAAGCCTCTCCTTTGATTCAAAGCACTCAAGCCACTTGGGACCGAGATCAGCAGCGATTGGAGGTTCGAGTTGCCAAGTCGTTAGGTTGGCATCTGCCTGAGATGGTCGTAGATGGGGCGACTGAGTCATCTCAAGAGTACGGATTTAAACCTCTTGGTTTGGTCGTCGAGCAGAATACGGCCGTTGCAACATTTGTGGTAAAAAGCTGGTTGGGGGAGGTACATCTTGACGGTCGCGAGTTACGTATCTCCATGAAAGACGAGCATTTTTTAGCCGAGCAGTCGGTCATCGCAAGGAGCGGGCGGGTTGAACAAAGTGCCTCAGTCGTTGCGATGCTCGGTTTCGCGTTTTTAGGCGGTTTGATACTCAATATCATGCCTTGCGTGTTACCAGTACTTGGTATGAAGTTGAGTAGCGTATTGTCCACTCAAGGTTTGCAGCGTCGTGAGGTAAGGCGCCAATTCTTAGCTTCTTCTGCGGGGATCTTGGTTTCATTTTGGCTACTGGCTGCGATGTTAGTGGGGTTGAAACTGACAGGCAGTGTGGTCGGGTGGGGCATTCAATTTCAGAGTCCATGGTTTATCGGCTTGATGGTATTGGTGACTTTGCTGTTTGGTAGCAATATGTTGGGCTTATTTGAGATTCGTCTTTCCGCCAATACCACCACTTGGCTTGCGACCAGAGGAGGCGGTCGTTACTGGGGGCACTTTAGCCAAGGTGCATTTGCAACCTTACTGGCAACCCCGTGCTCCGCGCCTTTTTTGGGGACAGCCGTGGCTTTCGCCTTAGCAGCCAGCAACGTGGAACTATTGGTGATATTTACCGCGTTGGCGGCGGGTATGGCGATGCCTTGGCTTTTGGTCGCAATGTGGCCAAACCTCGCTCGAGCGCTGCCAAAGCCGGGCCGCTGGATGAATAAAGTCAGAGCGCTGTTTGGGCTTATGCTACTGGCGACGAGTTGTTGGTTACTCTACTTACTTGCCAACCATTTACCCATATTCTGGATTATCTTATTGGCAGTGACTGCCATCGTGGTGTTGCTCGCACGCATCAAACGCGTATATGGAGACAAAGCCATGGCGCTCTCCGGCGCTATTTTGCTGTTTTCACTTGCGGGCTCGCTGCTGGTTGCCAGTGTGACGACGGAGCATTGGGCTACACCATTACCCCAAGATCCAAACTGGAAGCCGCTTTCTAATCGCCTGATTGAACAGTCGGTTGCACAGGGTAAAACCGTGTTTGTCAACGTTACCGCAGATTGGTGTATCACCTGCCAAGCCAACAAAATTGGTGTCATCTTACAAGATCCTGTCTATTCAACGCTGTTGGCAGAAAACGTGGTCACTATTCAAGGCGATTGGACTCACCCAGACAGTGCAGTGACGGACTATTTGCGTGCCAATGGTCGCTACGGAGTGCCATTTAACATCGTTTATGGCCCTTATGCCCCCGATGGCATTCCACTGCCTGTTATCTTGACCGAGCAAGTGGTTATGGATGCGTTGAACATGGCAAGCAAAGGAGTACGGTAATGAAAAAACGCCTATTAGGTTGGAGTAAAGACCTCGCTATCTATGGAGCGCTGGCAATTGTGATTGCCGTTTCCGTTGATTGGTATCGCACTAAAGATCTGCCAAGAGATAATGCCCCGAACATTACCGGAGAGCTGATCAGTGGAGAATACTTTGATGTGGTTGCTCAAAGTCATCAGCAGCCTGTTGTGGTCTACTTTTGGGCGACATGGTGTGGCGCTTGTCGATTTGTCACACCGACGATTGATTGGCTAAGTGAGTACTATCCGGTTGTGGCTGTGTCTGGAGCCTCAGGTGCTGATGGGCGTGTTCAACGCTACATGGCACACAGAGAATATCAATTTGATAATCTTAATGATCCAAAAAGTGACATTTTCCGCAGTTGGGGAATATCGGTCACGCCCACCATCGCAATCGTCAAAAATGGGCAAGTGGTATCAATGACCACAGGTATTACGACGCCGCCCGGTTTGTTGGCGAGAGTCATGTTTCACCAATAGTAAAAAGCCTCCCGAGATGGGAGGCTTGGTTTATTTAGAGCGTGTGTTGGTGCTCGGCGATAAGCATGTCCATCGCAAGGTCTGCTTTTTCGTAGGCTTGCTCAAAAGACTCTTGGCTCGAGAACTCTTCCACCACTTCGTAGTAACACTTAAGTTTTGGCTCGGTTCCTGAAGGTCGAACAATCACTCGAGCACCGCCAGAAAGATGGTAGATAAGCACGTCACTGGCGGGTAAATCGATGCTCTCAACCGTGCAGTCTGAGTGAGTACGGGTTAGTGTTTTAAGATCTTCTAATACTTCGACCTGTCGACCGGCAATTTGAGTCGGTTGATTGGCGCGCAGTTTGTCGCCCACTGGCGGCGCTTTCGGATCTAAAGCGGCGCTGTGCTGGGCATTGATGACCATACCATGTTGACGATAAATCGACTCTAGCTGATCCCAAATCGTTTTGCCTTGCGCTTTTAGTTCCGCTGTCAGTTGAGCAAACGCCACTAAAGCAGAAAGACCATCTTTATCCCAAACCTTGTTACCCACGGTATAGCCCAATGCTTCCTCATAGGCGAACAAGAACTGCTTGTCTTGTGTTTGCTTTTGCATCGCGATATTGGTCAGCCATTTAAAGCCAGTGAGCGTTTGATAGTATTCGGCGCCAAAAGAGTGAGCGATCTTTTGCAAAAGTGTTGATGAAACAATCGTGTTGCCCACCAGTTGCCCGCTTGCCTCTGTTTTAGACAGCAAGTAGTGGCCGAACAGTGAACCGACTTGATCGCCTGTCAGCATTTGATACTCGCCATTTGGCTTTTTCACCGAGACAGCAAAGCGGTCCGCATCAGGGTCGTTGGCGCAGGCAATATCGGCATCGTTGGCTTTTGCCAGCGCGACAACCATGTCCATTGCACCGGCTTCCTCTGGGTTCGGAAAGTTGACCGTTGGGAAAGAACCGTCCGGTTCACGTTGCTCTTTTACACTGTAAACCTTGGTGAAGCCTGCATCAGCGAGCAGTGTTTCTGCCATCTCAGCACCGACGCCATGCATCGCAGTATAAGCGATACCGACTGCTTCAGGGGCATTGTGGTTAGACAGCAGTGCATTGCTGTTCATGGTCTGGCGATAGGTTTGGTAGTATTCCTCTTTGAGCCAAACGAGCAGTTGATGCGCTTGTGCATCGTCAAGACTCATCAGAGGCACGGGTTTTGTCGCGGCAATATCAATCTCTTTTGCGATACCAGAGTCGTGAGGCGGAATAATCTGCGCGCCATTCTCCCAGTAAACCTTAAAGCCGTTGTACTCAGGAGGGTTGTGACTGGCCGTTACCACCACGGCCGCTGCCGCGTTAAAGTGACGAACGCCAAATGCAACGATAGGGGTAGCGGCAACATCGTGAGTCAAGTAAACCTTGATACCTAGCGAGGTCAAAACGGCAGCGGTATCATGAGAAAACTGTTTTGAGTCAGGGCGACCGTCGTAACCGATCACAACGCCGCGCTCCTTTGCATTCTCAACTTGTTCAATCAAGTAATGACCAAGTCCGGTTGCAGTTTCTTGAATGACTAAGCGGTTCATCCGATTTGGTCCACACCCGACTTTGCCGCGTAGACCTGCCGTTCCGAACTCTAAACGTTGGCTGAAGCGATCATCAAGCTCATCAAACTGCTTTTCATCAATCAGGAGTTGAAGCTCTTCTCGGGTACGAGGATCAGGATCTTTTTCTAACCAATGCGTGACTTGTTCCATCATAGTTTCTTTACCTTTCTTAATCGTTATCCCAAGTGTATGACATTTGGGAGATTATGAGTGATAACGATTATCATTTGTGATAGCGCAATCGCTAAACTGCACAGAAGTCCTATTAAAAGGGATTAGCACTTTCTTGCACAATCGAAAAACGCCAACTAGCTTTTATTAACATAAATATAACAAATTACGTCAATTTTGCTGTTTAAACGGAATTTTCAAAGCCCGCAGGCTCAGTTGGACTTTTTTGCTACGGAGCCTCAAAGCAGCCATCTAACGGGTGGTTAAGGCAGAGGAGAGGTCTTTTGAAAGGAATACAGGTTACAGTGTGGCGATTGTGCAAATCGGTCTGTATTGGCCTTGCTACATACATGAGCTTCGTGGCAACGACCCTGGCTGAAGAAAACACCTTCAACATGACGCAAGGTGTGACGGACATTAGCGGCCAAGTTTACGATTTGCATATGCTGATTTTTTACATCTGCGTTGCGATTGCTGTCGTTGTGTTTGGCGTTATGTTCTATTCCATGTATCACCATCGTAAATCGAAAGGAGCGGTGGCGGCTAATTTCCATGAAAGCACCAAGGTGGAAGTGATTTGGACGGTGATTCCGATCATCATTTTGGTCCTGATGGCTATCCCCGCAACGAAGACTCTCGTTGCGATGGAAGATACCTCGCAATCGGACCTAACGGTGAAGATTACCGGCTCACAATGGAAGTGGCATTACAGCTACTTTAATGAAGATGTCGAATTTTTTAGCCTGTTGGCAACCAGTCAAAAGTCGATCGACGGACTCGAAGAGAAGGGCGCCCATTACCTTCTGGAAGTCGATAACCCCTTAGTCCTCCCTATCAATCGTAAAGTCCGTTTTTTGATGACGTCGGACGATGTTATCCACTCTTGGTGGGTGCCCGATTTCGCAGTCAAAAAAGACACCATTCCCGGTTTTATTAATGAAGCATGGACGCGAATTGATGAGCCCGGCATTTATCGGGGCCAGTGCGCAGAGCTTTGTGGTCGAGCGCATGGCTTTATGCCCATCGTGGTGCACGCTATGGAAGAAACGCAGTACGACCAATGGCTTGCAGATAAGAAAGCGCAAATCGAACAAGCGAAACAAGAGGCTGCGGCGTCATTGACCGCGACGCTCTCAAAGCAAGAACTGATCGACATTGGTATGCAGGTCTATCTTGACCGTTGTGCTGTGTGTCACCAAGCAGATGGTGCAGGCATTCCGGGCGCGTTTCCTGCGATTACCGGCAGTGCAGTCGCTACTGGAGACATCAGCGAACACATTGATGTGATTGTTAATGGCCGCGCAGGCACGGCGATGCAGGCGTTTGCCAATCAGTTGACGGACAAAGAAATCGCTGCGGTTGTTACTTACCAAAGAAACGGTTTGGGTAACGACACAGGTGATGTGGTTCAAGCTGCTGACGTAAACGCATTCAAAGCGGCGCAATCTGGCGCATCTGAGGAGGCACAATGAAAACGCCCAAACCTGAGTTATCAGAACAGATCAAATCTGCTCCAGCAGCCGACGCGGAGATCAGCCGAGCGAACAGTGCGATTGTCGTTGAAGAGCATGATCATCATGGGCCTGCGAAAGGGATAACGCGCTGGCTCTATTCCACAAACCACAAAGACATCGGGACGCTTTACCTGTGGTTTAGCTTCATCATGTTTTTGACCGGAGGCGCGATGGCGATGATCATTCGTGCCGAACTGTTCCAGCCGGGCTTGCAATTGGTGGATCCTCAGTTCTTCAATCAGATGACGACCGTTCACGGCCTAATCATGGTATTTGGTGCCGTTATGCCTGCGTTTACTGGTTTGGCAAACTGGATGATTCCAATGATGATTGGGGCGCCAGATATGGCACTGCCTCGCATGAACAACCTCAGCTTTTGGATTCTTCCCTTTGCGTTTTTGATTCTTATTGCCTCGCTGTTTACCGAAGGCGGAGGTCCTGATTTTGGTTGGACTTTCTATGCGCCACTGTCCACCACGTATGGTCCAGACAGCACCGCACTATTTGTATTCTCGGTACACATCATGGGGATCAGCTCGATTATGGGGGCGATTAATGTGATTGTTACCATCGTCAACATGCGCGCCCCTGGGATGACTTGGTTCAAAATGCCAATGTTCGTTTGGACTTGGCTGATCACCGCGTTTTTGCTTATTGCGGTGATGCCCGTGCTCGCAGGCGCAGTGACCATGGTATTGACCGACAAATACTTCGGCACTTCGTTTTTTGATGCGGCTGGCGGGGGCGATCCTGTGATGTTCCAGCACATTTTCTGGTTCTTCGGTCATCCTGAGGTTTACATCATGATCTTGCCATCGTTTGGCATTATCTCCGCGATTATTCCTGCATTTAGCGGCAAAAAATTGTTTGGCTATCATTCGATGGTCTACGCGACTTGCAGCATCGCGCTGCTCTCTTTCTTAGTCTGGGCGCACCATATGTTTACCACGGGTATGCCGGTGTTTGCAGAGCTGTTCTTTATGTACTGCACCATGTTGATTGCGGTGCCGACAGGCGTGAAAGTGTTCAACTGGGTGGCCACCATGTGGCGAGGGGCGATGACGTTTGAGACCCCGATGCTGTTTGCCATTGCGTTCATTATCTTGTTTACCATCGGTGGATTCTCTGGGCTTATGTTGGCGATTGTCCCTGCGGACTTCCAATACCACGATACCTATTTTGTGGTGGCCCATTTCCATTATGTGTTGGTCTCTGGGGCTGTATTCTCGATTATGGCGGCCGCTTACTACTGGTTGCCAAAGTGGACCGGACACATGTATGACCATAAGCTGAGTTTGTGGCATTTCTGGTGCTCGGTTATTTCGGTCAATGTGCTGTTTTTCCCGATGCATTTCTTGGGTTTGGCGGGGATGCCACGGCGAATTCCGGACTATGCGATTCAGTTCGCTGACGTAAACCAGATTGTCTCCATCGGCGGTTTTGCTTTTGGTCTATCGCAGTTGATCTTCCTCTGGTTGGTGATCAAATGCATTCGCGGCGGAGAAAAAGCGCCGGCTAAAGTGTGGGAAAGGGCGGAAGGACTTGAATGGACTGTGCCAAGCCCTGCGCCTCATCATACCTTTGATACGCCACCAAAAGTGGATTAGGGGGGCGTTATGAGCCAAGCAAAGTCGAATCAGAAACTGACGCTGAAGCTGCTCGTGGCAACCATGGCGATGTTTGGCTTCGGCTTTGCGCTGGTGCCTCTTTATGATGTGATGTGTGATGCGCTTGGCATCAACGGCAAAACCAACACAGAATCTGTTCTTCAGCCTCAAGGGATGGTTGCGGATACCTCTCGTGTTGTCCGCGTGGAGTTTATGGCTCATTTAAATCAAGGGATCCCATGGCAGTTTGGGCCAAAGCAAGCCTACATGGATGTCCACCCTGGTGAAGTCATACAAACAGCGTTTGTGGCAAAAAATCTCGCCGCGAAAGAGATTGTTGGCCAAGCGGTACCTTCCGTGTCCCCAGGGTTAGGCGCAACCTATTTCAATAAGATCGAGTGTTTTTGTTTTAATCAGCAACCACTGGCAAGTCAAGACAGCGCCGAAATGCCACTGATCTTTTATATCGAGCCTGATATTCCCGATTCGATCCACACCCTTACTCTCTCTTATACCTTGTATGACATTACTCAGTCTGTAGACGCTTCGTTAGAAGTGGCGTCATTAACTGACACGTCCTCAATACCTTCAAGACCAAAGCAAGGAGCAGCCCAATGAGCTCAAAACATCAACCTTACTATGTTCCCGCTCAGAGTAGTTGGCCCATTGTCGGCGCGGTTGCCCTATTTCTAATCGCGGTTGGGGCGGGGCTAACGGTGCAAAACATGGCCGAGGGTGGCGATGGCAGCGTGTTTGGCAAACTTATCTTGTTGGCGGGATTTCTTTTCTTGCTGTACATGTTTGCGGGCTGGTTTAGCAATGTGATTACCGAGTCGATGAGCGGTCAATACTCAGAGCAAATCTCGCGCTCATTTCGACAAGGCATGAGCTGGTTTATTTTCTCTGAGATTATGTTCTTTGGGGCATTTTTTGGTGCTTTGTTGTATGCCCGCGTGATAGCCGTCCCGTGGTTAGGTGGTGCCAGTAACAATGCGATGACCCATGAAGTGCTTTGGCCAACCTTTGAAGCGCTTTGGCCATTAACGACAACGCCAGGGGGCACCGAAACGCAGGCCATGGGCTGGCAAGGGATCCCTCTTATTAATACGCTAATTCTGCTGACTTCTTCGATTACCCTGCACCTTGCGCATACCAGCTTGGAGCAAAATAAACGGATGGCGCTGATTGTGTGGCTTGAGATCACCATAGTGTTGGCGTGCTTCTTTTTGTATTACCAAGGTGTCGAATATGCTCATGCCTATCAAGATCTAGGTCTCACGCTTCAATCGGGGATCTACGGTAATACCTTTTTCTTGCTGACGGGTTTTCATGGCATGCACGTGCTGCTTGGTACCACCTTCCTTATTGTTTTACTTGCTCGGATTGCGAAAGACCACTTTACGCCGAAAGATCACTTTGCGTTCCAAGCGGGCAGCTGGTACTGGCACTTTGTTGATGTGGTTTGGTTATGCCTGTTTGTCTTTGTTTACGTGCTGTAGACCGCTAGTAGGGGCGCACGTTTGGGTCGATAAAACCGCTAAGCAATGCGGCAACCATAAGGACGACGGCCAATGCAGAAAGAAACACACGACGACCAAGGTAGAAGCTCATTGGTTTGTCGGGCTGCTGATTATCTTCGTCGTCTTGTTGTGGTCCTTTGACCATCTCGATCATTGCGCGAGCTAGGTTGAAAATAATGAACAGCAATAACACCACAAGCAGCAATTTGAAAAGAAATACCATGAGGTTGTCCTTAGGCTTTTTAGTAAAGAGACCAACTTTTTGGTTAGCTTTGATATTAACTTTGGTTGTCTTTTCGCTATTGATCAACTTGGGTTTGTGGCAGTTAGGGCGAGCAGACGAGAAACTGGCGATGGAGCAATACCTTAGCAGCCGAGAATTTTCTCAGCCGATATCGATGAGTGAGTTGGAATCCCAGACGAAGGGGTATTTGACTGGCGTTAAGGTCAAGGCTCGTCTTACGCCAGTGAGCGGGAAGTATCTGCTACTGGATAACCAAACCTATCAGGGACAAGTTGGCTATCTGGCGATGCAGTTGATGATAAATGAGCAGGGGAAAGGGGTGTTACTCGAACGAGGATTTGTACCAGCAGCGGAGCGCCGCTCAGTGTTGCCTAGGGTTGAATGGTTAAATCAGCCCATAGAGGTGGTAGGACGCTTATATCAACGTTCGAACAACCCTTTGAGTGACCACCTGCTTGCTGAGTCAGGACCAGTGATAAGGATTCAAAATCTCAACTTGGCACGATTGGCCGAAGAGTGGCAGCAGCCGTTAGAGCCTTATGTATTTCAGCCCCAAGTTGAAGATTGGACGTATCCTCAACCATGGCAGCCCGTACCAATGACATCATCAAAGCACATTGGCTATGCAGTGCAGTGGTTTGCGATGGCAGCGGCACTGCTTGGGTTAAGTGGTTGGGTGTTCGTGAGAGCGATAAACAAAGGAGTGGCGCATGAGTAATCCAGTGTGGCGAGGAAGAATCATATTTCTCACATTAGTGCTGATGTTCGCATTGCCTGCAATTTTGGCCAAGACAGTGTTAACCAATCATTGGTATCAGTCTGGGGTGACCAATCGAGGCGTGTTGATTGAGCCAAGTGTCAGTTACCAAACTCTCGGCATCGACAACCCCTATGCTGGAAGTCAGTGGCAGTTGGCCTATGTGATGCCGAGTCGCTGTGAGGCATTTTGCCAGCAGCAACTCTATCTATTGGGGCAAAGTCATACCGCGCTTGGCAAGTACCAAGGTCGGGTTTCTCCAGTATTGCTGGTTCGCTCGGACAATGAGGTGATGCCAAAGGTAGCCGAGCAATTTAGCGTGGTTAATGTAAGCGGTAATTTGGACCACTTGGTCTCAGGATTCGAGGTCGTGATTGTTGATCCTCTAGGGCAGTTAGTCATGCGTTATCCAAAAGTGAAAACAGAAAGTGACTTGGTCCAACAAAGCAAGGATGTGTTGGCCGATTTACGCAAGCTACTCAAACTATCGCGAGTAGGGTAAGCGTTCACACGGTTTAAGACAGGGAGCACGTTGATGAAATTGATAAATTTAGTGCGGCTTAGTTTGGCGTTAACCTTTGTCGTGATTATGCTTGGCGCCTATACAAGACTCGCAGATGCTGGATTGGGCTGTCCAGATTGGCCCGGTTGCTATGGTCACTTGACTGTGCCGAATGAGCACCATGAGATCGCATTGGCCAAAACTTTGTACCCCTCACTGACCATTGAAGCCAACAAGGCTTGGCTTGAGATGATTCACCGCTATTTTGCAGGCACGCTTGGGTTGATCATTTTCCTCATTTCGTTTCGGTGTATTCGAGAAAAGAGTTTAGGGATTGGCTTGCCACTGACGCTCTCGTTGGTCGTGGTATTTCAGGCATTGCTCGGTATGTGGACAGTGACTATGAAGTTGATGCCCATTGTTGTGATGGGACACTTGCTTGGCGGTTTCTCGTTATTTTGTTTGCTGGCGATACTCTATTGGCGGCTCAAAGATAAATCGACACCGTCGGCAGCGGTTTTGTCTGTTCCAAAAGGCGCGAAGGGACTGGCAGCACTCGCCCTAGTCGTTGTGGTTTTGCAAATCGCTTTGGGAGGGTGGACGTCGTCAAACTATGCCGCCTTGATGTGTACCAGCTTGCCGATTTGTCAGGGGGACTGGACAAGCTATCTCGATTTCTCTACCGCGTTTGAGCTGATTCAACCCCAACACGAAAGCTACGAGTTTGGCACCCTTGATTACGGAGCCAGAATGACAATTCATGTGACCCATCGATTTGGCGCAATACTGACGACGCTTGTGGTGATTGCCTTGGCGTTTCAACTGCTATCAGCAAAAAGCAAAGTATTGGTTAGAACTGCAGTTTGGCTGGTGGCATTGCTTACGCTGCAACTGCTTCTTGGTATTAGCAACGTGGTGTTTAGCCTGCCGTTGGTCGTGGCTGTTGGGCACAACTTGGGGGCGGCGCTGCTGCTAGTTGCAGTGCTAAGAGCCAACTATGTGTTGTTTGACCGTTCGACCAGTCGAGTGACCCACTCTGAATTGTTAGATAAGGAAGGTGTACGATGAGTAAAACGATTCACTACACACGAGCGTCGTCTCGCGCCAACTGGCATGTGTATCTTACTCTAACTAAACCCAAAGTGGTTGCACTCATGCTTTTGACAACATTGGTTGGAATGTGCCTCGCGGTGCCGGATGCATTGCCTCTTCAACAAGCCTCATTTGGACTGATCGGAATTGCGTTGATGGCGGGGTCAGCCGCCGCCTATAACCATCTCATCGACCGACGAATCGACTCAATCATGGCACGGACCTATAAGCGCCCGTTGCCGTCTGGTGACATCAAAGCCAGTCATGTGATGATGTTTGCAACCAGTATTGGCTTGATTGGCTTCGTGATTCTTTATGCGTTGGTCAATCCACTGACCGCTTGGCTGACGTTTGCCAGTTTGGTTGGCTATGCGGTGATCTATACCATGTACCTAAAAAGAGCGACGCCACAAAATATTGTCATCGCAGGTATTGCCGGTGCGATGCCTCCACTATTGGGCTGGACTGCCGTCACCGGAGAGTTACATGCTCACGCTTGGTTACTGGTGATGATTATTTTCATTTGGACTCCTCCTCACTTTTGGGCGCTCGCCGTTCACCGCAAAGAGGACTATGCAAAAGCTGATATTCCAATGCTGCCAGTCACCCATGGTGTGGAGTACACGAAAACGTCTATCTTGCTGTATACCATTCTTCTGGCGTTGGTCTGTTTGATGCCTGCCTTGGTAGGAATGAGCGGCACGATTTACTGGATAGGATCGGTTTTTCTTAGCCTAGGGTTTATTGGTTACGCTTGGAAACTAAAATTTAACCCGAATGAAGGTTCAGCTATCGAAACTTTCAAATTCTCGATCTACCATTTAATGACACTGTTTGTCTTACTGTTATTTGACCATTATTTAACCTAACTGACTGTTCACACGGTACAACATAGGTTAACCTTTGCTGCCCTTTAGGAGTTGAGTTGAAATCTATGTTGTCGTTGTCAGATTTGTTTGGGAAAAGATTGCTACTGTGGGTAGCGTTAGTCGCTATCGGTGGTTCTGCATCCTTGGCCAAATCGTTTGATATTTACGGTCACATTGTTACTGGTATGGAAACACTGGTGGGCGGCGATTGGGCAATGCACCTTATCGTAGCCACAACGCTGGGCTTTTTTGCATCTTGGGCAACCCCAAAAAGCTTCTATCAATACTCAAGCGTTCCAATCTCACCTTGGGTCGGGTTGCTGCTTATTGCCGTCACGATCGATGAGTTTTCGCAGATGTATTTCCCGCTTCGACAGTTTTCTTATAGTGATTTGGCGATCAATATCAGTGGTGTCACGATTGGTAGCCTTACCTATCTTTGTTACATGAGCTTCCGTTACCCTGCTTACTTGCGCTGATGGCGCAGAATATGACTTTCTAGCTTTTTAAAGAGCATGGAAAGGGCTAAGCAAATCGTCAAATACGTTAGGCCGACAATCAACCAAATTTCAAAAATTAACCCAGACGAGTTCGCCATCTCGGTGCCGACAAACGTCATTTCTTGAATCGAAATCAGGGACACAATCGACGTGTCTTTAATCAGCGAAATCGCCTGTCCTGCCAATGCTGGCGTTATCGTGACAAGCACTTGCGGCGCAATCACATAGCGATACTTCACCCAAGTGGATAAACTCAGTGAGTCTGCGGCCTCCCATTGACCTTTTTCAACGCTGGCTAAACCTGAGCGGACGATCTCTGCGACGTAAGCTGAAGACAGAATACCAATGCAAAGCACGCCAGAAAGCAAGTTTTCCCACAGCGCTGCGGGACCAAACAACAGAGATTGCAGTGAGGTAATGTCACCGGAATGGTTTCTGAGTATTTCTCCTAGACCTAATAAAGGGATTAATTGGTTTGAGATAAAGAAATAGAAAATAAACACAAACACCAATGGCGGAATGTTGCGAACTAACTGGATGAAAATATTGATAGGCTGACGGATGAGGGTAAACCGCGATTGCCTACCGATACCAAGTAATGTCCCTAGGGTGAAGGCGAGTACACCTCCCCAAATACTTAGGCGCAGTGTCGCGACCAAACCTTGAAAAAAGTAGGGCAGTGAGCCATCGGACCGCGCGGTAAAAATGAGGTCAAAGGCTTGTTGCCATCGCCAATGGTAGTTAACGCCAATTGAAGAGCGGTAGTAGAGCCAGCCGACAAGAAGCGCCAAGCCAAACAATAGAGTGACGTCTAGCTTATTGAACTTGAATTTGCTTTCTGCAACAACGGGTGCAGATGCGGATTGTACATTACTCACTTTACTACCACTTCGTTATGTTTATTGACCGTTTGCGACCTGATTTTGCCAATCTAGTGTGGAGAACCAGTACTCATAGCGCTCGCTTAACCAACCATCTTGAGTTCTGGCGTTGATCCACTCATCGAAAAAGGCTTTTTTATCCTCTTCCCCTAAACGAACCGCAAAGGCTTCATTGCCTTTAGACAAACGCTCTGAGAAAGGAATAAACAGTTTATCGGCATGTTTGACCGCTTCATGCTCTGGTTTCGGACTCGAGGCGATTACCGCGTGTGCGTTGCCATTGAGGACTTCTTGGAATGCTTGCGCGTCGTCATCAAATTGAAGGATTTTTGCTTTCGGGAACGTCTCACGAGCCACTTGAACGGTAAATGCTCCGCGTCTGGCGGCTATTTTTACGCGGCGAGAGTCGAAGTCACTGAACTCTGAAAATCCAGCTGCGAGCTCTGTGTTCGCGGCTACTTGAACCCCTGAGTGCGAGTATGGCGTCGAAAACAACACGCTTTTAGAGCGCTCTGGCGTGACGCTCATTCCGCCGATGATGACATCGAATTTCTGTGCCAATAGCGCGGGAATAATGCCATCCCACGCAGTGGGTACGAACTCGACTTTCCAGCCAGAGTCTGCGGCAAGGCGCTTGGCAACATCGATTTCAAAGCCAATCAACTCACCTTGAGTGTTGCGCATAGCCCAAGGGACAAACGTTGACATACCAACGCGCAATGTACCGCGCTCATTGATTTTATTGATGTTGGGCGTGTCACTCGCCATAGAAGGCAGTGCAATCGCCAATCCAAGTAGTGCGGTAATGGCACGCTTGAAGCTCTTTTTCGATACGAACTTTCCTAATGTTTTCATGGTTGTTCCTTATTGTGTTCGCCAACTAGCGCCCAATTTGTGCTCAAGGAGAGCAGACAAAGCGGACAATGACAGGGTGAGCAGCAGATAAATTGCTGCGACGCTGAACCAGATTTCGAATGGCATCGCAGTTTCAGCGACGATATTTCTCCCCTCCGTAGTGAGGTCAAAAATCGCCATCACAGATACAATGGAGGAATTTTTGACCAACGATACCACTTCGTTGGTCAAAGGCGGCAGCGTCCTTTGCAGCAACTGAGGCAAGATAACATCATAGTAGGTATAAAACGGATTGAGCCCCAATGACTTGGCCGCCTCAAACTGGCCTTTCGATATACTATTCAAGCCACCGCGGAAAATCTCGGCCGTGTAAGCACCTTGAAAGAGGGACAAAGCGAGTACCGCTGTTGCAAAGCGGTCTAAGCCAATCACAGGACCAAAGACAAAATAGAGCAGATAGATCTGCACCAGCAACGGAGTGTTGCGGATCAGTTCAATGTAGCCAGTCGCTAGCGCACGCCCGACAACCGAGTTGGACAGTTTTAGCAAAGCGGTGGTTAACCCAATCACTAAGGTAAAGAGTAGGCTGATTAACGATATTTTTATCGTGACAAACAGGCCTTCAATAAGCTCAGCAGGCCACCATTCTCCCTCTTCATAAAAGGCGATGTAGTCAGGTACTCGGTCCCATTGCCATTGGTAGCCCATCGTCTTGGCACCTGAATCCAACAGCCACCATAGCCCCGCAGCGAGCAGCAATATCTGAAAAATGGCGGAAAAAACGGGTTTAAGTATGTTAACCATGATTAATGACTGAGTATTTGGGTGAGAAACTGCTTTGTTCGTGGATGAGACGGCGCGGTGAACAACTGCTCAGGAGGAGCGCTTTCTAGTACTTCACCTTTGTCCATAAAGATCACTCGATGGGCGACTTTTCTCGCGAAACCCATCTCGTGGGTCACGCACATCATTGTGATGCCGTCGTTGGCAAGGTCGATCATTACATCAAGAACTTCCTGAATCGTTTCTGGGTCTAGGGCTGATGTTGGTTCATCGAATAGTAAAATTTCTGGTTGCATGCACAAAGACCGAGCGATAGCGACACGCTGTTGTTGCCCCCCTGAAAGTTGGATTGGGTATTTAGATGCTTGCTCAGCGATGTTGACCCGCTCCAAGTAATGCATTGCTCGTTGTTGGGCTTCGAGCTTAGAGAGCTTGAGAGTTCGAACAGGGGCCAGTGTTAAGTTTTCTAACACAGTTAAATGAGGAAAGAGATTAAAGTGTTGGAACACCATACCCACTTTTCCAGGTGGGACTTGATCAATGGATGAACCAAGAACAGAGATCTCGCCTTCCGATACGCTTTCTAGTCCATTGACTGTTCGTATCAGGGTGGACTTACCCGATCCAGAAGGGCCACAGATGACCAGAATCTCTCCCTTGGATACCGAGAGTTGGATGTTATTTAGGGCTTGGAATTGCCCATACCATTTGCTGACATTCGAAAAATTAATCGCGGTCATGATGATACTGCGTTGTTTTTATAGTGGTATTACCATAGCAATATCAATCGGATATTGCATCACACATAGCGAATATCTGCCGCTAAATCGCGGATTTTAACCGCAAATTACCGGGTGTAATTTTATTTTTACACAAATCGTAAAGTGTAAAATTGGTGGAAATATTGCCTTTTGGTAAAAATAGTGGTTGCAACCTTGGTTTTTGATAGATAAGTTACAAGGAACAGGAAAAACACGTTGAGCAATTATGCATCAACCCGTTGGATGCTGGCGCTCACGCCAAGAGAAATAGGAAGTAGTAGCAATGTTCCAGACAGATGATGTACGAATCAGCAAAGTAAAAGAATTATTACCACCAGTTGCTGTTTTAGAGAAGTTTCCAGCAACAGAAACCGCCTCTTCAACCACGTTTCGCTCCCGCCAAGCGATTTCAAATATTTTAAAAGGTGAGGATGACCGCTTACTCGTTATCGTTGGTCCGTGCTCTATCCACGATCCAGAAGCCGCGATTGAATACGGCAAGCGTTTAAAGGTGCTACGCGATGAATTGGGCGACCGACTTGAAGTTGTAATGCGTGTGTATTTCGAAAAACCACGTACGACAGTGGGCTGGAAAGGGCTCATCAACGACCCTTACCTAAACGATACATTTAAGATCAACGACGGTCTGCGTATGGGCCGTAAGCTGCTTCTCGATTTGACGGATATGGGGCTCCCAACTGCAAGTGAATTTCTCGACATGATCACACCACAGTATGTGGCAGACCTAATCAGTTGGGGGGCAATCGGTGCTCGTACCACAGAATCACAAGTGCACCGTGAACTGGCTTCTGGTATTTCATGCCCAGTGGGTTTCAAAAATGGTACTGACGGTAATATTAAGATTGCCTCGGACGCGATTCGCAGCGCAAGTGCATCTCACCATTTCTTATCTGTTACCAAGTATGGTCACTCTGCGATTGTAGAAACCGCAGGTAACCCAGATTGCCACATTATCCTTCGTGGCGGTAAAGAGCCTAACTACAGTGCAGATCATGTTGGTTCGATCAAGGCTGAGCTTGAAGCTTCTGGCCTGCCTCAAAAAGTGATGATCGACTTTAGCCATGCAAACAGCTCTAAGCAGTACCAACGCCAAATGGTTGTGAGTGATGATGTCGCAGGTCAAATTGCCGGTGGTGAAGAGGCGATCTTTGGCGTGATGATTGAATCTCACTTGGTTGAAGGGCGACAAGACCTAGTGGACGGCGTTGCGCCTAACTACGGTCAATCGATCACTGACGCATGTATTGGCTGGGAAGACACTGAGAAAGTGTTGCGCCAATTGGCCGATTCGGTCCAAGCTCGCCGAGACAATAAGTAAGCCAACCTTTTAGCGATACAAAAGCTCCTTCGGGAGCTTTTTTGCTTTTTATAGGTGTATGGTTATACTGCGCCAGTTAATCATAGAAGGAATGAATTATGTTGATTAGAGTGAGTCTGTTGCTCTTGCTGTCGTTCTCTTCGCTGAGCTGGGCGAACAGTCAAACGTCGCCGCTATTTCTCTACTCGCTGAATAATCCGGTCGAAGAAGATCTTCATCAACCTGAAAAGAGTTATTCAGATGAAATACTCGCAAAAGATGAGACTCTGCCAATCGAATACCGACAGCCGTGTGACGTCAAATGTGGGGTAAGAAACACGAGTTTGTTCGTGCTTCAAATGGTCGCGGAAGCAAAAGCGGATCAGGAATATCGAACCCGTTTGATTTTGCCAAACGACCAACCTTAAAAAACGAGCTCATTTGAGCTCGTTTTCTATTTAGATTATTTTCCCAAGTAACCCACTACGACTTTATCGTTGCCAAGGGTACGAGAAAATACATAGGCGGACTCATTCGGGATGAGCTTGTGTTGACCGGCACCAATGGCAGGGTGTCGTTGTCTAAACTGGCCGAGAGTTTGCCAATGTTCTAAGAGGGCTTTGCGCTCGGTGTCGAGTTTCCACAGCATGTCTGAGCGAGTGCCTTGATGGAAATCATCGGCGTATGGGCCAAGCTCACGAGCGATTTCATCCCCGTAGTACACTTGAACAGCGCCTGGACTTAGCATGAGCGCATTGGCGGCGTTGCGCTGCATTTCAAACGACTTGAAACGGTCGAAAAATAGCTCTGTGTCATGAGATGACATGTAGCTTACCGGAGTAAAATCAGGCGTTTCTTGCATTGAATCAGCATAATTTTGATAGGTATCCTGCATTTGGCTAAAACATGCGGCACCTTTATCCAGTTTTTTCTGCATATCAAAGTTGATCAATGCATCAAAGCCGTCATCCACATAAGGCGAACGATACGCCGAATGGCCCCACACTTCTCCCATCATCCAGAAAGGCTCGCCTTGTTTACCGTTTTCTCTGCGCCACTGTTCAAGGCTCTGGGAGGCGGACGCTTTGAGTCTGCGCCACACATCTCCTTCAACATGCTTGACGGTGTCTACGCGAAAACCGTCAATACCAAAGCGTTTGACCCAGTCAGATTGCCAACTGATTAAGTAATCAGAGACGGTAAAATTGTCTCTTTTGGTGACTCGTGTTCCTGGATTATCGAGTAACCACTGAGGCGGCGTGACGGGCTGGTCGGCTTCGGTGAGAAAGTCGGGTAGGCCTGCTAATGTCATGGTGATGTCACTTGAGCCCGGTTTCGAGTAGCCAGGCAGACCAGTTCGAACCCAATCCGGCCCCCACCAGTTTACCCAATTGTCGCTTTGATAGTTGATCGCTTGGTGGTAACTATGCCAGTTCTCATTGCCATTTGGAGACCATTGTGCCCATTTGCTTGGCAGTGATTGCGGGTTAACAACATCAATGTTGTCGAACTGGAGATCCGCTAATGTGGAATATCCAGAGTGGTTGATCACTGCATCGAGGAAAACTTTTATGCCTCGCTTGTGAGCTTCGTTGACCAAGATTTCTAAATCATTATCGTTGCCAAAGTTTTCATCTATCTTGGTGAAGTCTCGCGTCCAGTAACCGTGGTAGGCATAAAATGGGAAGCTGCCTTTTTCTCCGCCCCCCACGAACCCATGAACTTGCTCAACAATCGGCGACAGCCAGATCACATCGGTCCCTAAGCTTTTTATGTAGTCTAGTTTTGCCGTTACGCCTTTAAGGTCACCACCGTGGAATGTGCCCACCTCTTGTTTACCATCTTTCTGTCGGCCATAGCTTTGGTCGTTGGATGAGTCAGCATTATTAAATCTATCCACCATCACAAAGTAGATATTGGCGTTGCTGTAACTAAATGGAAAGGCGTTAGGTTGGCTTTCTATCGGTTCAAGGAGAACCAGCCCCCCGCTTGTTTGTGCTGGGCTAAGTGTGACCTTCCCATCTTCAACCGTGACAACTTGTCCGCTGAATGCCTCTTTTAACTTCGTGCCATCTGGATAAGTTTCGGCGAGATCCAACGTTGCAGGGTCGGTTGACAATTGTTCACACTGCACATTGGGAATCGGGCGTTTAAATACGGTTTGCTTACTTTTTTTGGCTTCCCTTGCGATTGCGATTGTTTTGTTTTCTTCATCGTAAGAAAAGGAGTAATCACCAGCGAAGCGAACGTTGAGGTCAAGCAGTGTTTCTTTACCGCAGTTCAACTGTAAAGGGCGGCGAAACTTCACTTTTTGTTCGGCAGGCGCCTCGCATTCCCCCTCAACATCTGAGATTTTTAGTTGGTAGAGTTGTTTGGTGAGTGGCAGAACGAGGGGTTCTGAAGCGGTCAAAGGAAAGTCTCTGCTCGTGGTGGTAGTGCTAACCGATAAGCTAGGCGCAGCAAAGGCCGAAGTGCTTGTCGCGAGCAATATACTCGCCGTGATGAGAGTATGGCAATGTTTCACGTAATAGTCCTTATTTTTATGATAGCTAGCTAATCATAAAAGGAACCGATAAGTGCGACATCATTCTCCCCATCTACGCCCTAAAATGGGCGATAGATCACCCATCTTTCACAGAGCAGGAAGCCATATTGAGAGGGGAAATCAGGTAAGGCTGTTCGGGTTAGCCATCCGCGTTCCACCTAGGAACAGGCTGAGCTTGTATGTGTGCGGTGTCGCTCATTTGGTAGAACACTGCAAAGTCTTCAGGCTTAATCGGTCTGGCGTAGTAAAAACCTTGGATGTATTTAACGCCAAGTTGCTCGAGTTGTTCGATTTGATATTCGGTTTCCACGCCTTCCGCAATCACTCTCATCCCCAAGTCTGTCGCGAGTTGAATCATCGATTTCAAAACCGGCTTAATATTGGAATCTGAATGCAAACTTTTGATAAACACTTGGTCGATTTTGACCACATCAAATTTCATTTGCCTAATGAGGTTTAATCCCGAGTAACCAGTGCCAAAATCATCAATGGCAATTTCAAAACCGAGTGATTGGATTTGTGTTAAATGGGTGAGTGCTAAATCAAGTTGCTCGGAAGTGAGATCAACGTTCTCTGTGAGCTCCAACAGTATTCTTGAGACCAGTTTTGGATGGCGCTTGGCGTAGTTTGTCAGATATTCGACGAACTCAGGTTTGACGATTTGGTAACGACTAATGTTGATGCTGATGTAGTTGTGTTCACAATAGTCTGGATTGCGTTTAAGAAAACGTGTGACCTCTCTAAACGCGTATTCTGTTACGCGATCAATGATCCCTAGCTTTTCTGCGAGAGGGATAAATTGCTCCGGAGAAATCTGCCCTTGTACCGGATGGTTCCAACGCACTAGAGCTTCACTTCCCACCACTTTTCTGGAGTGAATATCAACGATAGGTTGCAGGTAGAGTTCGATTTGTTCTTGGTGGATTGCATTAACGAGTGAGTATTCAACGGATCTTTTTACTAATGTTTGGTATCGGATCATCAAGTAGAGCAATGATAAGACTAGGGCGATAGAGACGGTCTCACCCACATGCGACAAATAGTGATTTTGGTATGACTCGCTGGTCAGATAAACGCTGATAGATAAAGGGTAAAGCGAGGACGAAAAACTGTAGAGTTTTAAGCCGGGCTGTGTTTGATTGCTTTGGATGACTTCGTTGAGCACATGAACTTGGTATCCATACTTACGTTCTTCAAACACTGGTGAAATGAGTTCCAAAAACTGCTGAGGATGAAGAAGTGCGTTGATGCCTCGTTTCTTATTTGAAGATGAGTAAATAAAAAAGGTTTTTAGTTTGCTTTTCGATTCGGTAAGAGAAATGGTGATGTGTTTGGGGGAGGCGTCAATACGTTGCAAGGTTGAGTTAAAGAGCCGAATTTGTGATGGGCCTTCATTGCTCGTGCAGTAAACGATGCCATCTTTATACAGGCCGATTTCTTTCAACATTCTCGAGTTGAAAACCTTTGCCCTTAGCGCCAGTTTGTCTTGTTCGCTGCAATCATCCCCAACCTTGATGGCGAGCGTCTGCAAATCATCCGCCATGGTATCGATATAACGTTCTAGTTTATTGATCGAATCGCTTCCATCGTTCAGCGCATGTTTGCGTAATTGGTGGTGATTGAAGATGGCCGCGAGTAAGAAAACGCCCACAAATATCGATGTGACCGGCAATAGCACCGGGAAATGACTCCAAATCTCTTTGAATCTATTTTCAACAATAAAATTGCGTTTTTTCATATCGCGCTCAATCGCTAAATCGATGTAAGTACTATAGGTTTTAATTTTCTTCAGATGTACGAATATTTGCTTTCAATCAGCCAATTTCTTCGATTCTGCTTGTTTTTGTAGTCTAAATTCTCATTTTTGATACGCGTGGTTCAGCGGATGATTTTTGTCAATAACTCAATAAGTTAGAGAAGCTAAAAGAAATATGTCACTGGCTATACTCAAATCAGCCGTTTGATAGTTCTCATATCAGGTTAAATGAGTCGCAAAAATGTCGAAATTTGTTACTTTGGGTGAATGAGTTTATAAAACAAATAATAAACATCGATCGAGTCGCATCGACTAGAAGGTCGGGGGAGAAGGTATGGATATTGAGGTATTGCGCCAAGCTGCTGTTGTAAAAGAAGTTAACGGTGACGTTGTGATTGTGAACGCCGATGGGGATGCCAGAAAGGCAAAAGTCGGCGATACTATTGCAGTCAACGACATCGTATTAACGGCTAGTCACGCCTCTATTGTTTTGGACACCGTATATGTCCCTGATAATTGCCTTGCCTGCTCTGATAATTCTGGCGGTTGGGTAACCGCGGATATTGATGGAGATGTCTCAATTGATGTCGAGCAGATGGAAGAAGCTTCCTTTTCCGGTCTCGATATTGATGCCATACAAGAAGCCATTTTAGCTGGCGCCGATCCAACTGAAATATTGGAAGCGACGGCAGCCGGTGGCGGTGCAGGTTCTGCTAACGCTGGTTTTGTTACGATCGAATACAATGGTGCTGAGGTACTCGCGAGTACGTTTTTCGAAACGAATGGGATTTCAGGAGAAGCGGACGTTGTCGATGAGGAGCAAGCTAGGCCATTGGTATTTGCAGCCGGGGGAAATAATCTTTCAGAAACCTTGGTCGAAGGCTCAATATCTCTTAGTACCTACCCTCAGTCTATAACGTCTTCCGCGACGATTTTTGCTGGCGATTTACCGTTAGACTCTAACACTTTTGTGCCGACGGCGGCCTCGCTTTCAGAACTATTGGCTGAACTTAACAGTGATATCACCTCTGGAGGTCAGGCCGTCTCTTTCAGATATGATTCAGCTTCAAATGCCATTATTGGTGAGCTCGGTGGCCTTGAGGTCGTGAACATCGATATTGATGCGACCAACATTGGTAAAGACGTTAATCTTCAGCTGACAACTACGATATACCAACCCATCGATCATGTGCCGAGTATTGCGGGGGGCTTGGTGTCTATCGCTGATGATCAGGTATCCATCTCAATCGAAATTAGTGGTAGTGATACTGGGGGTAACCCAATTCAGCTTCCCGTATCCGCTCAAGTTACAATCGCTGACGGTGATAATCCTGCTATCGAATCTGTTCCTCAGGTTCAAGTAAGCGAGTCAGCTTTGACTGATGGGGCGATAGCATCAACCAGTGCCGTCGAATCGCAGGGGCAGGTTACCTTTAGCGAAGGTAGCGACACTATCACTAAGTTTGTCGTTGATGTCGATACGTTTAATACTTCGGCAAATTTAACGTCACAGGGATATTCGATTGAACTTCGAGAAGATCCGGCAGATTCGGGGACCTATTTGGGTGTTTATACTGATTCTACGGGTAGTGAAGTTACGGTTTTCACGTTTAGTTTCGATACCAATACCAAAGGCTCCTATACGTTTGCGTTGAGCGAAGCTCTGGATCATCCCGATGGGCAAAATAACAATGAACTGATTTTTTCATTGCCGATTTTCGCGATTGATTCCGACAATGATCGAACACCAACGACCTCTTTAAACGTTGTGGTCACTGACGATGTTCAGCTGATGCAAAATGGCAGTTGGACCATTACGGAGCCGAATCAAGGCGAAAACCCAACCACCGCGACCATCGATGTCATGCCTTCACACAGTGCCGACGGCGCCACCATCATCGAGTTTAAGCTTGGTGACAACCCAACGCAGCAGCTTGACCAGACTGTTACTGGTGAGCAGAAATTTGATTACCCTGAAGGCTCGCTTTATATCACGCTTGACGGTGAGATGCGCTTTGAGCCCAATCGCGATTTAGACCATGAAAATGGCGATATCGTGAAAGACATCGTCGTTACTTCGGGCGATTTCGACAAAGACAGTGTCAGCGCAACGGTTACTTTAACCATTCAAGATGGCGACGATCCGGTGATCAATACTGTTCCGTCGGTGAATCTATCCGAGTCTCAATTAGCCGATGGCTCGGCGCCAAACGGTAGTGCGGTGCAAGCGACGGGCACAATTAGCTACACCGAAGGCAGCGACAACCTAAGTCACTTCCGCCTTGAGCCAACTGAGTTCAATACCGACGGCTCACTCAAGTCGAATGGGCTTGTGGTCGAGCTTCGAGAAGAGCCCGCTGACTCCGGGCAATATATCGGCTTTACCACCGCGACGAATGGCGCAGAGACAATCGTCTTTACCCTTGATTTTAGTAATGCCGATTACACCTTCACACTGATTGAAGCGTTCGACCACGCCAATGCGGATGGCAATAACGACCTGAGTTTTGCGCTGCCCGTTTACATGGTCGACAGCGATGGCGATAACTCCGCCAAAGCCGATTTGGATATCACTATCACCGACGATGTGCAGTTAATGCGAAACGGCAGCTGGACCATCACGGAGCCGAATCAAGGCGAAAACCCAACCACTGCGACCATCGATGTCATGCCTTCGCACAGTGCTGATGGCGCCACCATCACCGAGTTTAAGTTTGGTGATAACCCAGTGCAGCAGCTTGACCAAAACGTCACTGGTGAGCAGAAGTTCGATTACCCAGAAGGCTCGCTCTATATCACGCTTGACGGCGAAATGCGCTTTGAACCTAATCGCGATTTAGACCATGAGAATGGCGATATTGTGAAAGACATCGTGGTGACGTCGGGTGATTTCGACAAAGACACTGTCAGCGCAACGGTCACCTTAACCATTCAAGATGGCGACGATCCGGTTATCAACACTATTCCGTCGGTGACTTTAGCAGAGTCTCAGCTATCGGATGGCTCTATGCCAAGCAGCAGTGCGGTGCAAGCCACGGGCACGATTAGCTATACCGAAGGTAGCGACAATTTAAGTCACTTCCGCCTTGAGCCAACTGAGTTCAATACTGACAGCTCGCTCAAATCGAATGGGCTAGTGGTTGAGCTGCGAGAAGAGCCTGCTGATTCTGGTCAGTACATTGGCTTTACCACGGGGGCGAACGGCGCAGAGACAACCGTCTTTACGCTCAACTTCGATAGCACCAACACAGGCGATTACACCTTCACGCTGATTGAAGCGATCGACCATGCCAATGCGGACGGTAATAACGACCTGAGTTTTGCGCTGCCCGTTTATATGGTCGACAGTGACGGTGATAACTCCGCTAAAGCCAACTTGGATATCACCATCGCCGACGATGTGCAGTTAATGCAAAATGGCAGCTGGACCATCACTGAGCCGAATCAAGGCGAAAACCCAACCACCGCGACCTTCGATGTGATGCCAGCACACAGTGCCGACGGCGCCACCATCGCTGAGTTTAAGTTTGGTGATAACCCCACGCAGCAACTTGACCAGACTGTCACCGGTGAGCAGAAATTCGATTACCCTGAAGGCTCTCTTTATATCACTCTTGACGGTAAGATGCGCTTTGAGCCTAATCGCGATTTAGATCATGAGAATGGCGATATCGTGAAAGACATCGTCGTGACGTCGGGTGATTTCGACAAAGACAGTGTCAGCGCAACGGTCACTTTAACTATTCAAGATGGCGACGATCCGGTGATCAATACAGTGCCATCGGTAAGTCTATCCGAGTCTCAATTAGCCGATGGCTCTGCGCCAAGCGGCAGTGCGGTGCAAGCCACGGGTACAATCAGTTATACCGAAGGCAGCGACAACTTAAGTCATTTCCGCCTTGAGCCAAGTGAGTTCAATTCTGATGGCTCGCTTAAATCGAATGGGCTTGTAATAGAGCTTCGAGAAGATCCCGCAGATTCTGGACAATATATCGGCTTTACTACTGCGGCAAACGGCGCGGAGACAACTGTCTTTACCCTTGATTTTAATAATGCCGATTACACCTTCACGCTAATTGAAGCCATCGACCATGCCAATGCGGACGGGAATAACGATCTCAGTTTTGCGCTGCCCGTTTATATGGTCGACAGCGACGGTGATAATTCCGCCAAAGCCAACTTGGATATCACCATCACCGACGATGTCCAGTTAATGCAAAACGGTGCTTGGATCATTACCGAGCCGAATCAAGGTGAAAACCCAACCACCGCGACCATCGATGTGATGCCAGCGCACAGTGCTGATGGTGCCACCATCACCGAGTTTAAGTTTGGTGATAACCCAACGCAACAGCTTGACCAGACTGTCACTGGTGAGCAGAAGTTTGATTACCCAGAAGGCTCGCTCTATATCACTCTTGATGGTGAGATGCGCTTTGAGCCCAATCGAGATCTAGACCATGAGAATGGCGATATTGTGAAAGACATCGTCGTGACGTCGGGTGATTTCGACAAAGACAGTGTCAGTGCCACGGTCACCTTAACCATCCAAGATGGCGATGATCCGGTGATCAACGCTGTGCCATCGGTAAGTCTATCCGAAGCTCAATTAGCCGATGGCTCTGCGCCAAGCGGCAGTGCGGTGCAAGCCACGGGCACAATTAGTTATACCGAAGGCAGCGACAACTTAAGTCACTTCCGTCTTGAGCCAAGTCAGTTCAATACTGACGGCTCGCTCAAATCGAATGGGCTAGAGGTAGAGCTTCGAGAAGAGCCTGCTGATTCTGGTCAGTACATTGGCTTTACCACGGGGGCGAACGGCGCAGAGACAACCGTCTTTACGCTCAACTTCGATGGCACCAACACAGGCGATTACACCTTTACATTGATTGAAGCGCTCGATCACGCCAATGCGGATGGTAACAACGATCTCAGCTTTACGCTGCCCGTGTATATGGTTGACAGCGATGGCGATAACTCCGCCAAAGCCGATCTCGATATCACCATCACTGATGATGTCCAGTTAATGCAAAACGGCAGTTGGACCATCACTGAGCCGAATCAAGGTGGAAATCCAACCACAGCGACCATCGATGTCATGCCTGCGCACAGTGCCGATGGTGCCACTATCACCGAGTTTAAGTTTGGTGATAACCCGGCGCAGCAGCTTGACGAGACTGTCACTGGCGAGCAGAAGTTTGATTACCCAGAAGGCTCGCTCTACATCACTCTTGACGGTGAGATGCGCTTTGAGCCCAATCGCGATCTAGACCATGAGAATGGCGATATCGTGAAAGACATCGTGGTGACGTCGGGTGACTTTGACAAAGACAGTGTCAGCGCAACGGTCACTCTAACCATTCAAGATGGCGACGATCCGGTGATCAACGCTGTGCCATCATTGAGTCTATCTGAATCTCAGCTAACAGATGGCTCAGTGCCAAGCGGCATTGCAATTCAAGCCACGGGCACGATCAACTACACCGAAGGCAGCGATAACCTAAGTCACTTCCGCCTTGAGCCAAGTGAGTTCAATACTGACGGCTCGCTCAAATCGAATGGGCTAGTAGTAGAGCTGCGAGAAGAGCCCGCAGATTCTGGGCAATATATCGGCTTTACCACCACGGCGAACGGCGTAGAGACCACCGTCTTTACGCTCAACTTCGATGGTACCAACAAAGGCGATTACACCTTTACACTGATTGAAGCGATCGACCATGCCAATGCGGATGGTAATAACGACCTAAGCTTTGTGCTGCCCGTTTATATGGTTGACAGTGACGGTGATAACTCCGCTAAAGCCAACTTGGATATCACCATCGCCGACGATGTCCAGTTAATGCAAAATGGCAGTTGGATCATCACGGAGCCAAACGTCGGAGAGACGCCAACCACAGCGACCATCGATGTGATGCCAGCGCACAGTGCCGATGGCGCGACCATCACCGAATTTAAGTTTGGTGATAACCCAGCGCAGCTGCTTGATCAAAACATCACTGGTGAGCAGAAATTCGATTACCCTGAAGGCTCGCTCTATATCACTCTTGATGGTGAGATGCGCTTTGAGCCTAATCGCGATCTAGACCACTCTGCAGGCGATATCGTGAAAGACATCGTGGTGACCTCGGGCGATTTCGACAAAGACGTTGTCAGCGCAACGGTCACTTTAACCATTCAAGATGGCGACGATCCGGTGATCAATACTGTCCCATCAGTCAGTCTATCCGAAACTCAATTAGCCGATGGCTCAGCGCCAAGCGGCAGTGCGGTGCAAGCCACAGGCACAATCAGTTATACCGAAGGCAGCGACAACTTAAGTCACTTCCGCCTTGAGCCAAGTGAGTTCAATACTGACGGCTCTCTCAAATCGAATGGGCTTGCAATAGAGCTTCGAGAAGATCCCGCAGATTCTGGGCAATATATCGGCTTTACCACCACGGCGAACGATGCGGAGACAACTGTCTTTACCCTTGATTTTAATAATGCCGATTACACCTTTACACTGATTGAAGCGCTCGACCATGCCAATGCGAATGGTAATAACGACCTGAGTTTTGCGCTGCCCGTTTACATGGTTGACAGCGATGGCGATAACTCCGCTAAAGCCGATTTGGATATCACCATCACCGACGATGTCCAACTGATGCAAAACGGCAGCTGGACCATCACGGAGCCAAATTTCGGAGAGACGCCAACCACTGCGACTATCGATGTGATGCCTGCGCACAGTGCTGATGGTGCCACCATCACCGAGTTTAAGTTTGGTGACAACCCTACGCAGCAGCTTGACCAGACTGTAACTGGCGAGCAGAAATTCGATTACCCAGAAGGCTCGCTCTATATCACACTTGGTGGTGAGATGAGCTTTGAGCCCAATCGTGATTTAGACCATAAGAATGGCGATATCGTGACAGACATCGTGGTGACGTCGGGTGATTTCGACAAAGACGGTGTCAGCGCAACGGTCACCTTAACCATTCAAGATGGCGACGATCCGGTGATCAATACTGTTCCGTCGGTGAGTCTATCTGAATCTCAACTAACCGATGGCTCAGCGCCAAGCGGCAGTGCAGTGCAAGCTATAGGCACAATCAGCTACACCGAAGGTAGCGACAACCTAAGTCATTTCCGCCTTGAGCCAAGTGAGTTCAATTCTGATGGCTCGCTCAAATCGAATGGGCTAATGGTAGAGCTTCGAGAAGAGCCCGCTGACTCTGGGCAATATATCGGCTTTACCACGGCGACGAACGGTGTGGAGACCACCGTCTTTACGCTCAACTTCGATGGTACCAACAAAGGCGATTACACCTTCACATTGATTGATGCGTTCGATCACGCCAATGCGGATGGTAACAACGATCTCAGCTTTACGCTGCCCATCTATATGGTTGACAGCGATGGCGACAACTCCGCCAAAGCCGATCTCGATATCACCATCACCGACGATGTCCAACTCATGCAAAACGGCAGCTGGACTATTACCGAGCCGAATCAAGGCGAAAATCCAACCACCGCGACCATCGATGTGATGCCTGCACACAGTGCCGATGGCGCCACCATCACCGAGTTTAAGTTTGGTGATAACCCCACGCAACAGCTTGACCAGACTGTCACTGGCGAGCAGAAATTTGATTACCCAGAAGGCTCGCTTTATATCACTCTTGGTGGTGAGATGCGCTTTGAGCCTAATCGCGATTTAGATCATGAGAATGGCGATATTGTGAAAGATATCGTGGTGGTGTCGGGTGACTTTGACAAAGACAGTGTCAGCGCCACAGTCACCTTAACCATTCAAGATGGTGATGACCCGGTGATTAACGCTGTGCCATCGGTGAGTCTATCCGAGTCTCAATTAATCGATGGCTCTACGCCAAGCGGCAGTGCGGTGCAAGCCACAGGCACAATCAGTTATACCGAAGGCAGCGACAACTTAAGTCACTTCCGCCTTGAGCCAACTGAGTTCAATACCGACGGCTCGCTCAAATCGAATGGGTTAGTGGTCGAGCTTCGAGAAGAGCCTGCAGATTCTGGTCAGTACATTGGCTTTACCACGGCGGCAAACGGAGTGGAGACCACTGTCTTTACCCTTAATTTTAGTAATGCCGATTACACCTTCACATTGGTTGAAGCGATCGACCATGCCAATGCGGACGGTAATAACAATCTTAGCTTTGCGCTGCCCGTGTATATGGTTGACACTGACGGCGATAACTCCGCTAAAGCCGATTTGGATATCACCATCACTGACGATGTCCAGTTAATGCAGAACGGCAGTTGGACCATTACGGAGCCGAATCAAGGCGAAAACCCAACCACCGCGACCTTCGATGTGATGCCTGCACACAGTGCCGATGGCGCCACCATCACCGAGTTTAAGTTTGGTGACAACCCCACGCAGCAGCTTGACCAATCGATAACTGGTGAGCAGAAGTTCGATTACCCAGAAGGCTCGCTTTATATCACCCTTGATGGTGAGATTCGCTTTGAGCCGAATCGCGATTTGGACCATGAAAATGGGGATATTGTGAAAGACATCGTCGTTACTTCGGGTGATTTCGACAAAGACGGTGTCAGCGCCACGGTTACTTTAACCATCCAAGATGGCGACGATCCGGTGATCAATATTGTTCCGTCGGTGAGTCTATCTGAATCTCAACTAACGGATGGCTCAGCGCCAAGCGGCAGTGCGGTGCAAGCCACGGGCACGATCAGTTATACCGAAGGCAGCGACAACCTAAGTCATTTCCGCCTTGAACCAACTGGGTTCAATACTGACGGCTCGCTAAAATCGAATGGGCTTGTCATAGAGCTTCGAGAAGAGCCCGCAGACTCTGGACAATATATCGGCTTTACCACGGCGGCAAACGGCGCAGAGACCATTGTCTTTACCCTTGATTTTAATAGTGCCGATTACACTTTCACACTGATTGAAGCCATCGATCATGCCAATGCGGACGGGAATAACGATCTCAGTTTTGCGCTGCCCGTCTACATGGTTGACAGCGACGGTGATAACTCTGTCCAAGCCGATCTCGATATCACCATCACTGATGATGTCCAGTTAATGCAAAATGGCAGCTGGACCATCACTGAGCCGAATCAAGGCGAAAACCCCACCACCGCGACCATCGATGTGATGCCTGGACACAGTGCCGATGGCGCCACCATCACCGAATTTAAGTTTGGTGATAACCCAACGCAGCAGCTTGACCAAAACGTCACTGGTGAGCAGAAGTTTGACTACCAAGAAGGCTCGCTCTATATCACGCTTGACGGTGAGATGCGTTTTGAGCCTAATCGCGATTTAGACCATGAGAATGGCGACATTGTGAAAAACATCGTCGTGACGTCGGGTGATTTCGACAAAGACAGTGTCAGCGCAACGGTCACTTTAACCATCCAAGATGGCGACGATCCGGTGATCAATACAGTGCCATCGGTGAGTCTATCCGAATCTCAATTAGCCGATGGCTCAGCGCCAAGCGGCAGTGCGGTGCAAGCCACGGGTACAATCAGCTACACCGAAGGCAGCGACAACCTAAGTCACTTCCGTCTTGAGCCAAGTGAGTTCAATACCGATGGCTCACTCAAATCGAATGGGCTTGTGGTTGAGCTGCGAGAAGAGCCTGCAGATTCTGGCCAGTACATCGGCTTTACCACGGCGGCGAACGGTGCGGAGACCACCGTCTTTACACTCAACTTCGATGCCAGCAATAAAGGCGATTATACCTTTACGCTGATTGAAGCGCTCGATCATGCTCTATCTGGAGCAAAAGATGATGTATTGAGCTTTAACTTGCCTGTTTATGCGGTTGATAGTGACAATGACGACTCAGTGATGAAACCTATGGTGGTAACGATTGCGGATGATCTCCCTACCATAGACAGTACTGCCGCTGGAAGCCGTTTCAGTGTCGATGAAAATGATCTCTCCTCTAGCTCGGTCGCGACCGGACAGTTTGAAGTCACGGCAGGTGCCGACGATATTGTCCACTTCGAGCTTGGGAATATCGACAACGCACTGTCAGGTCTTCATTCCGGTGGAGTCGAGTTAACACTCGAAAAATATGACGGTGCAGCGAATACCACGAGTTATCAAGCGGTTGCAGGTAATACGGTCGTGTTTACCCTTGAACTAGGCGACGATGGTTCGTATCGCTTTGAGTTGTTACAACCGTTAGATCATGCCTCTGATTCCGACTCTCTGACTATTCCCTTTGATGTTGTCGCGATAGATGGAGATGGGGATACGTCACCTGCGTACCCGTTGCCTATTTCAGTAGCAGACGACGAGCCGATCATTACAGGTACTCAAGGCGAAACGCGAGTTGATGAGGATGATCTGGTTGGTATTGGGTCCGATCAAACAGAGGATACCCAAATCCACGGCCAGTTTGTGGTTGACGAAGGCGCCGATGGCGTTACCGAGTACCAGCTCATTGCGCCTGCCGATAGCCTCGTTGGTTTGCAAAGTGGGGGCGAGAGCCTCGAGTGGAGAACCGTTGCCGAGAACGGGACGACGTTTACTTATATTGCACAGACGTCTGGCAGTCAGCAAGCTGTGTTCTCCTTGACTTTTGATACCTCTGACAACAGTTACACCTTTAATTTATTGCAGCCGGTCGAACATCCGGATGCCAATGAGCAGAATCAAGTACAAATCGATTTCAACATTCAGGCGCTTGATTTTGATGGTGACAAATCCAACCCAATTAGCCTACCTATTACTATTGTGGATGATGTTCCGACATTAACCCAGCAGGAGATCAGTCGTGTTGAGGGGCAAGGCTTCAATCGGTCGATGGTCAATATGTTTGACAGTGCGACCGACAAAGGCGCAGATGGCGCAGAGCTAACCCGAATTGAAGGGACAACGTCCAGTGGTTCGGACATTCTGTTCAAGCAGGGTGGCAGCTATGTGGATGGTGTCGACCTGAGCTCTGGAAGCCAACGCATTGTCGTGGCGCAGGAGTATCAAGACAGCAATGGCAATACCGCTGTGCGTGATTTGGGCGAGTTAAGAATTAACTCTAACGGAGAAGTTGAATTTAGGGCGTTCGACAACCTCGAACATGACGGTGATAACTTTGTGTTTACCGTAAATCTGACCGCCACCGACGGAGATAAAGATACCTCTGTGGCGCCGCTTGAAATCACCATTGAAGATCGAAGAGCCTCTGCGATCCCTCTTAAAGTGGTCTCGTTTGAAGACTCGGGTAGAGCGCCATCAATTGATTATAGTGCCGCGAATCCTACACCTTTGGAGACAGCCAACTCACAAGACAATCAAGCGGACATTCCGGGTGTTGGCGTTCCTACACAGGTTAAGTTGCAAGCCAACCTATACGATGCCGACAATAACGAATCGATTGGCGGCATGACAATCAAAGCAGGGCAACATCATGGTAAATTCTTCTATTTTGATGGGTCAGAGTATGTAGAGCTCACGGCTGATAATTCAGGCAAAATTTACTTTGCAGGCTCATTGATAGACCAGAGTTCGATTGTGAATGGTAATGGCGATCAGATAACTACAATCAACAACTTGTATTTTGTGCCAGACAGAAACTACTCCACGACTGATCGCGGTTTTCAAATTAAATATCAACTTGAGATCCACAATGATGGTGCGTTAGATCATCGACTCAACTCGCAGTTCACCATGGAAGTGGAAAGCGTGGCGGATATTGCGACATGGGACGATAGCAATAGCACGTATCATTACGTGTTAGATGAAGATTCATCTAATGCAACCCTGAATCTACAGGCGCTGACTCAAGACACGCTCAACCCGGAAACGATAACTTATCAATTAACCGTTTCGCAGGGTGATGGCCACTTCGAGTTACTTGACAAAAACGGCTCACCATTAGTGCCAAACGCAGACGGGAATTTCATTGTTTCATCTGCTGATATCAATACGATTCAAGTCAACCCGAATGAGAACTTCTCCGGCACGATACAGATTGATGCGGTTGCCATTACAACCGAGTCAACCAATGCTGTGACCGACAAGGGGAGTGCCCAGTCTGATGTAAAAGCGCTCATTTTCGATGTTCGACCGGATGCGGATCTTGGCAGTTTTAGTGTCAATCGGATTGCTATTTTCGAAGACAATGCGGCGACCCAAAATACGGTTGATCCCGCGACAGACAAAGACCCGTTTACTTTGGACGAAGTGATTCAAATGTCACCTTCAGTGGACACCGATGGCTCTGAAGTGCTGTTCGTTAGAATCTCAAACATTACAGAGGGCGCTACGCTTTCTTGGCAAGGCGCTGCGCCTAGTCAACTGACAACGGTAACGATCAATGGCGTCGTCTATCAAGAAGTCCCTTATGATCAGATACATAACGTAGAAGTGATACCAGAGTTACACAGCAACGCGGACTTCAAGTTTGATGTGACAGGGGTAGTGAAAGATAGCGCAAGCCTGTCGACGACAACGTTAGTTGACGAAGCGATCATGGGCACGAAAACAGTCAATGTCAGTGTCAAAGGGGTGGCGGATGTTCCTCAGGGCGTTGTTGCCGGAAGCCAGTGGAGCGAGTTTACGGATGGCGCAGTTTCAGGCGTAGAGACAACCATCAATGAGAGTCAAAATGGTGATAGCTTTGCGGTACTTGATTTCTCGATCATCTCTGGCGAGCGCGAAAACAAACCGCTGGACGGTTCAGAGTCGTTAACTGTACTGCTCTCAAATATTCCGCAAGGTGTTGTCATTGAGGACAGTGATGGAACGCAGATTGATCTCAACTTTGTCGGCTATGATGGCAGCGGTCAGCCGATCTATGAAGCCAATATAACGGGTTTAAACACCACGTCAGGCATTATTGTTCGACCGGTTGATTCATCAACGGAGAATATTCACATCAAAGGTACCGTCATCGTGACGGAAAATGATGGACACAGTCGCGAGTTTGAACAAGAGATTCGCATTAAGGTTGCACCCGTTATTGACGCCTCAGCGACTTATACCAATCAGTCTGTTGGCGATGAAGACACACCAATCAACATCAATTGGCACCCTGAAGGGACAGATTACATTGATGATGACGAACACTTTACTTCCATTACGATTACTGGAATTCCAAATGGTGCCGCGGTCAATGTAAACAGTAGCGACGTTGTCGCGGTGTATGACGCGGCATCGGGGACGTTAACCATTACCCCAGGGGCAACCCAATCCGCACAGTCATTCACCCAAGATGCTTTGGCAAATAACTTTATTCAAATTACTCCGCCCAAAGACTCCAGTACGGATTTCAAATTGAATACCGTTGTGGAAGTGGAAGAGCGAGATCATGAATACACGAGTGACTCAATTGTCGGCGAAGGTGGTCGGGTAACCGCTACCATCACGGGCGAACTGACCGTTGTGGTGCGCCCAATCGTTGAGCCACAAGACAGCAACAATACCTTGATCGTGACGGATGAGTCTGGTGCCAGCGTTGTCAATGCAATTACGGCTAACGCGCAAGGGGGGATTCGTTTTACCACTAATGCTGATAACACCGCGACCGACGGAACAGGTGCCGAAGTGTGGGATGGCGAATATGTGGTGAAATATCAAGAAACCGATTTGTCATCACAAGAAGTGGTCAGCGACGTTATTGTTACCCTTACTCACCTTGATGGAAGTGCGTTGAGTGAGGATATTCTCGACCAACTGCTGGTGACAGGTGCCGCTTATGAGGGCAATGGGCGCTGGGTCATTACCAATGAGGATGCGTTCAGTATTCGTGCGCCTTATGGTTTGGATCTGACGCCGAATAGCAGTTCTGATGACGATCCTCTGGCGTTCAACAGTATCAAGATGAACATTCAAACCTTAGTCATTGACCAAGGTGAAGATAGCAATGAAAACTCCAAATCTACGCTTCGCGAAACGACGTTGGATCTCTCCTTCCCTGAAGAGGTAGTGGTAGGCAATGAGGTCGCTGCTGTGGCCAGCATTACACCAGATAGTGTGATTACCGCTACTGAAGACAATCAAGTCGACCTAGGTAAACAGCTGGATTCAGTGATCAGCTTTACCAACCAAGACGGCAGCGCTGACGAAGTGACCATTATCATTGGCAATACCGTGACCGTTGGCGGCGTGACTTATCCGATTTCGATATCCGGTGGCGAGGTCGATTTTGTCAACGGTCAGTTCGTGTTCCAAACGGGTATTTCAGCCTCTGGACAAGTGGAAAGTTTTGATGGTCTGATGCTCAACTTACCTGATGATTATTCAGGAGATTTCAGGTTGCCAATTACCGTCATTACCAAAGATACGACATCCGGTGATGAGAAAGTGGAAAACGGCAATGTGATCGTCAAAGTTGACCCGATTGCGGACGTCACTGGCAGTGAACCGGACATTAGCTTAACGGTGAAAGGCTCGTTAGATGACAACCAAGTGCCAATTGATCAGGACGGCATCGCTGGGCAAGACCTGGTGGGCTATGAAGATAGCTACATTCAACTTGGGTTTGGCTACCAAATCGCAGACCAAGTGACGGGAATTGAAGGTGGCAATGAAGTGCTTTCCTCCATCACCCTAAGTTTGGCGGATCCTTCGGTCGGGGAGTTCTACCAGCTTGTTGATAATGGTGATGGGACGTTCTCGTATCAGGCGCTTGGTTCTACAGTCACCTTCAGCCAAGCGGAGATTGCAGCGGGAGCACTCGATAATGTGCTCTTCAAGCCGCAAGCAAACTACCCAACAGGTAACGACGACAATACTGTGCAAGTCAATGTGACTGGCTCTGTAACGGATACCGCAACGTTTAACGAGCTTGCTCCAACGCAAACCGCGACAGACAGTGGAAGCTTCTCAACGAGTGTGAGCTTTGATGTTGTCCCTGTGGTTGATCCTGTGCTTGTTACAGGTCCAGGTGTGGACCCTAGCCAAACACTTGAAGTGACGGGGGTGGAAGACACAGAAATCTCATTGGCAAGTTCCGGAGACGTATCGATTTCACTAACTGATCTCGATGGCTCTGAGCAATTTGTTTCCATCAAGTTCACTGATGTGCCGGAAGGTTTTCTTTTAACGGCTGATCCGTCAAGCGGTTACACAGTGAAAAACAATGGTGGGGGAGAATGGAGTGTTCAGCTACCTTCTGGCGCGGGAGACTCTCTCAACTTAGGAGCTCTATCTGTTCTACCTCCTAAGCATTTTAGTGGCAGCGCGGAATTTGGTTTGACGGTATTTACCCAAGAATCGCTGCTGGGTGTGCCGACGCAAGCGGCGAATCTCCCTAACTTCAAAATCAACGTGACGCCACAGGGAGACGTGATTGATGTTGATGCAACGAGTGCCATCAGTGGCGTTGAGGGAGAATACATAGATATTGCGATCAATGCGTCTGTCGTGGATAAAGCGCTTTCGGCAACAGGCAATGGAGTCTACAGCGAAAACGCTCCAGAGACTGTCCGTGTTGAAATTCGCGATGTTCCAAGCGATGCAACTATCTATGATGCTGATGGCAATCTAGGTCAATATGATGCAGTGAACAATGTCTGGATTGTTAACGTTGCTGCGCAACAACTTGACAAAATCGTGTTTAATTCTGGTCAGCACAATAGTGATGTGGGCAACGCTTTGGGCATTGACGCGCCTCTCACAATCAGCGTTCAGTCAGTCGATAAAGATGCCTCTGGCAATGAATATCTTGGACCTGCGGTGAGCTTTGAGGTGGCATTGAGCATCGACCCAATTAATGACCGTCCTACCTTTGTTAATGTCACTGATTTAGAGACACAAGAAGACACGGCGATTGCGATTGATAATTTCCAAATCGCGGACATTGATGCTCAATATGATGACCCCAACGCGGTTTATACACTCACATTGAGTCTCGATAAAGGGGAGCTTATTTTCGATCCGAATACGGCTACTCTCTTTGATCTAAGTTTGAACTACGACGCCAATCAGAATTTGGTCATTTCAGGTACTGTCTCCAACATCAATGCGGCGTTGTCTGCAGGCAACATATCGTTTAATCCTGATCTCGACAGCAACGATCTGAATTCAGGTGGGGCGGTAACCGTGACAGCAAGTGTGGATGATGGCGGCAACAATGGCGCAATCATCTCGGGAGACGCCTCGACGTCATCAACCAATCAAACAACCTTCGAGATTCAGGTGACAGAGGTCAATGATGCGCCAAATGCTGCGGATGTTAATTTGGCTCCGATGTTGGAAGAAGGTCAGATTATCATCACCGCCCAGCAGTTGATCGACGCGTCAAGCGATCCAGAAAATCACACACTCACGGTGACGGACCTAACGGTAGCCGAGGGGCAAGGCAGCTTGACGCTCAATCCAGATGGTGTGTCTTGGACGTTTACCGCGGCGCAAGACTTCAATGGCGAGGTGAAACTTGACTACACCATCGAAGACAATGGCACGACGAATGGTGCGAATGACTTTAAGCAAGATGCTGCCAGCGTGCGCTTTGAGGTACAAGGAGTCAATGACAAACCCGAGTTGGACTTGAGCAGTGCGACTGCATTGATCGATGAAGCGGCAGGGCAGTTGATTCGTGGTATTTCCGTGTCGGATGTGGATTACGTTGGCACTAATAGCAACGATCTTATGTCGGTCGAGCTCAGTGTTGACTACGGTACGCTCAGCGTTGTTTTGCCTACGGGTTCTGGGGTTGTCGTCAACCCGCCTACAGGCGCATCCATCACGCTAACGGGCACTATCACAGAACTAAATGCATTGCTGGATAGCCCTGCGAGCGGCAATGGTGTGTTGCTTGATTCAAGTTTTGCCCCAACGGATACCATCAGTTTAACGGTCGTTGCGACTGATTCAGGTAACCCGTCTGGAATGGTGATGCAGGAGACGACTCAACATACGATTACCGTCATGCCTGTCGCCAACTCACCGACGTTAACCATCGACCCTCAGTACAATTATGTGAAAAACATCAGCGCGACCCAGACGGCAAGCTCAAATGGTATCGCATTAGTCGGGATAGTAGCCGCATTGGTTGATAGCAACGAGACTCTGTTCTTGCAGGTTTCTGGCGTACCAGCAGAGGCGACGCTAACCAGTGATGTTGGCACCGTGACACTATCGTCTGGTGTTTGGACGGTGTCTGCCGACGCGATCAGTAGCTTGAAGTTAGAGGGCGCAGATGTGGGGAACCACACGCTCACCGTAACGGCGATATCGCAAGAGTCCAACGGGGATACCGCGAGCTCAACCTCGTTAGACTTAAACTTGGATGTGGTAATTGACGGCTCGACGATAGACCAGTCCACGCAAGCCCAAGATGTCCAGCTTATTGGAGACGGTGGAAACACAGAGCTCCATTCCGGCAGCGGTGATGATTTGCTGCAAGGTGGCTCGGGTAATGACCATCTGATTGGAGGGTCTGGAGACGATCACCTTCAAGGAGGAGAAGGCGATGATATTCTCGAAGGTGGGCTTGGCTCAGACATCCTCACTGGCGGAGGGGGCATGGATACCTTTGTCTGGTTGGATATTGATGACGGCGCGACGGACACCATCACAGATTTTAGTATCGCAGAAGGAGATAAAATCGATCTTCGAGAAGTGCTTCCTGAGCTTAAACAAGCGTCGATAGACATGGATGTTTTGCTCGATCATATTGACGCCAAAGTGATAGATGGGGCAGATATCGAGCTGACACTTCATCCAGGAGGCGGGCAAGGGCAACAGACCATTTTAGTTCAGGATCTGGCGCCGCAGCTGTCGCTTGATGGTATGAGCTCATTGGACATTGTCTCTTCGTTGCTTGATCACGATGTCATTATTCATCATCAATAATCGAAGGTAATGAATATCGGCCCGAATTAGGGCCGAATCAATAAAAACGAGTGAATGTCTTGATTGAGTAGACCAAGGTAACTAGACTGCATGCCATTAAATGGCTGCACAACGGCGTAATCGTCATTAATTATTTGTAAAATTAGTCAGATAGCACCCTTCATAGTCTAATAAAAATGAAGTTGAGCTTACTCTTATGCGGTTTCGTTTGGTCTCATGACGTCGATTGATAAAAATAGAAAGAGAATTCAAATGTTTAATAGAGTTTATTGTCAGCTAAAACTCCTATTCACAGAGTTTAGAGATGATCAGCGTGGAGTGACTGCGATCGAATACGTCCTCATCTTGAGTGTGGTCGCAATCATGATTATAAGCATCTTCGTTACAGACACTGAACTACAATCTTCGCTGATTAACCTGTTCAAACGCCTGACAGATACTATCGATTCAGTCTAAGAGCTGCATTTGATCTCCAAATCTATCGGCCAGTGACGTTAACTCTTTGTTTGATAGGTCGAAACGAACATCTGCGCAGCCGTGTCGACAGCAACTATGAGCTGATCTTGGGTGGCAGGCGGTTGATGAGCCAGTAACTGAGGCCAGAATACAATCGCCTTAATGCTACCAATATACTGCTCCACCGCGAGTGGAATGTTGTCTACCTCGATGGCTTCAGCGGCGACCGCTTGTTTAATCCACTCATGCAAACCATACGAATCGCCAATCGCCTCAAATTTACTCATTAAGAGTTTTGACGTCTCCGGGCAACGAATGCATTCCGCCATCACTAGCCTTGCGGTTACTTGAAAATCTTCCGTGTTGATGTAGCACATTTGCTTAAGTGTCAGCGCCTTCAATTGTTCAAACACTGAGACAGACGGCTCATATCTGAGCTCACAACGGTCATCAAAGCGACATATCAATTTGTCTACGATGACTTCGAACAGCGCGTCTTTGTTCGGGTAGTACTTATACAAAGTGCGTTTAGACACGCCTGCATGCTTGGAAATGCCTTCCATACTCGCTTGTTCAAGCCCTTTTTGAGAAAAAACCTCTATCGCAGATTGGATGATATCTTCTTGTTTTATATCACTTCTTTTGAGCATGAATAGAACCTGTACCGATTTAAAGTTAACGGGCGAGTTAACCTTCAAGAATTTCTATGCCCAAAGTATACATCATCGTTTACTTTCTTGGGTAGTTGCAAATGGCTCTGCGAACATAAGCGAAATGAAGAGTACGGTTGATCACGCCTGCATAGTGTGGAGAGTAGGCGCTCAAAAACGAGATATACGCAACTTTTTAGTGGGAAATTCAAGATAAAATGCTAGAAAACGTACAAGTAAAATTTCAAAAACCACTTATTAAGTAATTAAAATAATTGATAATTTTAACTTGTTACTCGTATTTTCTAGATGTTTGCATGCTAGGGCAAATAACGCTTTTGTTTTTATAAAACCTCCTTATACTCGATCACAATAGTGCAACAATATTGAGTTCAAAGGAGTGCGTATGGAACAAGAACAAAGCCTGTTTCAGTGGGAGCGAGTAAAACGATTTAATCTTCCTGTCTGGACTGTACTCGTGGGCGTTCTTATCGCACGTACAAGCTACTTTATGGCCTGGCCATTCTTGATTGTTTTTCTCTATCAAGATTACGGAGCATCGGCGGTGGAAGTGGGGGGAATGCTTGCACTCTCAGCGGTAACGGGATCGCTCACCGGATTATACTCTGGCTACCTGTCAGACAAGTTCGGGCGCAAATGGCTCATGGTCGCAGGGTGTTTGATAGCGTTCATCGCCTACACGGGGATTGGCTTAGCGACTCAGGTTTGGCACTTTTATGCCTTAATCCTATTGGCTGGATTTATGCGCCCGTTGATCGATGGCCCTGCCAAGGCGGTGATCGGCGATGCATTGAGTGATCTTAAAGATCGGGAACTAGCGCTCAACATTCGCTACTTTTTGTTGAATATTGGCGCTGCGGTCGGTCCACTTATCGGCGTGACACTCGCTTTGGCCCAGCCTCAGTTTCTATTTATTGTTACTGGTGTCACTCACTTGCTCTACAGCGGGTGGATCTTGTTTGGCATTGAACGCAAAGGCAGTTTTACCAAGCCTGACCTCTCTTTACTGCCTAACTTTCGTCAAACGGTCAAAGTGATCAGCAGGGATCGCGTCTTTGTATTACTTTTACTTGCCAACGTGCTTTTGATGTTTGTCTACGCTCAATTGGAATCCTCGGTCCCGCAAGTCATTGTTCGCAGTGGTATTGAAGATGCGGCAAAACTGATTGCGCTCTTGATGATGGTCAATGCGGTGACGATTGTATTGTTGCAGTTTCCGGTGCTTAAGGTAATGGAAAAACTGCCACTGTTTACTCGGACACGAATCGGGATGAGTGCCATCGCACTTGGACAGCTGGCGTTCATTTTTACCCCGGAGCAATCGGCGATTGGATGGGCTGTTGCCTGTTTTATCGTTAGTTTAGGAGAAGTGATCACTTTCCCGACGCTTAACGTGCAAATCGACCGCTTGGCTCCCGCGCATTTACGGGGTTCCTATTTTGGTGCGACAGCTCTGTACTCACTGGGTTTTGCCATTGGACCAGCGTTGGGCGGCGCAATGGTCGAGTGGTTGGGGGCACAATGGCTATTTGGACTCTGCTTTGTTGTCAGCGTGACCATGATTTGGCTTTACTGGATTGCTCAGCACACTGACGATCAAGTGGAGCGCGAGGTGGCTGTCTCAAATACTTGATCTCAAGATTGGGGATTTGAAAAGGCTAGCGTTTTGCTAGCCTTTGTTTTATTTGCTAAACGGGTTCGCCTTGCATCTCGTTGTTTTGTGCGTCCAACTTAATGGTTTGAGTTGGGTAGGCGATATCCGCGCCATTTTGATGGACGATTGCCAATATCTTCAGTAATACGTCTTGCTTAACTTTATGAAATCTCACCCAGTTGACGGTTTTAGTAAAGGTGTAGACCATGATGTCCAGTGATGATGGTCCAAAGCCGTTGAAGTTGACGATCAACGTCTGTTTAGCGTCGATGTCCGGATGGGTTTTCAGCATCGCCTTTATCTCTTCAACGATGGTTTCAACCTGAGTGCTGTCGTCATATCGGACACCAATCGTCTCATTGATGCGTCTGTTTTGCATGCGTGAAGGGTTTTCTACCACAATACTGCTGAAGACGGAGTTAGGGACATACAGCGGTCGTTTGTCAAAGGTGCGGATGATGGTCATGCGCCAGCCAATACGTTCTACGGTACCCTCTATTTGTCTGTCTGGGGAGCGAATCCAGTCGCCGACTTTGAACGGACGATCAAAGTAAATCATCATTCCGCCAAAGAAGTTAGACAACAAGTCCTTAGCAGCCAGACCGACAATTAAACCACCAACACCACCGAAGGTGAGCAAACCGGAAAGGCTTAAACCGAAGGCTTGCATGACCGTCATCCCACCAATGACAATGAAGAACAAACGCGAAACCTTGGCTACCGCTTGTACGGTGGTCTCGTCTCGGTTCGTTTGGTCAAGAACATACTCTTCGATGTTGTTAATTAAGCGTATGGTAATCCAGACGAAGATAGCGATAACGAGCAGGAGCTTGACGGTGCTTAGCCAGTTGAGCTTATCACCCATATGATCTTGGAGTAGAAAGCCAAGTGAAACGGTCGCTGGCCAACACCAAATCAAAGTGCTGACGGGCGTTTTCAACGCAGCAAGTGTGAGATCATCCCAGTGAAAGCGGGTTTTTTCCGCTAGGATCTCCAATCGTCCATAAACGATTCTCCAGATAACCCAAGCAAAAAAGCTGGCAATAGTGATGAGTATGACGTTGGTATCCCATTGCTCTAACAAGCCGGCTATTGAAGGCGGTAAGTAGGAAAGTAGCTGATCCATATAAACGATTCTTATTATGGTGGAGGAGGAGCGATTATAAGCAATCCTCTGTAGTGATACTAGGTCGGGTGATGGAGTGGCGAGTGGTTGTTTCTGTATTGAAACGTCAAGGTGAGGAAACGGTTGGTTTGAACAATAAGCCGAAATAGAGAGCGATCCTATTTGTTACCAAAATGCTCTGACAGTGCAGCGCGTCTTTTGCTTGCGCCACCCCCACCCTCCATATCGACAGTGTCTTCATAACCTGCTTTGACGAAGCGTTGACTCGGGATGCTTGGCTGAAGACGACGCAATTGCGGAGAATTAAACGTTCCTGCAATCTGATAGATGGTGGTACCACTGCCTGTTTCGATAAAGACTTGCTCTCCATCAAACTCAAAGCTGGTGGCTATAAGGCGATTATTACGGAATACCCCCTGTTCGTTCAGGGTAAGCGTCTCGGTGCTGTAAGAGGGGGCTCCGACTTCTATCCAAGTACCGTATACGTGTTTGGGGTGAATATAGTCGTTGTAGCTAAAATAGAGTAGCGATGAAAAGCCAGCCGCCAAAGATAGGAATATGGCAACAAACAACAATTTGATAATTTTGGCTTGGATCATAACAACCTTTGAAGCAATGGATGTGAACTGCCATTCCTAGTGGAACTCGTCAACCAAAGTCAGCTTGAAAGAAATGAATATTTAAATCAATTACCTGACCAAGAAATTTGATATTTACCCCAAATCCATTGAGTGCTCAACGTCGCTAACTCAATGAGAAAACAGAGTAAACTGTCACTGGTTATTGTAAGACTAGCAGTCAACGGTAATGAGATCTTCTTCAACAGCATGAAATCTATGTAGGCACGCTTTGATTTAGACACATACGCTGTCGATATTGGTTAGATTTCAGCATTTTAGATTGCTGTGACCGACAATATCGATTAAAACGTGACAACAATAAATTGATTAAACAGGTTCATGAGGGACATATGATTACAGTAAACAGCTATTTCGATGATGGTGTAAAGTCGTTGGGCTTTACGCAGGGCGAAGAGAACTCGAGTGTTGGAGTCATGCTTGCTGGTGAATATACCTTTGGTACCGCGGCGCCAGAAAAAATGACGGTTGTAAAAGGTGAAATGGCGGTTAAGCGAGATGGTGAAAGCCATTGGAACACTTACAAGGCAGGTGAGTCTTTCGATGTGTCTGGAGACTCTTCATTTGACGTCAAAATACTGGTAACGACTGCTTACCTGTGTGAATACCTCTAAGCAAATCGCTCTATAAATCAAAACGCCGCTAATCAGCGGCGTTTTGTTTTGTCATACTCAGTTAGGGTCAAAGTGCGCTCGTTTACTCCAAGCGCCGATTCGATTTTGCCGAACTGTCCTTCAGTTATTATCAAAGTTATCAAGATAAACCTAGGCTATACTTCTATTATGAGAAATTGTAACTAGGAGGTGAACATGGCTGTTGTCCCCAAGCATAAAGATTCTCACCAACGGTATGACCCGAGCCAAGATTTGACTCAGGACCAGTTGCATCGTTTCGGGAAAGTCGCGTCTTCTGCTCAAAAGAGACGAGAAAAGCTATCGACTCGACAATCTGTGTTGGCAGACGCTAAGGACGCTGCATTCAAGCCAATAATTCAACCTAAGAAGAACAAACCTAATACAGTAAGATATGCCGTTTGGATGATTGTGGTTATGGCAGTCAGCTTATGGTTAATGTATATGTCGGGCTAAACTCTTTTTTGAGTAATAGGTGTTACATTATCTTGCTTCTTTGGCTGTTCTCCCCGATCTTTTCGATAGTAGTGAAACTTATTCTTACCACTGTGTTTAGCTGAATACATCGCTTTATCTGCGCAGCGGGTGAGCTCGGCTAAGGTGTCAGCATCTTCAGGAAACAGTGCAACTCCGAGGCTCACGTTTACTTTGCCGATTTCTTCTTTTCCCTGATAGCAGTCCTCAAATAAGTGCAGGATGCGATTGAGTATGCCTTCAAGATCTGAGCGACTTTTGACACCGTAGAGCAGGAGAACAAACTCATCGCCAGCAAATCGAGCGATGGAATAATCATGCTTGTCGGTTTTCCTGTCTTTGTTTCGGATATTATTCTTCAGCCTGCGTGAAAAGTGCTGCAACACGCGATCACCGACATCGTGCCCATAACAATCATTAATTGCTTTGAAATCATCAATATCTAAAAAAATCATTGCGGTGAGCGTGTTGCTGTGCCTCTCTTCTTCCAACTTCTCTATAGCCCAGTTCTCGAAGCTCCAGCGATTGGCAAGCCCGGTAAGTTGGTCAAAGTAGGCGAGGTCTTCAATCCCCTCACGGTACAAAGATTGGATATAAGAAACGGCTTTGTCATAAAAATAGGACGAAGTGTTACAAAGCAAGCAGAGGGCAAACAAGCTGATCACAAACCGATCAGCTGACAGTGTTTGCAGAGAGACAGAATCTCCAAGTAACGTAACAGCCGCTACAAGTAGACAGAATGTGCTGCTTAGAGTCACCCCGATTTTAAATTCATTAGCAAATATGACCGAGGCAAGAATTGGATATAACCAGACAAGCGTTCCTGGTCCGTGTTCACCATAGAGCAATAAGGTGGTGCCTTGAAGAAGCAAGACCCCGCTCAGGACTATATCGTTAAAGCGTGCTTGTTGATGACGCCCAAACCAAAGGTTGATGAGCAGGACGAAAGCGCACCCAATATCGAAAACAGCAAAGAGCAATGAGCCACTAAGAAAGTGTACGGTACTATAGATTAGCAATATCGCGGTGGAGACGACCGAACATATCTGCACCACCTTATACTTTCTCGATGAGCGCAGGTCTGCCATTTCTTCTAAGTGCCGACCGACAAAATTACCCATTCACCGCAAGTCCTATCTTTGGTATTCCTTGCATAAATTCTAGAAGTAAAATGTGATTTTGCTTCAGTATTGATAGTTGTCTGATTAACGAATACTCTTAATCAATATGAGCGTAGTTTAGTATTTTTGTTCAAGGGGCTCGGTGGAGGTAAAATTGGCGCTTAGGTAACACATTGTATATTAGTAGGATTTTTAGCTTGTGCTAATTTGTTGACGTTTATAAGTCGCTGAATTGAAATCGAAAAATACCGCTATTTATAACTCTATATAATAAAATGGTCTAACGGTACTCTTCGTTTTGTGCATTCCCTCAACAGTTTAGAGTGCGCTACTTCTTCTCTAAACCGTATGGAAGGCGAGAAAAAACCCGTGGATGCTGCTCTATTGTCGGGGCTTTGTTAACGTTTTGCCAATCTAGCAGCATGATTGCTAAAACGTTTCTGTGTTCACCGTAAGCCAAATCAAAATCCCCTGAAACAGATGGAATCATCCCCTTGTCTTTATCAATCGACTTGCGTATTGCGTCGCGTGTCTTTGCCACAACAGGGTCGTCTTCTAGACCTGCCAGCAAAAAGCTGATGCCCACTTCGGCGATGATATCCTCTTTCGCTCTAAGGAGGATAGTGTCGATATTGGCGCGAAAATAGTCATAAATCCATTGGTACTGCTTTTCGCTCACAAGACGTTGGTAATACTGCGAATCGGCGAAGATTATATGCGTCAGACCGTAAAGCTTGTTGCCATACTGCTGTTTGGACAATTTTTTGTCTTCGTTGTCTGGATAAGTGGCTTTAAAGGACTCAATAAACGCTTGGGTGACATCTTGCTCGCCCAGTTGCTTTAGCCAAAAGACTTGGTTTGCGAGCTGAGCTGCCCACGCTCGGATCATTTCTGGATCTGTGGCGTATTTGTTGAAGTTGTAGCGGCGAATCACTTGGCGCAGTTTCGCGTCTTCTTTGTGCTTTAAGCCATATTCATTGGCTCGCGCCATCGCGCCTAGCAAGTCCACACCTAAGTAGAGGTATTCAGGCATGTGTTTTGTCACGGTGTAGCGACGCACGCTGCGTTCGTCTGTCTCGTCTTGATAGCCAGCAATACGCTTCTCTGAGTAGAGCAAGATTTGCTCCGGTGTGTTCACTTCTGCCGCGAAACGATTGAGCCGACTTGCTACACGCGCCATGTCACTCCAAACCGCAGCTGCGTATTTGTCATCTAGCGTTTGTCGGTACATACGCAGCCCGTAATGTCCTTCTTTGAACGCTGGTAAAGTGAACAGTTGGCTTTCGTATGTCTGCTTGATGATGTCTGCTGATTCTTCGTTTAAGTCGGTAGCGTAAACTGTAGGCAGTAGAGCGAGCCCTAAGCAAAGGGCGAGTATTCGTTGGCGCATAAAAATACCATTACCTATCGAAGCCTATCTTGTTGGGTAGGCGAACCATTCCTTGGTGGGGAAGTGATTGAGTTTGAATTGGTGATACAATATCAATTATTGCTTTGCTGGATGTAAAGGGCTTGTCAGATAGCTGCAAAATATTGACTGAATATGAGATGAAAAAATATCCAAATCAATGCGCCTTTTTGTATAATTGATAGAAATGACAAAAAATACAGCACCGAAGAAGTGCTAGAAAAATCAACTAGGCTTTTAGCGCTTTTTAGTTTTGGGGAAGAAATGCAGGATCGCATAAACAGGCGTTGGTCTGTCTACATATTTATTCTCTTGATCAGTAGCTTCGCAATTGGATTGGTCGAAGTCATGGATCGTAGTCAGAAAAATTTTTTGCGAGATAGCTTGCTGGGGCGAGCTAAAGAAGAACTCTCGATTATTCGTTCTGAACTGGAAGCGGCGATTGTTTCAGATATTTTTGCTGCAAACAGTATATCTGTGTTGCTTGCTGCTAACCCTGAATTTGAATTTAATGGCTGGGGGCTTATCGCCTCAAGTATCATGCGCAAAAGTAGCCATATCAAAATCATCGGCCTTGCGCCTAACGATGTCATCAAATACATCTACCCCATTCAAGGCAATGAGGCTGCTTTGGGCTTAGACTATAAGACCGTTCCAAGCCAGTGGCGCACTGTTCGCAAAGCCAATGAAATCCAAGACATTTTCATAGCTGGTCCCGTCAATTTAGTTCAAGGCGGCAAAGGTTTGATTGCCCGTGTTCCCATATATGAAGATCCGCCTTATAACAGCCGCTATTGGGGCGTGTGCAGTGTCGTGCTCGATTTAAACTCTCTGTTTCACGATGTGGGCATCGAAAAGTTTGAGCACAAATACAATATTGCGATGCGTGGGCTAGACAGCACTGGTGCGGACGGAGAGCACTTTTACGGTGATCCCAACGTATTTGACAAAGCTTTTGCCAAAGAAAACGTCTATTTTCCTTATGGTAGCTGGCATATTGCCGCAAGCACAAAGGAAGACCTTTTAAGCAAGAGCGAATGGTATCGTGTCCATGCGGTCAGGCTTATAGGCTATCCGCTGTTAGTGCTACTGGCGCTGGCATTTGTGTTGGTTTATCGGTTGTATTCTGTTGCCAAAAAACGCTCCCTTCAAGATGCTCTTACTCGTTTGCCAAACCGACGTTATTTTTTGTACACCATAGAAAATCAGTTCGATGCTGCTAAAAAACGCGGGGCTGAAGAAGGCTTTGCCATTCTAAACATCGATCTTGATAAATTTAAGGCAATCAATGACAGTTACGGTCATGTTGCTGGCGATAAAGTACTCATTGCAACGGCAGAAAGAATCAAGGGAGTGCTGCGATCCTCGGATGTTGTTGCCCGCATTGGCGGAGACGAGTTTTTAGTGCTGTTGCCACGAGTGACCAAGTCTGAAGACATTGACCACATTAACCTCGAGCTTCAGCGAGCAATTTGTCACAGTCCAGTGATTTACGATCAGCAACTCATCAATATTCACGTCAGTGTTGGTTACGCATTGTACCATCCGGATTTTACGACCATAGAAGATATGCTTAAGCTGGCGGACGAGAGAATGTATTTAGAGAAGCGGCGTCAGTCACAAAGAAATGATGTTAACTCATTGAGCTAGTGGGCAAATACTCTCAAACCATGCTATAGACAATATAAAGAGTCGGTTGTGAGGTCAGTATGCGCAGTTTAGCTCAGTGGTTAGCGGATTACGGCGAGAGCCATCAGCATCCAATCAATCAGAAAATTCATCAAGTCGCGGTACCCGGTATTTTTCTTTCGGTTGTCGGTTTGGTTTGGTCTATTCCGTCGATTAACTTGCTTGGCACAACCGTTAACTGGGTCTGGGTTGCCGCGATGCCGATCTGGGTATTCTACTTTCGGCTTTCGTTGAGTGTCTTTCTTATGATGCTCGGATTCACGTTAGCCTGCATCTCATTGATTTGGTCCCTCGACTTGATGCAGCTTCCCGTCTTCCTTATCTCTTTGACCGGCTTTGCGAGTTTGTGGTTACTGCAGTTTATTGGCCACAAAATAGAAGGGAAAAGACCTTCATTTCTTGACGATCTGGTTTACCTATTGATTGGTCCTATTTGGGTATTTAGGAAGAAGTAACGCAAGTAGTCAACCAGGATTTTGCATTTTGCAAAGATTGTGATTTTTGCATTATGCGAAACTTATCATTTCGAGATTGCTTTATGAGCCTTGTTTTTAAGAAACAGTTTATTAAGTGAACAAAATCAACGATTTTTATTGATAGAAAAAGTTGGCACGTATCATGCTTTAGTTGTAACGACCCTTATTAAGCCGAGGGTCACCTAGCCAACTGACGTTGTTAGTGAACCGAAATTTGTTCACAATCAAATACAGCCAATCACGATTATTGTGATTGGCTTTTTTTCTTTTTGGGCTAGGCGTCTTGGCATCCGCTGTAGCAGCTTGGTTTTCTTGGACAAACTGCACCACGGGAACAAATCACTCGTGCATCCGTTTCAATTCCACGCTCTATCCAATTGATGTTGAGAATCTTCGCGATGGTCGTGAACTCCTTTTGAATATGTCTTGGAATGGGCGCAGAACCACCTTGGCTGACACACAAGGATTTGAGCTCTTCCGCAATGTTTCTCGAGTCACCACCTTGGGCATCGATCGCCGGATTTAAATCAATGCCAGCACAGAGAACGCGATTGTTGCCCGCAGGATCAGTCATATTAATGGACTCGCAGCAGTAAATTCTTGGTTCGTCGCCCACATTCAAAATAGAGATCTGCGCTGAACTGCCACTGCGAGGCTCAGAAAGACGTCTAAACACCGCCCAGTGTTGGCATGGGTCGTTAACTTGTCGCATGTTGCCCCAAGGGAGCGGTATACCATTTCCCCGATAGACTGCTTTAAGTTTGTTCTGCCCATACGCATCAAAGTAGTGCCAGTGCGGATAAGGGGAGACAACGGTCATGCGCCTCATCGCAACTGATGGGGAGACGCCTGCCTTAGCATGAACATCGATCTCGTAGCCATTTCTATCAAGCAACTGACGAAATGGCACCTTAGGACAGAGCAATGCGCCAGCAAAGAAGCTGGACTCAAAGTCTCGCCAGGCTTGGAGTATGTCTTGCGAGTTCAACTCAGACGTTGGGTTCACTTGCTGAGTGTTGTCTTCCCAGCTATTGGCGTGACCGACAGAGAGAACGCTCTTTAGCCCTTCTTTGTTGTGTAACACACAGTGACCTAGATAGACCGCAAGGTCATATTTAAGGCGCGTAGGGTACTGCTTGAGTATTTCATTCAAGTAGATAAAGCCGGGTGGCTCGAAAAAGGAAGTAACGACTTGCTTAGCACTAACGCCAAGTTCATCGACAATGTCTTGTGGCGGGCGAGATGTCCAACGGATGGTAAGCCCCATACTGCGCGCGATATCCATTAAGTCTTCCGCAGAGAGGTTAAGGCGCTTCAGTCCAATCTCTTCGGCTGCGCGTTCCAGATCAGGAAAGTGATTTTGGTTGTTTTCCTGATGTGCTCGAATAAGCAAATGCGCGAACTGGCGTCCGGTGATTCCCGTTTGCGAGAGCATCTCAGGGATCGCGATTTGAAGAATATCGTTAGAGAATAGGAAACTTGGTTCAAGCGCCATACCACTGATCCCGCCACGATTCCCCTTGTCTGGAGTGATGTCCGTTTGCTCTGGCTCATCATCTAGAAACCACGCGGGATCTTTTTGGAACACTTCCGCAATGACTTCTAGCATATCGATACTTGGGACTCGTTTGCCCCGCTCAATCATTGACAGATAAGAAACCGACGGTGCGTATTCTGGATTCACTCGAATGCAACGTGCAGAGAGATCTTCCATGGTTAAGTGGTTGCGTTTTCTAAGATTTCTGATCTTCGTCCCTAAAAAATGGGACTGACGTATAAGACTTTTCGACAGCATAATTTTGTAAAATTCACATTGTAAAATTTTTGTTGTGAAATTGTAGTCAAAAAATCACTAGTATAGAAAGTAAGCAAAGTCACAAAACTTAAAACAACTGAACGCAAGTTTGAAATCTTTGCTCTAGGACATAAAAGTTGTGAAATATCCGCGAGGGAAACGCTATGAACATGCTTACAATCGATAAAACAGACATCCAAAAACAAGACAAGCCATTTATCGCTGAAGCAGTCTTCGCGGTAGAGAAAACAAACTCGAAGCAATCTTCTGAGAAGCAAACAAAAGCAAAACAGCTACTGGATCGTATGTTTCCATTAGAAAATGGCTCTCACCAAGAAGTAACGGCATACATGGTTGATTACCGCCACCTTGTAGCGTATTTCAAAGATGGGTCTCACAGTGGTTTGAAAAGCAACAAGCACTTTGTCGCTTACAGCGGTGAAAAGGAAACGCCAACGTCGATTTTATTCCGTGATGGTAACGGTAGCCACGTTGAGCTGACATTTGGTCGCCATAAAGGGACTGGCTGCGTTGAGCTGATTGAAATTGATGATATCCAACTGGAAACATGCACCATGTTCCCTCAAGAAAGCTCTGAAATTTCAGCAATGCGTCACTGGATTAGTTTGGTTCGAGGCGATGAGAAGGGTAAACCTAAAGCGTGCACAGAATCAAAAGCCTACACAGCTAAAAGCGGTGAGGACTACGACTTGGAATGCTGTTACACCATGAATAAATAGCGCGATTCAGCAGAAACAAAAAAGGATACGCATGCGTATCCTTTTTTTGATCTCTGTTATCGAGCTAGAAATGCAATTGAATGACCGATGTCACTACTGCGCCTGGGCGTCGAACACCGTCGATTTCAACTTTAATTTCGCGCTCAATCTCTAACCCTTTGCGAATAGGCGTTACCTTTGACAAAGTGCTCACTGCGCGAATGCGGTTGTCTGATTTTACTGGGTAAGGAAAACGAACTTGGTTGAGACCGATGTTGACTACCATTTTCGCGGTTGGAAACAGGTTTTGGTCAGGGTCGACGCTGTCTGTTAGTTTTGGCAATAGAGCCAAAGTCAAAAAACCGTGTGCAATCGTTGTCTTGAAAGGCGATTCAGCCGCCGCACGTTCAGGATCGGTATGGATCCACTGCATGTCTTCGGTAACGGCACCAAATTGATTAATTCGCTCTTGCGAGACATCCAGCCAATCACCCACATGAATGACTTCACCAATTTTTGCCTGAAGCTCTTCATACAAGGCTTGGGCTTCTGGCTTGAGTTCGATCGTTTTAGGCTGCTCAGTCGTAATTGGAGCAGGAGACTCAACTTCGTCATTAACAGCAGGTTGTTGAAGATCGCGTAGACGTGTAAAAAGGTGGCGATTGTTTGCCTTCGTCAAAAACTCTCCCCAGTACTCACGCACAGTTGGAGACATCCACTGCATGAATTCTGAATGATGTTTTGAGTGGGATTCACCACGATGTTTAAACAGGTCAGCGACTTTCATAAAAACCTCTGAAATATACAATTTGGTTCGATTAACTCAGTAAGTTTGAATTACTTCACAATATTGTGCAATGACTTTCGAGCGTACATCTGTTGCTTGAAAGTGATTAAATTCAATAAATTCATTGATTTATAAATAAAACACTATTTTATTACAATCTAAAGATTAGAGTTTTTGTACAACAAAAATCGTACACAACAGCGTTATTCCATCTGACTAGAGTTTAGTCAGGTGTGTGAAAACTCACCACTTGAACACGTTGCCTCAAATTATTGCTTTACAAGAGTTGTGCCAAAACCTACTATACATCCCGCAACGGAGAGATGGCTGAGTGGTTGAAAGCACCGGTCTTGAAAACCGGCATACGTTAATAGCGTATCTAGGGTTCAAATCCCTATCTCTCCGCCACATTCAAGAAAAGCCCGCTAATTAGTTAGCGGGCTTTTTCGTTTCTACTTCACTTTCTTTTCTCAATTTCTCTTCTCCTACATAATGTCATATTTCGGTTAATATAGAATTTCGTACCATTTACACAAGACCTCGCCTGTTTACAAGTAAGCAACTGTAAGCACTTAAATTAATTGAAGTTTCATTCCTGATATTAAACGCATGTAATTACGCTTCATTTTTCCAATGTATAGTCATGAGGTTGTCTATAACGGAGAGTAATAATGAAGCTAAAAATAATGGCTCTGCTGTTTCTATCGAGTGGTGCTTTGGCGGCTGAAAATCAGTTGTCCAATATTTCTACCGTCGCGGGCGAGTCGCTGTTGATATCGTCAGAATTCTACGGCTACACACTAAATCAAGGTGATTCTCGCTATGCCGATGTCGTTGATCTCGATGGCTTGGATTGGGCGTTTTGGTACGGTGAACATCGTTTTACTGCGAAACAAGGTGTCGATCTGATCAGTGATGTTCAGATGATTGGTGAATACGAATTAAAGAACGAAAAGCCAGCCCATGGTAACGAGTACTATTGGGAAGGCGGAAGCGCTAAAGACTACTTCGATGAGTCGAATCACGCCATTTATGCCAAGCCGGGTGGTGGTTTTTCTTTTCAGGTTAAGCCAGGTAAATCAGGTGACTTTAGGCTTGATTTGTATACTCACAACTGGTTGTCTGCTTCAGAGTTTACTGCTTGCCTAAACGAAGAGTGCGTCACTATTGATAACTTCTATCCGACCAGCATCGCGACGACCCAAAATAGTGTGCAGTTCACTACCGAATCTGATGCAGACATTTTAACGATTCAACTTGCATTTAAGCCTGATCAATTTGGTTGGTCACAAAACGACGGCTATTTGAGCTTGGAAGCGATCAACCTAAGTGAGGGCAAATAAATGAACAAGTTACTTATTGCTACCGCAGTGTTGGCGTCATTTTCGGCCAACGCAGGCTTAGGTCGTGCTGATCGCTCCGTTCAGCAGCATAAAGAGTTTGCTTTGCAGAGCAAGTTTGACTTCGCTTGTCACATGAACGCGGGCAGCGCGACACTTATCGACCCATTCTGGGTTATTACAGCGGATCATGTGAGTGGCGCAAAATCTGAAAACTATCAAAACCGAGTTACGTGCTCATCGTTCGAAAAAGATGAGGATGGTGTGTTCCATCAGGTAAAAAGCGTCAGTGCGATTACCGATCCGAATGGGGAGTATGGGGAATACGAGTTTACGTCTCCTGATGGTAGAGACTTCGCACTGGTTCGATTGGATACACCGATCACTGGGATTAAGCCTGCCAAGTTGCCAGTTGAAGGTATGTTTGATCCAAAAGAGCACTATAAAGTTAATCAGATTGGCTACGGAAACTATAACGGTCGAAATGGCGGGACAAAATACGTTTACCTTGATCGCCACAACCGTTGGGTGACGCCATTGGTTTTTGACGACGCCTACACCCCGCAAACCGATCTGCAGTGGCATTCGATTCTTGGGGATTCAGGGTCTGGTATCACGGTTGAAAAGGATGGTGAGTTTTACCTTTTGGGCGAGATTGGGATACAGATAGGCGCGCGCTACTGGTTTGACACGTTTGAAAACACGCTCACTCGCCTTGATTTCATCAAACAAACGATGCAGACGCATGGCTTCAGTTATGTAGAGGAAGTAAAACTTGATGAAGTGAAATGGACGCCAGCATCGCCAGAAAATAGCGAGGACTATCATGCGTACTTCAGCTACTGGAAGGCGGAGAGCTTTGATTTCAATGGAACTGGTTGGTATGACAATGGTGGAATCTATGCCACGGCTTATGCCACGCCGGGCGAACGTTATTCGATAGAGTTTGTGGTTCCCAAGCAAGCTGAGATTCCTGCCTTTGACTTGATTGTGGACGGCCGCATCGTCGCTGCGAATGTCGATGTGAACTCATTTGATAGTGATGCGATTAAGGTGACGGTTAACGAATTTGAGTTAAAGGGAGATGCGATCAAAGTGGAAATGCAACCTGTCGGAAACCTAGAAGGCAAAGGGCGCATAGCGCTAGACTACTTTGCGATTAAGTAAGGTATTGTTGGTCAACTAGATTGAGCTTAATAGCGTATTTCAAGTAGTTGGCCACATGGCTCAATCTTCTTTAAGGACGGTTTTTATAAACCGTCCTTTTTGGTTTTGGCAAACAGTGCTTTCAATAATGGGCGATTGTTGGCTACTTTAAAGGAGTACTCTCTTATTCATCCGTGCAAGCGGAAATCACAGTTAACTCATGACCTGGGAAAAGGGTTAGGCAAGCGTGCTTAATCAAGATTCATTAGGTCCACGAAATGGAATTTGTTGATGTCTTCAGAAACAATTGCGCTGACTCTGGCCAGTATTGGATTGTTGGGGTTGTGCTGTCAGTGGGTTGCTTGGCATTTTAAACTGCCAGCGATTCTATTCTTGTTAGTCACAGGGCTCATTGTTGGACCTATCTTAGGTGTACTCCAACCTCAAGATACCTTGGGTGAGCTTTACTTCCCGTTTATCTCCCTTGCCGTTGCTGTGATCCTGTTTGAAGGCAGCCTGACACTGAATTTCAAGCAGATAAGAGGAATAAGCAAAAGCGTTTGGAGTATTGTGACCCTTGGGGCCATCATCTCTTGGGCAATGACATCAGCGGCTACCCACTATCTATTAGGGTTTGATTGGGCCCTCTCTTTACTGTTCGGTAGTTTGACCGTTGTGACGGGGCCTACGGTGATTGTGCCTTTGCTTCGCACCGTGCGACCCAGCAGCAAATTGTCAAACATTCTGCGTTGGGAAGGGATACTGATTGATCCGTTGGGCGCTCTGTTTGTTGTTATGGTCTACGAGTTCATTGTTTCGCAAAGCCAAGTGAACAGTCTGATTGTGTTTGGACTCATACTGCTGATTGGCTTTGCGCTTGGTATTGCGGCAGGCGCTTTAGTCGCAGCAATCATAAGGCGGCATTGGCTACCAGAGTATCTGCAGCCTTTTGCCGTTCTTGTCATATTACTTGGGGTATTTACCGCCTCAAATTATTTAGAGCACGAATCAGGCTTATTGACGGTCACCGTGATGGGGGTGTGGTTAGCCAATGCCAAGGGCGTCAACATCAGTCATATTCTTCATTTTAAAGAGAACTTAACCATCCTGTTTATTTCTGGTTTGTTTATTTTGCTCGCAGCCAGTGTTGAGCTCAGTGATTTTGAACAGCTAGGTCTATCCGCGTTGGTGTTGTTTGCCTTCATCCAGCTTGTATCGCGTCCGGTATCCATTTTTCTCTCAACCCTCAAAAGTAGCCTAGAGCTTCAAGAGAAAGCCTTTCTCGCTTGGGTTGCTCCACGTGGTATTGTAGCCGCCGCGGTGTCCTCGTTGTTTGCCCTAAAATTAACGCACTTAGAAGTTTCACAGGCGAATTTGCTGGTACCTCTGATCTTTATGGTGATCATCGGGACAGTCGTACTGCAGAGTGCAACAGCGCGTCCCGTTGCAAGGTTGCTTGGGGTTGCGGAACCGTCTCCGCGAGGTTTCCTCATTGTTGGCGCAAATGATGTGGCTCGAACGATTGGTACCGCAATAAAAAACTACGATTGCCGTGTACTGATGTCGGATACCAACTGGGATTACGTTAGTAAGGCGCGCATGGCGGGTTTTGAAAGTTATTATGGGAATCCAACGTCGAGCCATGCGGATGAGTATTTAGACTTGATCGGTATAGGGCAGGTGATATCTGTTACTCCCGACCAGCACTTAAACTCTGTGGCGGGCGTGCACTTTTCTCATGAATTTGGCGCCAGAAAAGTGTTTAGCTTGCAAGATAAAAAGAACCAAGATTCATTAGACAAGCTTTCTCATAATGGAGAGCATTCCTACTCGTTGTTGCTTGGAGGAACCATTGGCTATAAACAAATTGCCAGCTTGATCGCTCAGGGGGCGGAGGTTAAGCACACTCGAATAAGCGATAGTTTCACCTTTGAGGATTACCAACTGCAATACCAATCGGCGACGGTGGTGCCTCTATTTGTTGTCAGTACCGCTCAGCATATCAATCTGATCACCCAGCCAGAGAGTTTTAAGCCTGAAAGTGGCGAGATCATGGTCGCGCTAGTGAAAAACGCACCTGAGTAAAAAAAAGCAAAAAAACACTTTACCTAAACCTAACTTGAGGTTTTAGCATGGTCTCCGTTGGCTAAGAAATCAAAGGAGAAAACCATGATTCAACTAGAGCATGTGAACTTAGTAGTAAAAGATATCCCAGAAATGTTGAAGTTCTATCAAGCGGCGTTCCCGCATTGGTATGTTCGCGATGAAGGTCAGGGCGAGTGGAGTGGAAAGCCGAGAAACTGGTTACATTTTGGTGATGAGTATCAATATATTGCGCTGAGTGACCACGGGGAAGGAGAGAACCGTGATTTACCCGGCCATCAGGTTGGATTAGCGCATTTTGCCTATGTCACCAACAATATTGATGCTGTGATCGGCCGCCTACAAGACGCAGGTTTTTCTATCGCCAAACCTGGCGCTGAAGAACCGTATCGTAAGAACATCTATTTTGTTGACCCTGCGGGTTTTGAGGTAGAGTTTGTCGAATATCTTACCGACGATCCAAAGCTGCGTAATCTATCGAGTTAGTGACAGGCAAGCGCAGAGAGTAACTGGTCCTCTCTGCGCGAAATCGGCTCAGTCATAAATGCAACCTTTGGATTCAGATGGTTTAGTCTTGGCTAGGTTGCTACAATCTTGCACCGACGTAACGATAACGTCTCTTTGAGAAACTGTTGGATTGAGATTATGGCTCGCCCGAAAATACACCGAAAAGTCTGCACGCGCGCAGCTTATGCTTTTTACAAACCTAATGGCGTTAGAATGGACGAGCTGCAAGTTGTCGAACTGCTGCCAGATGAGTTAGAAGCGCTGAGGCTCGCCGATCAAGAAGGGCTCAATCAGATTGATGCTGCGGTGCAGATGCAGGTGTCACGTCAAACGTTTGGCAATATCATCAAACGAGCGAGGCAAAAGGTTGCGAGCAGCATCATCCAAGGTCACGCTCTAAAACTTCAATAGCAGGCGCTTAATCAGGCTCTTTAATTTGATAAAGCGTGCGCTTTGTTCCTTCGCAAGTGTCTTTGCAATTACACTCCCGAGCAATACTTAGCTTAGATAGACCGCCACAACTGCCTTGAATCGGTCGGCGAGAGAACATGACCCCAATCGCCATGAGGCTGATAAAACTCACAAATATAAGTACAGTAAGCAGTAATGTCATCGTCTAACCCTCCGGATTGAGTGCCAGCCTGACTGCGGCGGTGCCAAAGAGAGGGCGGCATTCTTGCTGTTGCCACAGGTCTTTTTCTTTGGTGATACACGGCCGTAGTCCAAACTCTCCACTGGCATAAGCTCGGCAAAATGGATGTTGCGTATATCTTGCCTCGTTTTTGCAGCTAGCACCTTAACTTGAGACTGAAACAGTCCCTTGAGCATATTTTGGCCAATGTTCCTCACCACAACAACGTCTACTTTGTAACCAGCTATAACCTGTTGCCACTTTCTCTTTACGCTACAACAAGATGTATCGGGCGCGATAGACAGGTATTGAGTCTGATGAGTGGTTGAATCGATGATGGCGATTTGCTCGCAACGAGAGAAGTGGTTACTGATCAATGTGCTATTGCACGGCACAGCGTAAATCATGCTGACTCCTAGCTTTTTCTGAATTGAACAGTATGACTATATGCTTATTAATAGCATATGCTATTAATAAATTTGAACTCTTAGATATCGAAGATCGAGGGGTAGGAAGGTTGTGTCTGAAATCGTGAGTAAAAAAGCCGCTAGTGTTCAGCGGCTTTTGAATGACTAGCTTTCAAATGAAAGTTTCTCGCCGAACGTCTCTTTCCAGTCTTTATCGAACTGTTCAACCGCCGGTTTTACTGCTGGATGTGCGAACATTTGTGCCGCCACATCAGTTGGTAATGTAATGGCTTCGATACCCAGTTTCATCACCTCCATCGCTTGTTGAGTGTTCTTGAAGCTGGCTGCCAAAATCTTCGCTGGTAATTGGTTTTGATCGAGCAACAATTGAAGATCCGCGACCACTTCAACACCGTTGCCGTTCATCGCATCAATGCGGTTTACGTAAGGTGCTAGGTAGTCTGCACCGCACAGCGCTGCAAGGAAGCCTTGTTGAGCTGAATAGATAGCGGTAGCAAGAACCTGAATTCCCTCTTTTTTCATTAGCTTAATTGCCGCTAAGCCGGTTTCTGTTGCTGGCACTTTTACCACCATATCGTAAGGCAATTCATTCAGTTGGCGCGCTTCTGCCAGCATACCTTCGACGGTTGAACTCACGACTTGAGCGTGAAAGCGAGGTGTACCGCCAAGTGCTTCTTGCATGCCTGCTAGGGTTTCATTTAGTCCCTGTTTTGACTTCGCCAAAATGCTTGGGTTTGTCGTCACGCCTTTTAGCGGTAGGCACTGGTTAAAGCGTTTTACTTCTGCCACATCAGCAGTATCTAAATAAAGTTCAATCATGGTTTCTACCTTAAACAAAATCTTCGTTTTGATGATGGGATCACTATAGATCTGACAATCGAACGAGATCTTGATTTTGATCAATTGAAATTTCATTTGAAACTATAATAATTTCATTAAATGAAAGTTAAGTGAAATTTGTAAACGCTCAAATGAAGCTTTCAGTTCGAACAAAGAAAAGCCGCTCATAAGACTTAACCAGCAAGAAACGGATTAAGTACACAGCGGTAGCACAGACCAAGAGGCAAGCAGAGATGTATTTCAATATTCAACGATTCTCTACCCATGATGGCGATGGCATTCGTTCCATTCTTTTTCTTAAAGGATGCAGCTTGTCTTGCCCTTGGTGTCAAAACCCAGAAAGCCGCAGCGAAAAGCATTCACTCTTATTTGATCAGCGAAGCTGTATGGAAGGTTGCCAGCTGTGCGTTTCTGCGTATCAAGCCACAACTCAATCCACAGCGGGTATTGAAACGGTGGGTGATGGTATTCAACGCATCGACAACCAGATCATCATCAATCGCAAAGCTATCAAAGAAGACCAACTGATCGCGCTGCGAAACGTCTGTCCTACGCAAGCACTGACCGTCTGCGGTGAAGAGGCGAAATCAGACATGCTGTTCGACACCTTGATGAAAGACAAACCTTTCTACGACCAAAGCCAAGGTGGCGTGACCTTCTCCGGTGGTGAGCCACTCATGCAAGCGGATTTGGTGGCAGAACTCGCGCAGCGTCTGCATGACAACCAAGTCTCTACCGCTATTGAATCGTGCATGCATGTGCCGTGGAAGAACGTTGAAAAAGCCGCGCCGTATATTGATTGCTGGTTGGCGGATTTAAAACACACCGATGAAGAGAAGTTTCTTAGCTGGGCGAAAGGTTCACTAAAACGCATCAAAGACAATTTTCGAAAACTGGCACCTATCGCGAAGCGCATTGTGATTCGCGTTCCCGTTGTGCCGGGGTTCAATGACACCATCGAAGAGTTGCAAGACATCATCGATTTTGCGGCTTCACTAGAAAGCTGCCAAGAACTTCACTTGCTGCCGTACCACACGCTCGGCATCAATAAATACCGTTTGCTCGATATGCCTTACGAGTGTTCTGACAAGCCATTAAACAAACCAGAACTGCTAGAAAGCGCCATGCAATACGCAAGCGAAAACACCCAACTTAACGTGATTGTAAGAGGTTAACTATGGACCTGAATTACCTTCCTGAGCGTATCAAAGCGCACAAATTGGCACTGGTAAATATCGTAACGCCACCTGTCTGTACCGAGCGTGCAGAGGCATACACTCGTGCTTATCAAGCAAACGAAGACAAACCTGTGATTGTCCAACGTGCGCTAGCACTGCAAGAGCACTTACGCACTCGTACGATTTGGATTAAACACGATGAGTTGATTGTCGGTAACCAAGCGAGCAAAGTGCGCGCTGCGCCTATTTTCCCAGAATACACTGTACGTTGGATTGAAGCGGAAATTGATGAGCTAGCTGACCGTCCTGGTGCAGGCTTTGCGGTCACTGAAGAAGATAAGCAAAGCATCCACAGCATCACACCGTACTGGCGCGGTAAAACCGTTCAAGACCGTTGTTATGGCTTGTTCACTGATGAGCAGCAAGAAATCTTAGCCAGCTCCATCATTAAAGCTGAAGGCAACATGACTTCGGGTGACGCGCACCTTGCGGTGGATAACGAAAAAATCTTGAAGCTAGGCATGAACGGCTTGCTAGAGGATGTTCGTCAGCACCGTGCTAACAATGATGTTTCGACCTTTGAAGGCTTGAAGAAAGAGCAGTTCTATAAATCAGTCGAAATCGTACTGCTTGCGATTCAAGATCACATGGTGAGCTACGCTGAATTGGCGGCAAAAATGGCGTTAGAAGAGACGCGCCCGCTGCGCAAAGCTGAGTTAGAAAGCGTTGCGGCAAACTGTCGTCATGTCGCGAGTGATGCGCCGGAAAACTTCTGGCAAGCACTGCAATTGAGCTACTTCGTTCAATTGATGCTACAAATCGAATCGAACGGTCACTCGGTTTCTTTCGGTCGTATGGACCAATTCCTCAACGAATTTTATGTTCGCGATATCGAAAACGGCACGATTGAGAAAGACTTCGCACTAGAGCTTTTACAAAGCTGCTGGTTGAAGTTGCTTGAAGTAAACAAGATTCGCTCTGGTGCACACTCAAAAGCATCGGCAGGTTCTCCGCTGTATCAAAACGTGTGTATCGGCGGTCAGAAGTTGAATGAAAAGGGTGAGCCTGAAGATGCAGTGAATCCCCTTTCTTGGGCGATTCTGGAATCTTGTGGTCAGTTACGTTCGACGCAACCTAACTTGAGTGTGCGTTACCATGAAGGTTTAAACCAAGAGTTCTTAATGGGCTGTATTGAAGTGATTAAATGCGGCTTCGGTATGCCAGCGTTCAACAACGATGAGATTGTCATCCCTGAATTCATCAAGCTTGGTGTAGAGAAAGAAGACGCTTACAACTACGCATCTATCGGCTGTATCGAGACGGCGGTTCCGGGCAAATGGGGTTACCGTTGTACGGGCATGAGCTTCATTAACTTCGCTCGTATCCTGCTCGCTTCATTGAACGAAGGTGTGGATGCAACAACGGGTAAAGCCTTCTTGCCGCACGATAAGTCATTAGCGAAAGGTAACTTTGAGAACTTTGAGCAAGTGACGGCTTCTTGGGCAGAGCAAATCCGCTACTATACCCGTAAATCGATTGAGATTGATACGGTAGTCGACAGCGTGCTTGAACAGCAGGCACAAGACATCTTCTGTTCAACGCTGGTGGATGACTGTTTGGCTCGCGGTAAAACCGTGAAAGAAGGCGGCGCGAAATACGATTGGGTATCTGGCTTGCAAGTCGGTATCGCAAACTTGGGTAACAGCCTAGCAGCCATCAAGCACCTTGTTTTCGATGACGCGCAAATCACTCAGCCAGAGCTGGCAAAAGCATTGGCAGAAGATTTCGACGGCATGGAGAACGAACAGCTTCGCCAACGTCTTATCAACTTTGCACCAAAATACGGTAACGATGATGATGCAGTAGACCAACTACTGGCAGACGCTTACCAAGTGTACATTGATGAGCTAGGGCAGTTTGTAAATACGCGTCATGGGCGTGGTCCAATTGGCGGTGGTTACTACGCAGGTACATCAAGTATCTCGGCAAACGTCCCATTCGGTGCTTCAACCATGGCAACGCCAGATGGTCGTAAAGCGAAAACGCCATTGGCAGAAGGTGCAAGCCCGTCATCTGGCTCAGACCGTTTAGGTCCAACGGCTGTGTACAACTCGGTCGGTAAGATCCAAGCGAACAAGATCCTTGGTGGCGTGCTGCTTAATCAGAAGTTAAGCCCAGCAGCGGTTGAGTCTGAAGGGGATAAGCTCAAGCTTTCTATGTTGATTCGCACCTTCTTCAACCACCACAAAGGTTGGCACGTGCAGTACAACATAGTCTCTCGTGAGACCTTGCTAGCTGCGAAGAAGAACCCTGAACAATATCGTGATCTTGTTGTGCGAGTTGCAGGCTACTCAGCCTTCTTCACCGCGCTATCACCAGACGCGCAAGACGACATCATCGCACGTACTGAGCACGAGCTGTAACTGAAGTTTCACTTTAGTTTCAAATGAAAGTAAGAGGCACTATAATAGTGCCTCTTACTTTATTGAGCCAGTACGATGAACCCAAGACAAAATGAAATTCTGCAACTCGTCAATGATCGAAAACGTATACAAGTGACTGAATTGGTAGAGATAATAGGCGTATCTGGAGTAACTATTCGTCAAGACCTGAATTTCTTAGAGCATGAAGGTTACTTGAAGCGTGTTCATGGTGCGGCGATGGCACTGCAAAGCGACGACATCGATAGTCGGCTCGAAGTACGCTTTGATATTAAACAGGCATTAGCCAATAAAGCGGCTGACCTAGTTGCTCCTAATGAAACGGTGTTGATTGAAGGTGGCAGTGCCAACGCCTTGTTGGCTAGGACGTTAGCGGAGCGAGGTGACGTTACCATTATCACCCCCTCTGCTTACATCGCTCACCTAATTCGCAATACCTCTGCAAACATCATATTGCTCGGTGGTGTGTATCAGCATCAAGGTGAAAGCTTAGTTGGACCTCTTACCAAGCTTTGTATTGAAAACATTCATTTTAGTACTGCATTTTTGGGTATTGATGGTTTCCACCAAGATACGGGCTTCACTAGTCGAGATATGATGCGTGCAGACATTGCCGACACTATTTTGGCTAAACAGCGTCGCAATATTATCCTCACTGATTCAAGCAAGTTTGGTCAAATCTTCCCTTCTACTATCGGTGCGACAGACCAGATCTCAATATTGCTTACTGATAAATCGGCACCAAAAGCTGATATCGACTTTCTTAAACGAAAAGGTGTGACTGTCTACTTTGGTTAGCACTGCATTTGAGTGGCCACGGGTAACGGTTCCGTGGCGCACTTTGTTCGGTTACATTTATTGACTCTGCCAATCTAACCGAGTGCCATCGCTAAGCTCTGCGTAAATCGCAAGCGGGTCAATGTGTTTGTCACCGTATTTGACGCGCTGTTGGGTAAAGTTAGCCACAATAATGCTGCCATCAGAGTAGGTCGCTTTTTGCACCGTACCGAGCGGGTTTAGCCAAACAAAGTCGGTCAGCGCCTTATCCCACAGAGCCTTATGGAGTGGTGAATAGCCGGCTTGATAATGTTGAAGAGCTTTAATTCTTGGACTGTTAACACTCAGTGCCTCGTCTCTTGTTAAATGAACCATTGCTGGAGTGTTGTATAGCATTGCTGTGAGATCTCGGTACGCTTTAACGTCACTGAACTTTAGGCTATCACTATGCCAATGATGGTTGTTGATGACCTCATCATGAAACACCGCTTGATAGAGTGGGAGACGATATTGAGGTGAAAACAGCAAGCTGCGATAAGGCTCTTTTACCTGTGCTGATTTGAAGAAATATTCCGGCTTGTGATTGGGGTACCAGCGACCTAAGTAGTACTTAGATTGTTTATTCTTGGTCATATCCGGGTCTACCCAACCAAAGCCCACTGTCTCCAATCCGTGAGCAAACGTCATACCTGTGCTGGTTAATGCATTCCCATCTTCAGAACCTAATACCAATGATGTTTGCTGGCTGATCCAATTTAAACGTTTGTTGTAAGCAGACAGGACCTCAGTTTGGCTACTGTTATCTCGATAGTCTTCTCGAGCCATTGATGTACCGTCAACATCAAGGAACAAGCTATTGAACCCCCCGTAATGAGCAATATCGAGAATACGTTGCTTAACATAATCTAAGTGGCAATTTGGATTCAGATAGAAGCCTTTACCGCGAAAACCTGTTTTTTTATCCCCATTAGCTTTTTCAATCGCACAGTCATTACGCATCTCGTCAGGGAGCAAGGCAGTGAGCCATCCATCATTCACACCTTGTGCAATCGCCGTGTTGTATGAGTCGTAAACCCCGACAAGGTAGCCAAGTTGTTTGGCTTTATTTACGCTTTCCGGTTGATAGAAACTTGGCATCCAATTATCAAAGCCAAGCCACAAATGGGAAAGACCCGCTTGTTGAAAGGTGTTAAGCATATCGCTAGATAACGCCTGGCCCCACTTTGATGGTTTAACTAAGTATTGGCCCGCTTGTTTAATCAGCCACGATTTACGAGCCTGTGCCATTTGGTACTGAGTTGCTATGGTGTTGTCAATTAAGCTTGGGTGAGGAACTGGGAATTTTTTCGTTAACGAGGATTGTAATTCGTCTAGCAGCAACTGCTTGTGAAATGCGCTAAACCAACCTTGATCTTTGCTCAATGAAGACAGTTCTTTTTCTGCCTCACGAGACAGGATTAACCCTGATCTTTTTGTATACCATTCGTTTAGGCCCCACCAGTTTTTGACATCCTGAATGCTAATAGGGCCAGTGCCAAAGAGATAAACGTGGTTGGCTGCGATCAGTTTTTTTATCTCTGGGTTACGGGCAATTTTCGCGCTTAAGGGATCGGCTAGCCGCTGAGTCTGTCGCCACGTTCGGTACTGCTTTGCGCCGCTCAATATGTCGTCACCTATAGAGATGTTTACTCGCAGCGGCTGATTACGGTTCAAAGGAGTGAAGTGATGGTTTAGCGCCATATCAACTCGACCTTTGTGGTTCGAGAAGCTCAACTGGTTGTTCGTGGGTGACAGCAAATGGTAGTTGATAAAGCGCCCTTGTTGTTCCGCACTCCAGAAGGGCATTTTCAAGCCTTGAGTCGTATTTGAGCCTGAGTATTCATCAGCAAGGAAGTTTGCCCAAGTTGCATGCTTCACTGGAATACGCATTCCCTCGCTAAGAGGCAATAACAAGGTATCGACTTTCTGTTCGTTGAGTTCAAACCAACCAATCACTAACGGATGTTTTCGGTCAATCTTCAGGTTGTTTGGCGGAGTCAAGGTGAGTTGCAAAACCTCGCCCTCCAGCGACGCTTGCAATTGGATACCACTTGGTTGAACTTGCCAGCTCGCATACGTTGCACTTTTCTTTATCAGCCGATAACTGGAGCTGGTTTGCTGATTGATCGATAGGGCATTGTCATTGATGGACAAACCGTTCCAGTCTATCTGTAAGGTTTCCGGAACAATTGAGACGTGTTGTTTATTTGCAGTGAGCTCAATTGGTTGGGCTAACGTGCTGACCGCCAAAGTGCTGCCAACCAGTAGCGTTGTTAAAAAAGGTAGATTTAATTTCATTGTGAGACTCCGACATTAAGTTAGGAGTATTTAACGTGAATCTACCTAGAGTTTTGTCACCCATTTGTCTCCATTCGAGAATGAGTGATGCCTATGATTTTACTGGTATGGAATGGCAATGCGTTGAATGTATTCGATGCGAACTCCATGCTGAAACTCGACTCGTTCGACGCTAGCACTAAGGTGTTTTGCTTGTGTTTGATAAGGGCTGTTGGCTGGTATTGGCTGCGGGTTTTGTTGAAACGCGACTTTGTGACCTAACATTCGATAATCGCTATCAAACCACTGCCAACTTGCCGACACACTCGGGCAACCTGGAAGGGTTTGTGGCAGGTTCAATTCGACGGTTGGGATGGCGCGCTGTTGATTAAAGGCGAGCCATTGCGACTGGTCTTCAATAGCAATGACTAATCCAATGGTTTGCTCGTCAATAACAAGATTGAACACCCCAGAGCGTGGTTTCTGTAACAACTCAATACTTTCAAATTCTTGATAGCTTTGCCCTGCGGCAAATTGCCCTGAGACTAATGGCGAACCATCTGGGGTATATAACGTGACATCCATGGCGCTCGGGCTGTTCTCTGTGGAAATTCGCACCTGATAGCCTTTCGCCGTGGTACCAAATCGCTTCACAAAGCTGAGCCGCAGGTTGTTAGCCGAACTACCTGACAGAGCGCTCCCACAATCGGTCTGGTGGAGGACTTCTTGTTTCACAGGTAACCAAAGCTGGTCGTCAAGTTCGTGCTGACTGAGAGCAAGGGTTAGCTCTTGCCAAGCGAGTTGAGGTTGTCGATTGAGTGTTGCTTGATAAGCCGGTTGCAACGGCGTATCAAGGAATAGCTCACTGTGGCTAGGTGTCGAGGCGACGAGCGCGATCAAAAACGTGGCGCCAAACAATGTGGATTTACTCATTGGTTTGCCTCTCTCAATCGGTAGCCTACGCCTCGGTGGGTTTCAATGTTTAAGCTCGGCAGCTTTTGGCGTAAATGCAAAACGTGATTGTCGACCGTACGCGTGTTTGGAAAGGCTTCATAACCCCAAATTTTATTGAGCAACTCATCGCGATGAAATACTCGACCTTGATTTTGTACCAGCAATAATAAGAGTTGAAACTCTTTGGGTTTGAGTGCGACCGACTGCGGCCCAATGCTTGCTTGGCGTTGACCTATATCTATTTGGATGTCGGCATAATTGAGTTGGCCGCCGCCTAAGGGACGAAGCTGAGAAGTGACACGCGCGAGCAACTCATCGGTAGAGAATGGCTTACTTACATAGTCTTTAGCGCCGGCCATCAAGCCTTCCACGCGCTCTTCAACCGTGACTTTGGCCGTTAACACAATGACTGGGAGTGCCTTAAGCAACATCCAATGTGGGAGATGCTGTAAGCTATCGCCGTCGTCCAACTGTCTGTCGAGAATCACCAAATCTGCTTTATACCAGAGCTTTTGGGCTTGTTCGCTGTTTTGCGCCCATAAGCATCGGTAGTGATTATTTTCAAAGACGCTGACGAGGCCTTGCCCTAGGAGTTGATCGTCTTCAATCAGAAGTATTGTGCTCATACGGCAGCTCCAAAATACATCGAGTTGGTTTACGCAGTAAGATTAGCTTGCCATTAGCGAGCTTTATAAGGTGGGCAACGATGTGTAATCCTATGCCCATGTTATCGCTGGACACCTTTCTTCGCCTAAACATGCGCTGCCAAGCATTTGGGAAATGCCCTTGATCTTGAACTTCAATGGTCAGTGTTTTGCCAAGGTGCGCGCTGACATAGACTTCGCCTTGACCGTGTTGTTTCGCATTTTTGATCAAGTTGTCTAAACAAACAGAAAGCCAGTAATAGGGTAGCGTTATCTCTTTATCTTGATTAAGTGAAAACTCGACCTGATGTTTGTCACAGCAATGGGTAAGCCAATCATGTACCGAGGCCGTTTGGGATAGCAGTGCGGTTCCCTTGTTGGCATTTAGGTAGACTTTGCTGTTCTCTGTCAGTTGCGACAGTCTTTGGTAATCGGACAGCAAACGCCAAAACGCTTGCTGAGTCTCTGAATCAAACTGATCGAATTGATCACGAAACAGCTCGATGGTGAGCCCTAAGCTGGTGATAGGCGTTCTCAACTCGTGAGTTAATAATTGTAGAACAAAGCGCTTTTCTCGCTGCTGTTTGTGTTTGAGTACGCTAAGCCGAGCGATAAACACAGCAACTAAAGTGCCGAAAAGCAACAACAACTGCTGCTGACTGAGCCAAGTCGTGTCAGTATGGCTAATACATAAGTTACTGTAAGTTAAGCCGCAACTGTTTCCTGTTAGGGTGATGTTGTAGTGTTTCGCAAGTGGCTGCCAGACATTTTCCGTTACTCGTTTCCAGCCAGACTCTCCACTTAGCCATAAGGCATCACCTTCTAACCAAGCTCGGTAACCGTTAATCAAGGCTTGTTTACCTTCTGCAGAAAGCGTGGAGACTTGTGAATAGAGTGGGTTATTCGGGTTGGATAAGCTGGTGAAGGCAAGAAGCTCGGGTGAGAATACTTGGTTATGCGCTCTACCTTGTTCCAAATAGCGATCTGCGTAGCTGCCACCCGCGGGATGCAACAATGTGTGATTGGCAAACCAAGCGGGATCAAGCGCTTTGTTTTGGCATAACGCCAGCTCAAATTCGATTGCGTCTGAGATTCGCTGCGGTGCATTCGCAGTTGCTCGGCAGAAGGTGGCAACTTGCTCCAGTGTGCGTAAGTCTTGCCAGCTAAAGCGCTCGAAATTTGGGTACTGACTGCTTGATAGCCACAGTGCTTTTGGAAACTGAGCAATATGAGATTGCTTAACGGTGACCTCTGTCTGTTGCCACGCTTCTTGGTACAATGCTTGCCATTGATGTTGTAAATCTTGGCCAAATGCCGCGCAAGAGAAAAGGTAAACCAGCGAGATGAGGTACAAGCGCCCAAGCATCAGAGAGTCCAAAATCAAAACAGTGAACAGATTTTAGAACGAATCAGCAGGGTTTTGTAATCTATCTGTCAACATTTGTCGAAGCGGGATCAGGTATCCCACTTCGAATGAAATAGACAACTCAAAAGAGTGAGTGATATTGGGCCTGCTTGACGTCAAATACAAATCGCGATTGTACCGGCCACCATAAGTGCAATCATCGCATACCAAAAGTACTGAGAAGTGGTATCCGCGACATTGCCTTTAATGTAGTTAATCTCTTCGTTTGCGGTAATTACAAACTCATTGTAGTCGATGTTTAGCTCCGCCTTATTGTTAGACAGCTCTTGCTGTAACTTGCTAAATGCCTGATCAACAAATGTTTTAATGTCATTGACGGTATCATTCGTGAAGTTAAGGTTGTTCCAGATCGCCATACGAGATTGGTATTCACTTTCACCGACGAGGTTAAGAACGCGCAGATCATATTCACGCTTGATACGTTCTTTTCCGATGCGATTCTGGCTGATGCCTTTAAGTTTGTTCACAACGAGTACTCCAATAAAGTCATGTAGATAGTTGAGAGCGTTTACATGTGCTCAAAAGGTTAATAGAACGAGTTCTTTAAAAGGGGGCTATCTAGGGGGAGCGTTGTTGGGTCAACCAGATAGTTTGGTTGCATCGAAGAGTCATCAATATTAAAGAGCATAATAGGCCCACAGCGCTAGGGACGGGCGCAGTGTAGTGACTAGGTGTGAGAGCAGCAACTGATGGATTTTATCTAGACGACAAACGATTTTGTTTGAGAGTAAGAGGCCAGAGCGTAGGCCTCTTGACGTGATGTCTATTGGCTATTGGGGGAGCGGTGTAATGTCACTTTGAGCCGCAAGATGGCGAACGTGTTGAATAATGGCATCCAGCCCTTGTGTTCTTCCCGGAGTAAGGTGAGATTTTAACTCTAGCGAATCAAACCAAGCATGAACGTCAAAGCGCTTCGCGTGCTCGACACTTTGCTTATCGTAGGCAATCGAAATCAACGACAATAACCCCTTAACGATGGAAGAATCGCTGGTGGCGCGTAAAGTGAGAATTCCTTGCTTTGAGCATTGAATATCGACCCAAACCTGACTTTGGCAGCCAGCTACGAGGTAGTCAGCTCGCTGTTTATCCAACGGGTAGGCGGGTAAGCGTTCACCGAGTTCGATGAGATAAAGATATCGCTCTTCCCAATCGGCGCAGCGGCTAAAGTTTTTGAGTACTTTTTCTGGTGTCATGATTAATCACCTTAACAACTGGCTGATTCGTTGCAACGCCTGACACAAGTTGTCGATATCGTTTGAACTGGTGTACAGTCCTATAGACGCGCGACAGACAGAGCTTTGGCCGAGCTTTTTTACCAGTGGCATGGCGCAGTGGTGGCCAGTTCGAATTGCGATCCCGTACCTGTCTAGAAATGCGCCCACGTCAAACGCGTGATGGCCTTTGAGGTTAAATGAGATCAAGCCGCTGCGATTTTTGCTCTCTCCATAGATTTCGATTCCAGCCACGTTGGCTAAAGACTTTTCCATGTAGTGCATAAGCTTGGCTTCGTGAGCCGCGATTGCGTTCAGGCCGATGTTTTCAACATACTCAATCGCAGCCCCTAAACCTAATATACCCGCGATGTTGGGCGTCCCAGCTTCAAACTTCCACGGCGCTTGGCCATAAGATGTGCCGATGGGAAGCGTCACCTGATCGATCATCGCGCCGCCCCCTTCCCATGGCACCATGCTAGTCAAGTGCTCGGTTTTGGCGTAGAGCACCCCAGTACCTGTTGGGCCATAGAGTTTGTGGGCAGAGAAGGTATAAAAGTCGCAGTCTAACTCGCTGACATCCACTTGCTGATGCATAACCGCTTGAGCACCATCGATCAATACCGGCACGTTTGCTTGGTGCGCCAGTTTGACTATATTCTTCACCGGATTTACCTGTCCCAGTACATTGGAAACATGTGTCAACGCGACTAAGCGCGTTTTGTTGTTGAGCAGTTTTTGCAGCTCTGCCACATCGAGTTGGCCTTGGCTGTTCACTTCCCAGACGCGAATCTTTACACCGCAAAGGTCGGATAACAGTTGCCACGGGACAAGGTTGGCATGATGTTCCATCTCAGTGACGATGATTTCGTCTTCTGGTTTTACTTTTGGTCGAAGGTAACTATTGGCCACTAAGTTGATGGCTTCAGTGGTGCCTTTGGTGAACACAATATTGCTGGCTTCGTCGGCATTGATGAAATCAGCAACTTGAGTTCGTACCAGCTCCATGTCTTCGGTCGCCTTGGCGCTGAGATAGTGTGCGCCACGATGAACGCTAGCGTAGTCGCGCTGGTAAAATTGCGTCATTCTCTCGATCACTGGAGTAGGCGTCTGAGCGGTGGCGGCCGTATCAAGATAAACCAGCGGTTTACCATAGACTTGCGTACCTAGCGCTGGAAAGTCCTTTGCCCACGGGCTTACAATGGGAGGTAAATCAGCCATGGTTAACCTCTTTGTGTAACGAGTCTGCAAGTCTGGTATTCACGTAACTTCGCAGGCTTGGATGGCGGATTTTGTCGGCAACCTCGCAAACGAACGCGGACAACAGCATCTGTTCGGCTTGTTGTCGGTTTATTCCTCTGGCACGCATATAGTCAATTTGATTGTTATCCAGTTGCCCCGTGGTTGCGCCGTGGCTACATTTCACATCATCGGCGTAAATTTCTAACTGAGGCTTACAGTTTATTTGTGCATGGTCACTGAGCAATAAGCTATGGGTGTCCATTTGGCCATCAGTTTTCAGGGCGACCGGATCAACGTAAATCATGCCATCGAATACCGCGTTGCCTTTGTCTCGACCGATAATCTTATGCATTTGCTCGCTGCGGCAGTGTGGAGCATTGTGCTTAAGATACGTTCGGCTATCAAACGTCTGCTCATCTCTCGGCATGGCGACGCTGTTCATCGCCAACTCTCCATTATCGCCGCTCAGTTCTGAGCTGGTTTGATGACGCACCAACAGGCCTGATAACAGCACGGCCGTCGAATTCGCTTTGGCATCTCTTTGCAAGCGAATATCGTTGTGGCCAAAGTGATGTTGCTGGTTTGATTCTTCGATCAACTTGGTGTGCTGGTAGTTAGCACCTTCACCAATATAGCTTGTTAATCGTGACAACGTCACTCCACCTCCTTGCTCAAGTGAGATGTGGTGCTCGATCACTTCGAGTTCCGATAGGGGAGCCATCTCAATATGATGGCGATAGCTACACACTTCGCCATTTTGACCCGAGCTGATATGCAGCAGATAAATGGGTTTGGTGACTCGCGTATTGGGCTCGACTTCAATCAGCACGCCCCCTGACGCTGTCGCATCATTTAGGTAGGTAAACGCATCGGCTCGCACTGAGCGCGAGAGCTCATTGGTTTCGACTGCGTTTAACACGTTGAGCGGAGTGACCCGCACTTTAGGAATCCAATCGGAACATCTTGCTGAAAAGTGACCATCAAAGAAAACGAGTCGATAGGCATCGATACCTAGGCTGAGCCCTTCATAGGAGATATTTTCCGCTGACTGCAAGGCCGCAGGTTGCAGTGGCAGAGAATAGAACTGTTCGAGAGGCGTGTACTTCCACCCCTCTTCTTTAGCGCTAGGTAAACCCACAGATTTTGCTTTAACAAATTGATTTTGTTGCCAGTCTTGGCCCTGTACTAGGTGCTGTAAGGTATCCACTGAAGGACAGTTACTCTTCACCAGTAATCCACCCATAGCCTTTCTCCTCTAGCTCGTGTGCCAGTGTGTGATCGCCTGATCGCACGATTTTTCCTTTGTACAAGACATGCACATAATCTGGTTTGATGTAATTCAGAATTCGTTGGTAGTGTGTGACAAGAATGAAGGCTCGCTGACCATCTTGCAGAGCGTTAACGCCAGAAGAGACGGCTTTTAAAGCATCTATGTCTAGACCAGAGTCCGTTTCATCAAGAATGCATAGATCGGGTGATAACACTGCCATCTGCAAAATGTCGTTGCGCTTTTTCTCGCCGCCGGAAAACCCTTCATTCACTGAACGATTGAGCAGGGTGGTTGGCATCTTGAGTAGATTTGCTTTCTCTTCCAATAGATCTTCAAAATCAAAGCGATCTAACGGTTCTTGGCCACGATAATTACGAATTTCATTTAATGCGGTATTGAGAAAAAGCTTGTTGCTGACACCCGGAATCTCAACTGGGTATTGGAATGCAAGGAAGACACCTTCACCCGCCCGTTCTTCTGGATCGAGTTCGGTTAGGTCTTTACCTTTAAACAATATCTCACCCGCATCAATGTCGTAGTCGTCTTTGCCGGCGAGTGTCGCAGAAAGGGTACTTTTACCTGAGCCATTCGGCCCCATGATCGCGTGAACTTCACCCGGATTCACCGTCAGGCTGATGCCTTTAAGTATTGGATTGTCTTCTACACTCACGTGCAGGTCATTAATTTCTAGCATTGATTTATCCCACGCTATGCTCAAGGCTGATTGAAAGCAGTTTTTGGGCTTCTACAGCAAACTCAAGCGGTAATTCTGAAAATACGTCTTTGCAAAACCCGTTTACAATCATAGAAATAGCATCATCCTCACTGATGCCGCGTTGCACACAGTAAAACAGTTGGTCTTCACCGATCCGAGAGGTGGTTGCCTCATGCTCCACTTGAGCCGTTGGGTTTTTCACTTCGATGTAAGGGAAGGTATGTGCGCCACATTGAGTGCCGATCAACATGGAGTCGCATTGGGTGAAATTACGCGCCCCTTCTGCGTTGGGCAGTATCTTGACTAGGCCGCGATAACTGTTTTCACTCTTACCCGCGGAGATACCTTTGGAGATGATGGTAGAACGCGTGTGCTTGCCGATATGAATCATTTTTGTCCCTGTATCGGCTTGTTGAACGCCATTAGTCAGCGCCACCGAGAAGAATTCCCCAACAGAATAGTCACCCTTGAGTATGACACTTGGGTATTTCCAGGTAATAGCAGAACCCGTTTCAGATTGAGTCCATGACATCTTACTGTGGTCGCCTTCGCATACGGCTCTTTTGGTAACAAAGTTTAAGATGCCGCCTTGGCTATCCTCTTCGCCAGAGAACCAGTTTTGAACGGTCGAGTATTTTACTTCTGCACGATCATGAATAATGACTTCCACAACCGCGGCGTGCAGTTGGTAGCTATCGCGCATGGGGGCTGAGCAACCTTCGATGTAGCTGACATAAGACTCTTCGTCAGCGATCAATATGGTGCGTTCAAACTGGCCCGTCTTCGCTTGATTGATGCGGAAATAGGTCGACAACTCCCTAGGACATCGAACACCTTTAGGGATGTATACAAAGGTGCCGTCGGAGGCGACAGCTGCATTCAACGCGGCAAAAAAATTGTCTTCAGGCGGAACGACGGTACCTAGATACTGCTGTACCAGTTCGGGGTGCTCTTGGATCGCTTCACTAAACGAACAAAAGATGATTCCCAACTCTTGCAGTTCATTCTTGTAGGTTGTGGTAACCGAAACGGAATCAAAAATGGCATCAACGGCCACCTCCGCACCTTCACGAACTGGCACACCGAGTTGCTCAAAAGCGGTTTCAACTTCTTTGGTCAAATATTCATTGGAACCATCATCTGAGCAGCCTGTGTCACAACTTGCGCAGCTTGGTGCAGAGTAGTAGCTGTAGTCCTGATAATCCAGCTCGGGATACTCGGCTTTGAGCCAGTGCGGCTCCTCCATCTGCTGCCATTTCCTGAAGGCATCTAACCTAAATTGCAGCATCCATTCTGGCTCACTGCGTTTTGCTGAGATAGCACGAACAACGTCTTCGTTGATGCCTTTGGAGAGAGTGTCAGAAGAAAGTTGGGTATAGAAACCCTCTTTGTAATGACTGGTTTGGAATAGTTCTTCGACTTCGGGCTGTGTTTCAACTGCACACATGATCAAACTCCAAAGCTTTCGCCGCAACCGCAAAGGTTTTTCACATTGGGATTGTTGTAGACGAAATGACTGTTAAGGCCCTGGCGGACGAAATCCAGTTCAGTACCGTCAAGCATCGGCATGGCGCTCAACGAGACATAGAAAGGGGTGTTGTGTGACTCAAATCGCAAATCATCCTCTGCGATGGTGTCGACTAGCGTGACTTCATAGGCAAACCCAGTGCAGCCAGAAGGGCGGACACTAAGGTGAAAATACTGTCCTTGTTTGGTTAGCCCCGCGACGCGTTTTGCCGCGCTCTCAGAGAGACGGACTCCTTGCCACTCCATATCGTGAATAGAGATTTGAGTTGAATCTGAACTTGGAATACTCATTTAAAATTCCTAAATTCCTATTGTTCGCAAATGCATGAGAATGATATTGATTATCATTTATTTATCAACCATGAGTTTAGTGAGGGTAATGCAGTTGGTTTCTATATATTGACAAATAGTTACCTAGCAATACTATATGTAGATTCAATTGATAATAATTATCATTATGTTTTAATCCGAGAGGTATTTCTTTATGGACATCGTCGTATATTCCAAGCCCCAATGCGTTCAGTGCACCGCGACAGTAAAAGCACTTAAAGCCAAAGGCATCGCACACAAAGTGATTGATCTGACGCTCGATAACTCGGCGATGCAATCTGTTCAATCGATGGGTTATCGGCAAGCGCCCGTTGTTGTGGCGGGAGCGAAACATTGGTCTGGTTTTCGTCCAGATATGATCAGTCAGCTCCCCTAATGATTGTTTATTACTCCAGCGCGTCGGGAAATACTCAGCGGTTCGTTGAAAGATTGGAGGTAGATTCAATTCGACTTCCGATAAACGCCGACGAGCCTATGCCGATTCTAGTTAAGCCTTATGTTTTGGTTTGTCCCACCTATGCGGATGGAGAAGGGCGCGGCGCGGTACCGAAATCAGTGATCAAAGTTCTCAACCATGCAGAAAACCGCGCGCACCTCAAAGGGGTGATCGCCTCGGGAAATCGTAACTTTGGTGAACTGTTCGCCCAAGCTGGAAATATTATTGCGCATAAATGCCAGGTCCCTGTGCTTTATCGCTTCGAACTTTCAGGAACCCAGCACGATATTCAAGCCGTGCAGCAGGGACTCGAACAATTTTGGAAACAACATGGATAACCAACTTAGCACCGAGCCGCTCGATTATCACGCGCTCAATGCGATGCTTAACTTGCTTGATGAAAAGGGCAATATCCAGCTAGATGCTGACCGACAAGCCGCGCGTCAATTCTTCTTACAGCACGTTAACCAGAATACGTTTTTTTTCCACAACTTGGCGGAAAAACTCGATTACTTGGTAAACGAAGGCTATTACGAAAAAGAAGTTTTAGAACAATATGATAGAGAGTTTCTCCAACTGATTTGGGATCGCGCTTATCAAGTCAAATTCCGTTTTAGAACCTTTCTTGGAGCGTACAAGTTTTTTACCTCTTATGCACTGAAAACCCGCGACGGAAAGCGCTATTTGGAGCGCTTCGAAGACCGCGTTGTGATGACGGCACTAACCCTTGCGCGTGGTGACAAAGCGTTTGCTCTGGATCTCATGCAAGAGATCATTTCTCAACGTTTTCAGCCTGCCACACCAACGTTTATCAACTCGGGGAAGAAGAGTCGCGGAGAGCTGATCTCGTGTTTTTTGCTGCGTATTGAAGACAACATGGAGAGTATTGGTCGGGCAATTAACTCATCGTTACAGCTCTCTCGTCGAGGGGGTGGGGTTGCCCTTCTTTTAAGTAACCTGCGTGAACAAGGCGCGCCGATTAAAGGGATACTCAACCAAAGTTCAGGTGTCGTGCCTGTCATGAAGCTGCTTGAAGACAGCTTTTCTTATGCGAATCAGTTAGGTGCTCGTCAGGGGGCTGGCGCAGTGTATTTGAACGCGCATCATCCGGACATTATGCAGTTTCTTGATACCAAGCGGGAAAATGCCGATGAGAAGATTCGCATCAAAACCTTGAGCTTGGGCGTTGTGATTCCCGATATTACCTTAGAGCTCGCCAAGCAGAACAAAGACATGTATTTGTTCTCGCCTCATGATGTGGAGCGGGTCTACGGTGTGCCTTTCTCTGAAATCAGCGTGAGTGAGAAGTACTATGAAATGGTTGATGACCCGCGTATTCGCAAGAGTAAAATTTCGGCGCGTGGATTGTTCCAAACCCTTGCAGAGATTCAGTTTGAGTCCGGTTATCCTTACCTTATGTTTGAGGATACGGTGAATGCAGCCAATCCAATAAAGGGAAGAATTAACATGTCAAATCTTTGCTCCGAGATTTTGCAGGTTAATGATGCCTCTCACTTTAATGACGACTTGAGCTATGCCCACCTGGGGCGTGATATCTCGTGCAATTTGGGTTCAATCAACATCGCGAAGGCGCTAGATGGCGGCCACTTAGCCCATACTGTCGAGGTGTCGATTCGCGCGCTCAACGCCGTGTCTGAAATGAGTGCAATAGACAGCGTTCCGTCGATACGTAGAGGCAATGATGAAAGCCACGCCATTGGATTAGGCCAGATGAATCTGCACGGATTTTTAGCTCGCGAGCAAATTCACTATGACAGCGAAGAGGCCGTCGATTTTACTCGTGCTTACTTTGCCACGACCTTATATCACTGCTTAACCGCTTCAAACAAATTAGCTCAGGAGAAGCAGCAGGTCTTTGTTGGTTTCGAACACTCTCAGTACGCCACTGGCGAGTTCTTCGCCAAATACTTGCAGCAAGACTACTCGCCTCGTACGGGTATTGTCGCGGCACTGTTTGAACGATTGGATATGCAGGTGCCGTCGATTGATGATTGGCAGCAGCTTCAGTCTAAAGTGATGGAGTCTGGTTTGTACAACCGCAACCTGCAAGCGATTCCGCCGACAGGCTCGATCAGTTACATCAATGACGCGACGGCTTCTATCCACCCAGTCACCGCAAAAGTCGAAATTCGTAAAGAGGGCAAGATTGGACGGGTTTACTTCCCTGCGCCATACCTGAGTAATGACAATCTCGAGTACTTCAAAGATGCCTATGACATTGGCCCTAAAGCCATTATTGACGTCTATGCAGCAGCGACAGAGCACGTCGACCAAGGCTTATCCCTGACGCTGTTTTTTAGTGATGAAGTGACCACTCGTGATATCAACAAAGCCCAAATCTATGCATGGAAAAAGAAGATCAAAACGCTCTATTACATTCGCATGCGCCAAAAAGCCCTTGAAGGTACGCAAGTTGAAGGCTGCGTCTCTTGCTCGTTGTAAACAAGGAACCCCATTATGAGTCACCCACATACTGAACCGGTTCGAGCGATCAACTGGAACCGAATGCAAGATGATAAAGATCTCGAGATCTGGAACCGCTTAACGGTGAATTTTTGGTTGCCCGAGAAGGTGCCACTGTCCAATGACATTCAAACTTGGAAGCAACTGACGCAAGAAGAGCAAACCCTGACGATACGAGTTTTTACCGGCTTGACTTTGCTTGATACCATTCAAAATACCGTTGGCGCGCCTGCCTTAATGGCTGATGCTCGCACTCCTCACGAAGAAGCGGTGTTGACCAACATCGCCTTTATGGAAGCGGTACACGCACGCAGTTATTCGTCTGTATTCTCGACCTTGTGCACCACGCCACAAATTGATGAAGCATTTCGTTGGGCTGAAGAGAATCCGCTGCTACAAAAGAAAGCTCAGTTAGTACTGGAAGATTACCTAGCACAAGACGACCCGCTCAAGAAAAAAGTGGCTAGTGTTTTCCTTGAAAGCTTTTTGTTCTATTCCGGTTTTTACCTGCCCATGCACTGGTCGAGTCGAGCAAAGCTGACCAACACCGCAGACTTGATTCGACTGATCATTCGAGACGAAGCGATTCATGGCTACTACATTGGCTATAAGTTTCAACTGGCGTTTAACGAACTGTCACAACAAGAGCAAGCTAAGGTTAAGGATGAGGCTTACTCACTGATGTTCTCTTTGTATGAAATTGAAAGCCAATACACAGAATCGTTGTACGACCAAGTGGGTCTGACAGAAGACGTGAAGCACTTCCTACACTACAACGCGAATAAAGCGCTGATGAATCTTGGATTCGAACCTCTGTTTCCTGATGAGTTGTGTCAGGTTAACCCAGCCATTATGGCGGCGCTGTCGCCAAATGCCGATGAGAACCACGATTTCTTCTCGGGTTCTGGTTCGTCTTATGTCATTGGTAAAGCGGTTGCCACCGAAGATGAGGACTGGGATTTTTAGCTCAAGCCAACTTTTCGGCTAAAGCAAAAGGGTAGGGCACTCGGAGCAAGCTTTATCAGTTCCGAGTGCCGCTTTATTACTTAGTTAAATGGCAAACGATGCGTTGATGGTTAAAGGGGAGTAAGAATAGGTTAGCGCCATTGCACCTCGAAGGGCATTTACGTAGAATCGCCGCTCCTTGATTCAATCTGTATTTTAAGGAAATACCGATGAACGCCACACAAGCTGTAGCGGCGCATTCCGCGGAGCACATGACGTCTAGAAAGCGTGATGTTGCACTCCGCGAACTGATGTCGCTGGCAAAAATGGCCGCAATGATTGCGGTGCCTGCTTTGCTGATTGCCCTGGCTTGGATTTAAACCAGAGCACACTGCACAAGGATGTGTGCTTTTTACTGCGCAACCCCACCTTTTGTTAGCTGAGTTGGATCGAGTAAACGTTCTAATGTCGCTCTATCCAGATCGGTCTCTTCTTCTGCCACCTCAATTATGGCTCGGCCCTGTTTATAGGCTTTCTTCGCAATATCCGCCGCTTTGAGATAACCAATTACTGGGTTGAGTGCAGTGACCAAAATTGGGTTACGTGACAGCGCAACTTGCAAGTTGCCTTCGCGCACGTTGAAGGTTGCGATGGCTTTGTCTGCTAGTGCAATCGCTGAGTTAGACAGCAGCTCGATGCTTTCAATTACGTTGTGAGCAATAACCGGTAGCATGACGTTAAGCTGGAAGTTGCCTGATTGGCCGGCAAGGGTAATGGTGGCATCGTTACCAATCACTTGCGCAGACGCCATAGCCGCCGCTTCTGGAATCACAGGGTTGACTTTACCTGGCATGATTGAAGAACCCGGTTGAAGGCCTTGCAATTCGATTTCGCCAAGACCCGCAAGAGGACCAGAGTTCATCCAGCGGAGGTCATTCGCGATTTTCATGGTGGCGACTGCGGCTGTTTTCAGTTGTCCAGACAGCGCGACAATCGCGTCTTGCGAACTTAGGTTGTAGAAGAAGTTGCTGCTGGCAGTGAACTGGATACGCGTCGCTTGCGATAGGTTATCGGCAAATGCAGAAGCGAATCTAGGATCGGCATTGATGCCTGTACCTACCGCTGTACCGCCTTGAGCCAACGCTTTAACCGCCGTCAAGCTATGAACAATGCCGGTGCGAGCTTGCTCGATTTGGTATTGCCAACCACCAAGCTCTTGATCGAATGTTACTGGCATCGCATCCATTAAATGGGTACGGCCGGTTTTGACAACTTGCCCCACTTCTTCTCGTTTCGCTTTAAGCGCGTTAATCAGATGATCAAGAGCAGGAAGAAGCTGTTTCTCAATTGAAATTGCGCTGCTGACTTGGATGGCGGTTGGTACAACGTCGTTACTACTTTGGCCCATGTTGACATGGTCATTAGGGCTCACGTCTGCACCAAGAACATCGCTTGCTAACGTAGCTATCACTTCATTTGCATTCATGTTTGAACTGGTGCCTGAGCCAGTTTGGAAGACATCGATTGGAAAGTGTTCTAAGTGCTCTCCGTCGATGATTGGCTGAGCGGCGTCAGCAATTGCATTGGCAATGTCACCTTCGAGTAAACCAAGCTGAGCATTTGTTAGCGCTGCGGTTTGCTTAACATAAGCGAGTGCTTGGATGAAAGCGACCGGCATCTTGTGGCGGCTAAAATGGAAATTGTCGACCGCACGTTGAGTTTGAGCTTGGTAAAGCGCATTTTCAGGTACTTGCACTTCTCCCATGCTGTCCTTTTCAACACGAAATGATTGCGAGTTTGAAGGTTGAGTCATTTTTATTCCTTACGTTATCAGTCTAAAGGCGCTTGAATGCGCTGTAGTTGTTGTTGTAATTGAAGAAATCGAATATCACCGTCATCCCAGTGGTAATAAAACCGCTTGAGACAGAGTAGGGGCGTGTGAATGGAATCGAGGCAGACACGACGAAATATTCGGCTGCGAATTGGGTCTTGGATGGCGTCCAACAAGTCGAAATAGAGCCGTCTTAGGAAGAGCTCACACAGTAGTGTGTTTTCATTAGTCGCTCCGGGTTCATAAAACGACGACAGGTTCATTGCGCTGTGGATGTAGTCTTGAATAACGTCGGGTTCAAAACCACCAGACGTGAGTTTATTGTTAAAGCGGTCCTGTGCTTTAAAGAAACACAAATACAAGGGTTGCTGGCAATGCATGATTCGCCTCGATCTTTTAATCTTAATGATAATTATTATCAAATAAGATCTTTTTATCAACCCTGCTTTCGGTATGGAAAAAGAAAACCGGCTAGCGAAGGGGGGAAGCTAGCCATTAGAAACATGCTGCTGTTTATCCAAAAGTGCAGACTGCATTTCAATGATTTCTTCAGGAAGTGCAGGGCGAGCAAAGTAGTAGCCCTGAATTTGTTCACATCCCATCGCGTAAAGCTTGTCTAGCGCTTGTTGGTCTTCAACCCCTTCAGCGACTAAGCTCACTTGAAGTCTATTCGCTAGCTGGATGATGAGCCAAACCACACTTTCAGACGTCTCGTTGGTTAACATATTGCGAATAAACGTCGCGTCGATCTTGATGCAGTCTATTGGGTAGCTGTGAATGTAGTTTAAACTCGAATAGCCAGTACCAAAGTCATCGAGAGCCACGGTAAAACCAAGTAATCTGAGTTTATCTAAGATAATTTTCACTTCTTTGGTGCGTGAAAGGAGCACGGTTTCAGTGAGCTCGATGGTGAACTCTTCCGGTTTAAATCCGTAGTGCTCAATGGTTTCTAGCAAGTGTTCTAAATACCGTTTGGCATTGGTTATTTCATAGGCAGAGCAGTTCAGCGCGAGCTTTACTTTATGCCCCAATCCTTTTTCAAGTTTCTGTTTAGCGGCGCAGGCCAATTCAACAATTCGCTCACCAAGCTCAATGATCAGTCCTGATTGCTCCGCAGCTTCGATAAACTCCAGGGGAGAAATCGCACCAAGCGCTTGGCTATTCCAACGAGCAAGCACTTCGAAGTAGTTCCATTGTTCAGAGTGGCGACTGACAATTGGCTGAGTCACCACGTAGATCTCGTTTTCTCTGGTCGTGGGGTCTAACTCGTTTCTTAACGCATCAATGATCATTGCTCTTCGATAGTATTGTGAGCTCAAGTGGGTGTCATAGCATTGAATGGATAGGTGTCGAGACTGGCATTTAACATGATTTGATCTGCATTTAAGCTATGAGCACTGTAGCGAGCTAAGCCGATGCTGACTTTCACTCGAATGGTGTGGGCTGGGTCTTGATACCCTTGTTCAAGTCTATCGATGATACGATTACACACTTCAAACGGGTCGCCAGATAGTGAAATAAAGGCGAACTCATCCCCCGCTATACGAAAGGCCAGCTGTTTGTCGTGGACTGTTTCTTCAATCGTCTTGGCGACGAACTTGATGATCTGGTCGCCAATGTAATTGCCATACAGGTCATTGATTGACTTGAAGTTATCGATATCGATATAGGCGAGTGTAAACGGAGTTGTCCCGATTTCGGTCAACCGTTCGAGCTTATCCGCCAAAAAGCTTCGATTGAGTAGGCCAGTCAAATTGTCGTGGGAAACCTCGAAACTCAGTTGATTGACCAAGCTGTCTGAGCGAGCTGAAAGCCATTTAGCACGTAGGCTGTGAACCACAACATGGGCGAACAGCTTATGGTGATAAATCATCTCTTCGACATCATGTAACTCTCGGGTGAAACTGGAGAGAAGCACGCCCAACACTTCGCCCGTTTCTGAACGAAGTGGTACACCTAAATAGGACTTGATGCCATTTTCTTTGAGGTACACATCGTGAGGGAAGCGTTTTACAACTTCGTTTTCATACAGGACGTGGTCAAGTTCTGTGTTGGTGACCGTTGCACAGGGTGTTGCCGTTAACGCATAGTCGAAAGGGGGTTGCAACTGATTCTCGCACGCGAAAGACAAGGTGGTAGCTTTGGTTTTGAAGCGATCAACCTCTATCAAGCATGTGCAAAAACTTGAATAATTCTGATGCAACACGAGGGTTACGTTGTTGAGCAGTTCCGCGCCATCTAAACTCAGTGTTTTATTGATTACATCCAAATCAATAGACGGAGCGATCATTGTATTCCTAGCCATAGTAGAACCCATATTGAGTGACTTGAGTCACATGTTGTTAGTATTGGTTCACATTAAATATGGTATAGGTCGCATATTATCGCAAGTGAGATTGTCGATTTATCCCTTCGACTTTAGTCCGATCGCTCTTTGGCTAGGCGCTCTTTTAAATAGTCCAAAAACAGTTTGGTGCGCGTGTGTTGGTAGTCCAATTTAGGGTAATAGGCGTACACGGTCGCTTCATCTGCCGTGATGTTTGGTAAGATGCGTCGAAGCGTGCCGTTATTGAGATCGTCTTTGATCATCACATCGTTTGTGACCAAGATTCCCATGCTGTTTTTCGCGGCATAGAACATTGCCTCTGGGTTGGTTGTTGCAAAATTGCCAGACAGCATGATGCGTTTTCCCTGCGTTAGTGTGATCTCTCTTTGCGGTCTCTCCCCCCATATCAGGGCATTGTGCGAGGTCAATTCTTCGATTGTTTTCGGTTCTCCGTGAGTCTCTATATAGCTTGGTGAGGCATAGAAGCCCGCTTTATGCTCGAAGAGTGGTGTCGCTTTGAAGCTAAGTGAGTTGAGTTGCTCCAACTCGCGACTGATAAAAAGATCCAAACTCAGCTCTGGCAGTTGCCCTGGTGTCGTTGTGATTAGCTGAATGCGAATATCGGGATACATGCGAAGAAAATCATTCAAGTATTGGACGAGAAATTTCGATCCTACCGCTAGCGTGGCACCAATTTTTAGTAACCCCGCAGGACTTTGGCTCACCGAGCGAGTCTCATCGACAATGGATTGCCACTCCTCCAGTTGCATTTTGGCTCGTTCGTAAAAAAGAGCCCCGGCCTCGGTCTGTGTTACTGTCCGGGTGGTGCGCTTTAAGAGTTGTACGCCAATTCGCTCTTCTAACCAGTGGACTCGTTTGGAAATAGCAGAGCTGGTGGTGTTCATTTTCCGCGCTGCGCCATTGAAGCTCCCTTCATCAACCACACGAATATAACTGTGAACGCTTTGAATCCAATCCATACCATTGCCTTATTGATTCTTGTTTGGAACTAATCAGTTTCCAACGAAGTGTATTATCTTTATCCAGTACCTAATTTACACTGAAATGAAATCGGTGCAACTAAGGGGGGAGAATGAGGAAAACACCTATTTTGTTGGCAATGATGATCATTGCGACGGGTCAAGTTGGTGTCAGTATTTATCTGCCGTCTTTACCCCTAATTAGCCAAGACTTGGCTGCCAGCCATGCCGATGTTCAATTGTTAGTGACCCTTTTCTTGGTCGGATTTGGCGCTTCCCAGCTGTTTTATGGACCTTTGTCTGATTCCATCGGGCGACGCCCCGTGTTTTTGTTGGGCCAGGGCGTGTATTTACTGGGGACGGTGATTTGCGTTGCATTTTCGAGTGACCTTTCAACCTTGATTCTCGGGCGTTTACTACAAGGTTTAGGTGCGGGAAGCGCATCTGTTCTTGGGCGGAGTGTGCTTAGAGATAGTTACGACGGCCCACAATTGACCAAGGCGCTCTCTTACATCTCGGTGACGGCTTCAATCATGCCTATTGTTGCGCCAGTGTTTGGCGGTTGGATGGCTTTTTATCTTGGGTGGCAGTCGGTGTTTTTGTTTGTGCTCATCTACTTGGCGGCGATTTTTACCTTGGGTTATTTCGTCCTGCCAGAGACAAACAACAGCGGCAAGCATCGATTCAACGTTGTCGAGGTGGTAAAAAACTATGGGCGTTTGCTTGGCAACCGACAAGTTATCTCGAGTGCCAGCTATAACTGGATTAGTTACTTAACCAGCCTAGTGTCGCTCTCGGTGATGCCGTTTTTGCTGCAACATCAAATCGGATTAACGGCGGCAGAGTATGGCTCTGTAATGATCATCCCTTCAGCGGGGCTGATGTTGGGTAGCTTAACTCTCAATGTCCTCAACCGTTATCTATCTACTGCTCAGCTTTTAGTCTTATCCATTTCGATTATGGGGTCGGCTGGTGTTTGGTTGTTGGTCACTCAAACCACGCTGTTTAATCTGATTTGGGCGTTTACTTGGCTGACGATTGCTCAGGGAATGTCATTTCCTTTGTCGATCAGCATGCTGTTGGAGCCGCATAAAAAACAAGCCGGAGCGGTGTCCGCTTTATCGGGTTCTATTCAAATGTGTCTAGCAGGATTATTTGGTGGCTACCTTGTTGAGCATTGGGTTCAAGGCCAAACTTCGTTGGGGTGGGGATACATTATCGCCGCAACCATTATGGCGAGCGTGACCTACATGACGTTTCGTCGACCTATTATTAAGCAAGAGTTTGCTTGAATGGGCACAAACGACTGTTACAATGCGCGCAGCAAAATTAAATGCACCAAATAGGTAGAAAGCATGGAACACAAAGAGTTTGAACAGTTGGTGAAAGCCCTGTGCGAAAAAGAGAATTTGCCCCAAGCGCTGGAAGTACTAAAAGCGTCAGACGACCCTGAAGTGGCAGAAGCGGCACAATCTTTGGTTGGTCAGTTTGCCTTGGCGGAAGTGGAAGGCGAGAAGCGAATTTACCATGTTACGATCCAAGAAAATGAGCAAGGTGAAGAGCAAGAGTTTATCGAGCATGTGATGAACGAAGGCGATAATGTCATAGTGTTCGTTGCTTGGTTCTTTGATGCCATGTTTGAAGTGAAACGCAAAGAGACTTACCAAGCGGCAGGCAAAACGTATCACCAACCAAAACGCGCAAAATAATGTGATTTAGATCTTGTTTTTGTTTCAATTGTGATTAAAATCACGCTCCTTACTGTCGAGGAGATACACATGAATCACGAATTAGGCAATGCATATCTAGGTCAAATGATCGCAAAGCAAGCAATGCACGAAGCATTGTACGGAAAGCCTAAGGCGAAGAAAGCTTCTTTCATCAAACGCATGATGAAGAAAATGAGCAAGTAAACGCTTAGAGTGAAATGGAATTTAAAAAGCCGGAAATCATCGCTGATTTCCGGCTTTTGCTTTTCTGGGTAACGTTGAGAGTTATCCGACTGAGCTTTGATTCTCGTCCAGAGTCACCACATTATCAGGTACATTGCTCAAGCCTTTTTCATCCAACCAAGCGGCAAGGTTATCTGAACCTCCCACATAGTGACCATCCATCCAGATTTGTGGCACAGTCACAGGGGTTTTCTCACCGATAATGGCTTTGACCTCTGGAATCATTCGGTACAAAGCGGCACTCTCTTTCACGACATCGTGATATTGGTATTCAATGCCAGCATCGTCGAGCATTTTCTTCGCTTTAACACAGTAAGGGCAGGTCGCTTTGCCATAGACAATGTTACCTTTCAGGGTGTCGCGCGTTGTCCATTCTTTGATCACAGATTGCACTAATACACCGCGGTTTAGTGCTTCACCTTGGCTGATGACTTTGCCTTCAACCATCAGGATTGGGGCATGCCAAGCACCAACTTTCAATGGTTCCCACCAATGAGAGAGCCAATCTTTTACTTCGAGCTCTATTGGCACGTCAGCAAGTTCGTTTTCAAACGTATCTTTGAGGATGTCTTTTGTTAGAGTACATTCACCGCAAGGAATCTTGACACTGAATGGTCCCCAACTGCCTCCCCAGCGATACAGTGTAATTTTAATTGGCTTTGTCATTGAGCTCTCTCCCGTAAACCTTTACCTAATAGAAAGGAACTAGGCGGATTTAATTTCAGCTTGGCGCGATTTTTTTGATTCCCACTGGGTGATGAATGCCACTGACGCGATAATGATTGCAGCTCCCAGCCACAGCCTTCCTGGTGGTACCCAGCCAAACACCATCCATCCAGCAAGTACGTTCAAAGGCAGTTTTGCGTGGTCAAAAGGCTGCACAAAAGAGGCGTCAGCAACGGAATATGCTTTAACAATAGCCCATTGCGCTAAGGCCGTCATGGCGCCAGCGGCAAGAAGCACCAACCAGATCGTTCCACCCGTCGGCATTTGCCAGTCGGGTAGTGCCAATAAGATATTAAAGGGCGTAATCAGCACCAGCAGGTATACCACCATGGTCGAAGGAGAGTCATCTGACGAAAGCTTCTTCACCATCAATGAATAACATGCCCAGAAGAAGGCGGCGCCAACGGGCAGCAAGGATGCCCAGTTAAAGTTATCTGCCCATGGCTCTAAAATGATCATCGCGCCAACAAAACCGGTGAGGGTGGCAAACCAACGGGCAAGTCCCACTTTTTCTTTTAAGATTAGCCCAGAGCCGACCGTCGCAAACAGAGGCGATGTCATGAGCAGTGCAATGCCTTGCCAAATCGGTACCGGATAAGCTAACGCCCAAAGCCAAAGTTGAATACCGATAACAGAGAGAAACACACGAAACACATGCAGACCAAGGTGTTGTGTTTTCAGCGATTGTCTAATGCCAAGCGTTTTTAGATAAGGAAGAATGACCACTAAAGCGATGGCATATTGTATTAGTGCCACCGTTGTGGACGAGAGGCCAAAGTTGATGCTGGCGACTTGCGCAAGGCTATTGACGATGGCGAAAGCAAGACCGGCTGTCAGCATCCAGCTTGCGCCTTGAATAGGGTGGTGGGCTCTAGAATTCATAATCTTGTAAAGATGAAAAAGGGTTGCTGAATCATACGTGTTTATCCCTCTTGCGTCACCACTCTATCTCGTTGTTGATGTTCAAATTTATCGAGGGTTAATCCCTTATTTTACTAGGGTTTACGCCGATTCATCGTGACCACAGAGAAAACGACCAGCGTCATTCCAATCGCGTGCCAGAGCGTAAAGGTCTCGCCAAGGAGAAACACGGCGGCGATGGCCGTAATTGCTGGACCTATATTGCTCGTTAAACTCAGTTGTGTAGGGGAGAGTCGCGCCATCGCTGCGGCAATAAGATAAGAAGGCAGAACGGTACAAAAAATACCGAGTAGCACACCAATAACAATCAGCTCTTGGCTCCATTGTGTTATGTGTGCACCACTGCTGAGCAGATGAAGTAAGATGGCGCACCCAGCACTGCCCATTCCTATGCTGGTAAATAGCGCACTACCAAGATGGGAGATGAGTGGTTTACTCCAAACCAAATAGAACGCAAACACCAGTGCGGAGGCCATAGCCAACAGGCTGCCTTTAACAATGGATTTGCCAAGTAGCTGAAAGTCATGGATAAAAATAAAGGCGATGCCTAAGTAACCAATCAGCGCCGATAGCATGACCTGCTTGGTCGGAATTTGTTTGTAGAGCGCCCAGCTAATCAGAACCACAAATGTTGGGAACAAAAATATCAGCAGACGCTCAAGTTGAGCCGAGATAAAAGCCAGTGATGCAATATCAAGATAGCTGGCACAGTAGTAACCCAAGATGCCTATCACCACCGCTTTTAGCCCATGATCTCTGACTTTGTTTCGATTGTCTGCGCGACGACAAAGGTAAAAAAACATCGCGATATAGAGAGGCAGAGAGCTAAACGCGCGCAGCGCCATTATCGAGGTTGCATCGCCGCCGGCTTGATAGGCAATTTTTATTAAAACGGGTTTCAGTGAAAAGAGAATACACCCTGCTAGAGCCAGCAAGATGCCGATCTGTGTTGCAGATGCTGCGGTTGAGGGTATGGGTTGAGAGTCTTCGGTCATAGTCTCGTATCCTTGAAAGTGAAGATAAGGCGACGAGAGAGTGGGCGACTGGCTACGTTCTCTCGTAGCCAGGCACACAATTACCTACCAGCTACGGGCATTAAGCAGAAGGAGCCAAAGGTAGGTAAACGTGCAGTGCATAATCATAATCCTGTTTGATGATTTTTTAGCCTAACGTGATAGTAAGTGCTATGCAACCTCTTTATCCGCCGACTGCTGTTCCAATTGAACCAGGGCTCTTTGATACATCCACCATGCGCAGCCACCTGCAAGGAAATTACCCACTAATGAGCCCCAAAATAGTCCTTCAATCCCGGCTATTTGAGCACCAACCCAAAGACATGGCAAGAAGAACGCAAACAACCGCAGCGCTGAAATCGTCAACGCCGTGTAGGATTTTCCAAGTGCGTTTGCGACAGACACCATCAACATACAGATACCTAAGGCGCCCAAGCTAAATGGGACGATCAGCAGGTGATAATGGAGAATATCGCTCACGTTGGTTTCGCTGGTCATCAGCGTTGAAAGTGGCTCAGCGCCTAGCCAAGTAATCAAGGCAATAAGCAGCTGAAATCCTAGGACATAACGACAGGCGATGCTCACCAACTGGCGAATGTCATCTAACTTATTGGCGCCAAGCAGTCGCCCTATCATTGGAGGCATCGACATGGTTAGAGCCAACACGGATACGATGGCGAAAAACTCATATCGAGATCCGAGCGCCCAAGCAGCGACAGCCGCCGTGCCAAAACTGGCAAGCAGTTTCGTGGCTAACATGGAAGATAAAGGAGGCAGCAGTTGGCTAATCATGGCAGGTCCCATGATGTTGGCAATTGAACGAACACTTTGGCTGACATCAAGGTCTGCCCATTGGTAACAAAGCCATTTTTTTCGGCTAACTTTGGGTGCAACGACAAGAATCCCGATACCAAATGCCAAGATCGTTGCAATAGCAGCGCCATTGATACCCAGATCAAAGGTAAAAATGAAAATCGGGTCCAATGCGAGGTTGAGTAAACTCGTCACCATCATCATGGTGCCTGGTAGCATGGTGTTACCATTTGCACGACATATACTGTAAAAGAAGTATAAAAGGGCGCCTGTCCACGCACTAACAAGCCAAACTATCCAGTAGCTATCAATGATCGGGAGTACCGATTCAGGCGCGCTAAGTAGCGCCAAGATAGGGCCACGCAGCAGATAAATGAACAGCGAGATGAGGGCGACGCCGACACTGCCCATCACAATGATCAAGCCTCCTAGCTGCTGCGCATAACGTTCTTGTTTTGCGCCCAGTGCTCTGGAAATGACTGCCGTTGTCGCGATACCTAAACCGACTTGGATGCCAATAATGATCATCTGTATTGGCAACGTAAAACCTTGTGCGGCCAGCGGTAGAACGCCCAACTGACCAATAAAAGCACTGTCAATCAGTTGGAAGCTCATAAGCGACAAGACACCAAATAGCATTGGCCAAGTCATATTAAAAAGTTGTCGTGCCAAAGAAGGCGATGTATTGAGCGTATTTGAAGCCATAATCTCTCTATTTTAGTGAAGGCGGTTCTTTAGAAAGCAAAGCCGAGGCATGACCTCGGCACTTGGAAAACTGTTCTTGCGGGTTAGTCGTCAAGATCGTCTGCGTACCCTTTTGGCGGTGGTGTCCAGCCTCGTTCGTCTGCTGCATGTTTGTCGGATCGATCTCGCGTCATTTCAAGTTTGATCTGCTCTTCAAGATGCATAAACAGTTTACGGTAATTATTGTCAAACCGCTCTCCGCTCGAATCTTCTTCCCAAGCTTGATACAAACTGTCTGACTTGCGATTTTCGACCCGCTGATAAGCCGCTTTTTGCTGCTCTACAAAGAATGGATGGTGCCCGAGGCCACGCATCGCATGCGCGCCCAGTTCTAATGCTGAGTGGTAAGTTTCTAGTTCGATCACATCAGCCCCCGCTTGGCGAAGAAGGTAGCCATGACCACGGTCAAAGGCACGTGCAAGGACTTTGACATGCGGGTAGGTGTGTTTGACGTACTTAGTGAGTTCAACGCTGCTTTCGCGATTATCGATAGCGATGACCAACATCTCTGCTTCTTCAATCCCCGCCGTGTGAAGCATATCCGGTCGGGTGGCGTCGCCGAAATAGGCTTCAGTGTTGATTTGGCGAACGACGTCAATCTGGTCAGCCTGATGGTCAAGAACCACGGTTTTTATTCCATTAGACACAAGTAGTCGATTCACAATCTGACCGAAGCGACCAATTCCTGCAATGATCACGCTGCCATGTTCTTCTATCGTATCAGCGACCTGATCATTGGACTGATGCTGGTAGCGAGGAAGAATGACTTTATCAAAGAAGATGAATAAGCCTGGTGTTAAAAACATCGATAGGGCGACGACGAGAGAGAGTGTTTGCGCAAGCTCAACAGGAATCACGTGGTTTTGCACTGTGAAGCTCAGCAATACGAAACCAAATTCACCAGCCTGGGCAAGGCTCAGTGTAAACAACCATCGATTGCTGCTCTTGATACGAAAAGCAAAGGCTAATACGAAAAGAATCAGCGCTTTGAGCAGCATGACCCCAAGCGTTAGACCAACGATAACGAAGAACTGGTTGAACAGGATGGCAAAGTTGATCCCCGCCCCGACGGTGATAAAAAATAGACCGAGCAATAAGCCTTTAAATGGGTCGATGTTTGACTCCAGTTCATGGCGAAACTCACTGTTTGCCAATACGACACCAGCCAAAAACGCGCCTAATGCAGGAGATAGCCCAACCAAACTCATCAACGCGGCAATGCCAACGACCAACATCAACGCCGTGGCAGTGAAGATCTCACGTAGGCCAGAACTGGCGACAAATCGGAACAGTGGGCGGCTCAAGTAGTGCCCACCAACCACTAAGCCTGCTATCGAGACCACAATCACGATCGCGTAGGCCCAGCCAGGTAATCCGGCGACTAAGCTCAGTTCCTCATGGTGTGCCGCCGCCGCTGCAGCGCCAGACTGTGCTTTCTCGACCAATTCGGGCAAAGCAAGCAAGGGGATAAACGCCAGCATTGGGATAACAGCGATGTCTTGAAACAGCAAAACCGAAAAGGCATTTTGGCCGCCTTCTGTTTTACTGAGCCCTTTTTCGTTAAAGGTTTGCAGTACGATCGCAGTTGATGAAAGCGCAAAAATAAGGCCGATTGCTAAGGCTATTGTCCACGGTTGATTAAAGTAGTGAGCTATCGCCATGATCAGAGCAGCAGTACCGACGACTTGCAGACCGCCAAGGCCCAGAAGTCGATTTCGCATTGACCAGAGCATTTTCGGTTCTAGCTCTAAACCGACCAGAAATAGCATCATGACAACGCCAAACTCGGCAAAGTGTTGAATGGTGGTGGTTTCTTCGCCAACCAAACCGATTATTGGGCCAATGACTACCCCGGCAATCAAATAGCCGAGTACCGAACCAAGGCCAAGTCGCTTTGCAATGGGGACAGCAATAACGGCCGCGACAAGGTAGATAAATGCTTGGAGAAAGTAACCTGTCATGCCTTGTCCTCAGTTTTGATACTCGCTAAACAATGAGTCAGTTTTTCTGCTTTTGCTGCCTGTTTGAAATTCAAGCGCCCATCCACAAGCGCTTGAAGGAGCGTTTTCCACTCTTCAACGTGCTGTTTAATTCGCCCTTCTTCTTTTGCTGTTCTTGCGCCAAACAGGGCAAAAGGCGCGAGGTATCTCATCCCCGTAAGTGATGCCATTTGCTCAAGCGGGTAGAGCAGTTTTCGAATTGTAAAATGGTTATAGCCATCACTTTGATAAGCGTCTTCTTTACCGCCAGCGGTGAGGGCGCAGAAAAACTTCTTGCCGTGGAGGGCATTACCTTCGCTGCCGTACGCGAAACCGTACTCCAGCACAAGATCTTGCCATTCCTTCAAGATGGATGGCGTGGAATACCAATAAAGCGGAAATTGGAAAATGATGATGTCGTGATCGCGCAACCGCTGTTGTTCGAGGTCTATATTGATGTTGTAAGTTGGGTACTCGTAATAGAGATCGACCGCGGTGACACCTTCGATCGCCTTTGCCGCGCGGAACAAAGGTTGATTCACTTCTGAACGTCTCGGTGACGGATGAGCATAGAGAACAAGGACGTTGTTGGTTGGCATAGCAAACAAAGACTCACGGTTTTATATAATGAGGTTATTGTTGCACAGAGATACCGTTTTAACCATTTGTAACCTTTACTAAATGACAGAAACAGTTTCAAAAATTCGTGGACAATCCATGTATGAGTTTGTCGGAGGGAGCCTCGTGCTAACGACTGCCGCGGCTGATGGCGTCAATGATGTCGTCGAGGTACTCAACCACTAACGAGGCGTGGTCTGCAAATTGCGCTCTTTGTCCATGAGTCACCAAGCATGAGGGCATATTGGCGTTATAAGCCGCTTGTAAATCATATAGGTAGTCGCCGACATAGAGAATTTGATGCGCTCGGAGTGACCATTCTTTGGCAAGAGCGAGTAAGGAGTCTGGGGCGGGTTTTGGCGGATAGTGCTCGCGACTGATTATGCGCGAAATATCCAGTTGATTGTGAACGACTTTTTGTTTGGCAGCTTGTTCGCAGTTGCGAGTGATGATGGCGGTTTGCAATTGATTGGCGTTGATGAAGTCGAGCAGTTTCATGCAACCCGGCATCGGCGTTGAGTGCTGAGCATCGTCGAGTTCGTGTTGGAGAATCATTGCGTTAGCCTGCTCGGTTTCAACAGGGCAGTTGAGCGTGTCGACAAATGAGAGCAAATCACTGTCCAAAGGGCAGCCGATTTGCTCTCTTAACCATTTAAAGTCCATGTTTGAACTGACTAAGGTATTGTCTAGGTCGAATACAATTGCTTTGATGGAGGTAGTATCAAGTTGAATTGCGGGCATAGACTGTACCTTATGTTTAAATGGGTATTAGGCGAACTCTTTCTCCAGATAAGTGACGATGTCTGAAGATTCGTACATCCACTCTACCTGACCATCTTTTTCAATGCGAAGACATGGCACTTTAATACGGCCGCCACCCGCTTCAAGATCAGCGCGATGGGTGGGATCATTTTTAGCATCTCTGAGCTCAATATTCACTGACTGACGCTTCATTGCACGACGAACTTTCACACAAAATGGACACGCTTCAAATTGATACAGGGCCATGGATTGCGCTTTGGTATCGGCCTCTTTTTGCGCATCTGGTGAACGTTTGACTCCTCTTGGGGAGAAAACAAAGTTGAGCAACAAAATAACGCGGCCCAAAAACCAACGAATAAATTTCATACTATTCCCTTTAGTGTAGCTGGAGGTTGACTTAATAGTGGATGGGTTAGGTAGCCCGTCCCATCCTTATGCGGCCTATTGTAACCAAGTTGTAATCAAGAGGATACTGGCTTAGTTGAGTTCTATTTGGTGTTTTTTGGTGACATTTATGCCTAAGCGTTTCGCTAAGCGAGTCAGGTTAGCTCGGTCGGTTTTAAGTTCCCGCGCTGCTTGAGCCCAGTTGAAATTGGCTTCGGTGAGGGCGGCCATGATGATGGTTCGTTGATAGGATTCCGTCGTTTCACGAAGCCCTTTCGACCAGTCAATATCATGAGTCAATGTGGCTGGAGCCGAGGACGCTTGGGCGGTTAACCCTGATACGGAATGCAGATCGCCAATATCTTCAAGAGTCACCGTGATAAGGTGGCCAATTCGCACTCTTGCCCGTGCTTTAAGCGCCGCACGATTAATAACGTGTTCGAGCTCTCGAACGTTTCCTGGCCAATTATACTTGGCCAGAGCCAGTCGAGCTTCTTTACCCAACTTGATTTGTACAATGCCAAGTTTACGTCTCGCTTGTTCTAAGAAGTACCCTGCTAGCAGAATTATATCCCCGTCGCGTTCGCGAAGCGGCGGAACCTGAATAGGGTAAACGCTCAATCTATGGTAGAGGTCAGAGCGAAAGCGGCCGTCAGCGACTTCCTTTTTGAGGTCACGGTTAGTGGCGGCAAGTACCCGCACGTCAATGGTTTCAACCTTGTCTTGACCAACAGGCTGAATTTCGTTGTTTTGCAGTGCTCGTAATATTTTGCTTTGCGCGGCAAGCGGGAGTTCACCAATTTCATCGAGAAAGAGCGTACCGCCGTTAGCCAGAGCAAATTTGCCCATACGGGATTTATCGGCTCCAGTAAACGCCCCTTTTACATGACCAAACAGCTCACTCTCGACCAAGTTTTCTGGAATCGCAGCACAGTTTACATAGACCAAGGGTTGTTTTTTTCGTGCCGACAAGTGATGAAGGCTGCGGGCGACCAACTCTTTGCCTACGCCGGTTTCACCGTGAATCAGTATGTTGAAATTTGATGGAGCCACCACCTCAATATCCGACTTGAGCAATTGCATCGAATCACTGGCGCCAATGATCTCTCCGCCATCTCGCTCCCATGCCTCCTCATTAAGTTCTTCAAAACGTTGTTGAGTCTGCTTCGCTTGCTGCTCTAATTGGCTAACGGTGAGTGCGACCTTAAGGCTTGATGCAGCAAGGGCAGAGAGAGCGTCTAAACTACGAGTAGGAATCTGGTCAAATACATTCGGTGTCAGGCTATCTAGGGTGAGAATACCAATGAGCGTCTCCGCGTAAACCAGCGGCAGTCCCATGCAGGCATGCATTGGCAGGTCGCCTTCATAATCCAGTAGTAGGTTGTCAAAAGGATCGGGAAGTTCGCAGTCGGCGTCAAAACGGATGGCACTTTTGGACTCACAGATTTTTTTAAACCTTGGGTGCTCGTCTACTTTAAATCGACGTCCTAGTGTGTCTCGAGTCAGCCCCTGAATGGCTAAAGGAACGAGAGTATCACCTTGAAGTGAGAGTAGTGCGACGCAATCACATTGAATCGCCTTACGGATGGCATCGAGTAATTTGTTGAATCTATCGTGGTCATTGTCACCGGCAGCAAGGCTGATGGTCATATCGATCAACGTGGAAACAGAGATATCTTGCATAATGATCCAAGTACTTGTTTTAAATAGGTTGTTTTGCACTCACTTAGTGTGAGTGATTAATGCATTGTAGAGTCAAATAGACATGAAATCAAAAGGTCATTTTGACCTAGATTCTCTTGTTTTATTACCATGAACCATAGCGCTATCGGTAAACAAGAAGTTGGCACCATTTGTGCTCTAGGCTGGGTAGTAAAGTTGTAAACATAACGTATAAATAAAACCCCATTGAGGAGAACTTCATGCTTAACAACCAGCATATTGACATTGTAAAGAGCACTATTCCATTACTTGAAAGTGCCGGCCCTGCGCTTACGGCCCACTTTTATCAGCGTATGTTTGCGCATAATCCTGAGCTCAAAGACATTTTCAATATGACGCACCAAAAAACAGGACGCCAAAGTGTCGCATTATTTGAGGCGGTAGCAGCGTATGCAAAGAACATTGAGAACCTTGCAGCTCTGACATCTGCGGTAGAGCGCATTGCTCACAAACATACCAGTTTCAATATTCAAGCAGAGCATTACCACATTGTCGGTCACCATTTGATTGAGACCCTACGTGAACTTGCGCCAGACGCATTTACAGCAGAAGTGGAAGAAGCCTGGACAGCGGCTTATTTGTTTTTAGCGCAGATTTTCATTGATCGTGAAGGTGATTTGTATCAGCAGCGCAGCCAAGCCAAAGGCGGTTGGGAGAACGCGCGCGAATTCAAAGTTACGCAAAAAATCCGCGAGTCTGAGTTTGTCACCAGCTTTGTCCTCGCTCCCGTTGATGGTGGCGCAGTACTTGATTATCAACCCGGGCAATACTTAGGTATTGAGGTGAAGCCAACAGGTTCAGAACATGTTGAGATCAGGCAGTACTCGTTATCGCACAAACCAAATGGCAAAGACTATCGTATCTCTGTTAAGCGCGAAGTGGGTGAGCACAAGGGCTTGGTGTCGAATCACATGCATGATGCTGTCAAAGTGGGTGATGTGGTTCGCTTATACGCACCAGCAGGCGACTTTTACTATCAAGAAAAGAACGTGCCTGTAGTGTTAATTTCTGCGGGTGTTGGGGCGACGCCAATGCAGTCTATGCTTCATAGTCTCGCGGATGCGGGTAAGCAAGATGTGAGCTACTTGTACGCGTGTAATGGGCCGGAGCAGCACACGTTCAAGCAAGAAACGGCACAATTAATTGAGCAGCAAGGGTGGAAGCAGTTTGCGTGGTATCTAAACGCAGAAGCGGATTTCTCTGGCCAAATGGATCTTTGTCTTGTGAGTGAAGTTTTGCCTATGACTGAGGCGGATTTTTATATTTGTGGTCCGGTGCTGTTTATGGAGAACATTGTTAAGCAGCTTGCATCACTTGGCGTATCACGCGATCGCATTCATTACGAGGTGTTTGGCCCACACACTTACCTGTAAATGGGGTGCGCATTTTATTGCAAAAGGCCTTCAATCGAAGGCCTTAATTTATGGTTTTGGACTAAACAGCTTAGTAATCAACGACCAGAACCAATGTCGTTTTTGAACGAGTGGCGAGTGTTGATCGCCCAAATAAAAGCTTTCGAGAAACTCTGTGCGCAGGTCTTGGCTATCTCTGGGCGTAACCGCTGTGATAGTGAGCGCTGTTTGCTCGGCATGATCATTGGCCAGACTAAAGTCCATCTTTAAGTAACCCTGCAGGTATATCCACATGTGGGTGACAAACTCGAGTTGCAGCAAGCTTTGGTTGTTAAACTTTTTGGCTTCCTCATCCCCTAAATGGCTAGACATGGTTTGCTGCATCGCTTGAATCGCCTGCTTGTGATTTTCGATGGTTGCTTGAGCCTCGATATGCGCTTTGGTCAAAATACCCAACAGGTGATGAGTAAAATCAACATCGGGCTTTTTCTTACTCACTTGCACAAATAAGCGTTCATGCTGTTCACAAAACAGCTGCCACTGCCGTTCTTGCTGCGGTGTTTTTAACAGGACGTCAGCGTTAATCTCTTGCAGCGACTTCTCAAGCTCACTCATTGCTGTAGAGGGTCTCTAACTGTACTTCAAAAGAGCCTTGAGGGACGTCGACAAACAGACTATCGCCGGTAATCATCACCGAGATATCCATGCCTCGCTCGACAACTTCTGATAACGCTTCGATTGCATCCCAGTTAAAGCGGTAAAAGCTCGCGTTGTATTGATGCGCTTTGTTTTTGGTTTGTTCCCACCAGACATCAGATTTGCTGTTGAAGCTAAACACATCCACACGAGGTGATAATCGCGTCGCTTTTTTGATTCGATCTAATGAAGGCTCGCCAATTTCAACCCAGTACTGAATCTGATCATCAAGTGATTTTACCCATAGGTCCGGCTCTTCAATGGTGGACAAGCCTTTGGTAAAGACCAAGTCCGGTTGGTACTTGGCACAAAAGGCAAGGACACGAGCCATCATTCTCGGGATGGTTTCAGATGGGTGTTGCGCGATCGTCAGTTGCGCTGAATCGTACACATCTCTATTCGTGTCAGAGAGCGAAAGACGGAATTTATAGATAGTGGGTTTGAGTGCCATAGTAATACTTAAAAAAATAGCCAGCGATAGTGCTGGCTATTGTATGCTGTAAGTGGTTGTGATTAAACCGCTTTGATGTTTTCTGCTTGAGGGCCTTTTTGACCTTGAGTAATTACGAACTCAACTTTTTGACCTTCAGCAAGAGTGCGGAAACCGTCACCTGTGATTGCTGAGAAGTGAGCGAAAACGTCTGGACCATTTTCTTGCTTAATAAAACCAAAACCCTTTGTTTCGTTAAACCATTTAACTGTACCAGTTACAGTGTTAGACATAGTGTATATCCTTGATAAATCTTGCAAAAGCCATGACGGCACCGATAGCGTGGAAAAGGAGATTGCTATTGAGCACGACGTTACGGCGGACAGTCATAAATCCAACGAAACGGCGGGGTAAACAAGAACCGTTTTCTAGCTGAAATCCAGTGTAGGCTGAAGTGCAACTAAGTCAATAAGATTTCGGGGCAAATCTCAGTTGTCACAAGCTTTTTCATTCAAAGTTTGCGCTAGGTAAAAGATTTAAATTTATACAGTTTTGATTATTATTGGTGTAACATTCGTCTGCTTTGGTTGCTGAGTAAATTCTCTTTAGTGACCAATGAAAATCCAAAATCAAAGGAGCTAGATATGGCTAAAAATAAACCTCAGAAGATGAGGAAAGAGCGCTCGTTGCAACACGAATTAGAAGTGGGACGCGGCGAAATCAAAGATAACGCTTTGAAAGCGGTTGTTACCAGTGAATTGTTTAAAGTGAGAGTGGAAAAAGCGAAAAAAGGCAAAGGCAGTTTCAGCCGCAAAATGAAACACAGAGGGAAAGAGCCCTACTCAAAAGCTGCCTAACAGCGTCTTTCGAATAGGGCTTTTTACATAGTTAGGCCGCTAAGCTAGCTTTGTCACTGGGTTGGTCCCATTTTAAGGAGCTAGTGAAGCAACGTGATGAGACGTGGGGGCAGAGTTGGAGTTCTTCGTTTAGCGAGGTAATCGAGTCCCAATCCGCTTTTTCGTAGGATTCAACCAGTCGCAAAACCGTTCCGAGTACGCCTTTATGTTCGAGAATCGCTTCAGTAACAAGATCGCTGACTTTGACGGATTGAAAAATCGTGTCGTAACTCACTTTGAATATTGAATCTAACAGCGAAAACAATCCCACTATATAAGCATCCGAACGAGCCAAATTGAGCTCTTTTGCAATGAGAGAGCAGAAATAGGCTCTCTGGATAGCCATATGATAGATCGGCTTTGGCCCTGACTCACTGTCTGACGATAGGGCAACGAGGGAGACAAACAACCTGATTTTGTTTTCACCAAGATAGGCTAAGGCTTGTCTGAATGAGCGTATTGGAGCGCTGAGGTTTGATGAATTCACATAGCGAAACAACTTATAAGACAGCGCCACATCCGTCGCGAATAAGGCTTCCAATCGCTTGATTTGAATTTCTTCCTTCGCCACTTCTTGGCACAGTTTGATCACTGACAACTGGGAAGCTGAGATCGCCTTCTGCTCAATAATTTCAGGTTTGGCAAAGTAGTAGCCTTGAAAGTAGTGAAATCCCAACTCTTTGCACTGCAAAAACTGCTCCCGAGTTTCGACTCGTTCAGCGACAAAGGAAATTCGTTCGCCAAGTTTTTTAATGAGATTTGCCGCTTTGTTGAGTGGTATGACACTGATATCAAACTTGATGATGTCGATAAAACGAAGGAAACGCTTCCATTCAGGGGTTGGGACAAAATCATCCAAAGCGATGGTATAGCCAAGGCTTTTCAAGTGTTTGATTGCCACCAGCAGTTCATCGGTCGGTTTACAGTCTTCGAGCACTTCGATCACGATTTTCTCTTTTGGAAGCAGAGCAGGCACAAGTGTGACTAGGCTTTGGTAGGGGAAGTTGACGTAACCTACCTTGTCCTGAATGACATGTTCGTAGCTATCACTTTTGAAGTACACATTTGAGAGCACTTTTGACGTGGCTCGCACTGGGTCAATGTCTGGAAATGCGTTGTTGAGTCCCTCTCTGAAAAGGAGTTCGTAGCCAATTAATTTTTCCTCTCTATCTAAAATTGGCTGTCTTGCGACAAATGACTTATCCATTGTGATTCTGTTACCTTTGGCATTATTAAATTGGCAATTTCAACTGATGATTTATAATTTTTATTGATATTTATAATTATTATCATCTGTTCAAATGATATTTTCACTCGAAAATTAACATTTGGTAACAGTTTTTCTTAGTATGCCTTGTTCAGTTTACCAACAACCTTCCGAGGTTGGGGCCTAGATAGTTGGTAGAGAGCGAGGAGTGAATATAGAGCGTTGCCGTATTAGCTAGTCTCGCAATAACGATCATTATGATCGATTACTGCGAGGCTTGGCTGTAAAGTCTAGCGCCTTTAACGCTCTATTTTCGGGGAGTAGATGGAGTACGCGGTGATTTGTCCTGCGACGATGGCTGAAAACATAAATAGGGCGGAGAGACCAATACTTGGGATCGGAAGAATGGATTGCTCAAACACCGACTGGCTCGCGCTAACCAATACACGGCTTCCCGGTACTAAAATGATGATACCTTGAACGATGTATATCGATCCGGTGAGATCGAGTTTTTTAGCTACCCAAGTACCATAAAGCGTAATCAATACCGTAGTCACCCAAGTGCCAACGACCCAACCACTTTCAAAGCCTAAGTAAAACGGTCCCCACATCCCCAGCATCGCAACAGGTAGGCCGAGTAGAATGTCCTTTGGTCTGGCGTTAAAGATAATGCCCAATGAAATTGAGATAAGGAACAGGCCAAAAATATGCAATGCGGTAGGCACTTCATTGATGTAACTCAGCGGCTCTGCTTGTCCCCAAATAGATTCGCCAATATTCAACCCCATAACAATGCCAACAAACAGTTTTATCAAGGTTAATGCACTTTGACCGAGCAAACTGGTCCCCGACACTAAGTCATTGAATGCAAGACACTCCAAAGAGTTGGCGATGGAAAGTCCCGGAACAAACAGGACGATCGCAGCGATGCAGAGTGCCCAAACAGGGATTTCAGCGCCGGTACTGGCGAAGAATGCAACCAATATGCCCGTCAATAAGGCAGCAATGAACTCAACGGCGATCGAGCGCCTAGCTTTGCACACTTGTTGTGCTGACCACACCATAAACCCCAAGAACACAGAAAGATATATCGCGTCCATGGTTGAGCCCACCAACATGAGATAGGCCGGTGGGATCCCCATATTGGCGAGTGCAATAACCCATTTAGGATAACCAACCGGCTCTGGAACCGGCTCTTGGCTTGGTTGGTTAATGCGAATGATGGTGTTCGCCAACAAACTTAAGTTGATGGATGCAGGCTGATGTCGCTTCATGATGACGGCATTATTGTCATCAGGGAACTGATAGTTGACGGTAGTCGGGGTCGCTTGAATCATCACATCGACACCATGTTTTCGTGCGTAAAACTGTGTGTATTTTTCCAGTTTGTAGGGCGCGCATCCACAACGATGGAGAGTATCGCCTATCTCGACGATTTTACGGATTCTGTACTCTGAAGGCATGGTATGTAGTACGTAAAAATATGTGACGCAAAGGTACCAGAGCTCTGTTTGCTAAACGAGTCAAAGGCGCGTGAACAGTGGCTAAGCTCACACTAAATAAATAGAACAATCAGTAAAGGAAGGGGGGGAATTTGAAATCTTAGGTTTCATTGTGTCTTCTGGCGGATTTACCCTCCACTTTAAAAGGTTGTTTGTCACAAAAAACAAAAGTTTTAAAATATTTCAAATGTTATCTAACTGTAACATTTGAAAGCTGAACTCTGCGAAAAAATCGTAAAGTTAGAATCGGCAAAGGTTCTTATAAAACTGGATGTTAACAAAGGTTTTACATTTGTTGTTTGATTTAGTTTTGTACAAAAAAGATACAATTTGGCCCCTTGATCTTTTTCTTAGATGGGCGAAAATATACGCAAAATGAGTTTGCAAAAATGAAAGGAAGCTTTTTCTAGTTTAAAAGCGAGGTGTCGTATGAAGTTGTTTATCCTGTTTATCATTTCCGTGACTGCTGGTGTCGCATCTGCTGAACACCTTCATTCGTTTCTATTAGGCCTATACATTGCAACTCTTGCTGTTGGCGCGTGCTACTGGTTCGCATTCAGAAGCAGCCGCTTTCCTCAGTTAGCACTTGTATTACTGATCTGTGGCTTCCTAGCCAAAATATCAATCACGGTTGGTGGCGTGGTTTGGGGCTTTAGCCAAGGGCTTGTAACGTCTCCGTTTGTGTTCTCGCTGTCGTACTTGTTCTTCTCAATTGTGGCGACTTACTTGTGGTTCAAAGTGAAAGACCGCGCAGTGAACAAGAGCTTGAAAGCAAAAGCCGCTTAATCAGTTTGTTGTAAGTAAAAACTGAAAGCCAGCGCTTAGGTCGCTGGCTTTTTTGTGCCCAAAATTGGGTTCGATTTCGCAATAATTTCGATAAATCGCGATTAAAGGTAACGATTGATTACAAAGCTGCTGCGTGCATGACCACGTTGTTTATACTCAAACCGTTCCCTAATTTCATTTGGATTATAGAGCGTCACTATGAGAAAAACGTTTTTCACTTCCACACTCGTCTCTTTGTTTTCTTTTAGCGTTGTAGCTGCTCCCACCATCATCCCTGATCCTCCAGTGATCGGCGCGAAGGGCTATATCTTATTGGACTATCACACTGGCGCCGTTCTGGTTGAAAAAAATGCGGATGCTCAGCTTAACCCTGCGAGTCTCACCAAGTTGATGACGGCTTATGTTGCAGGGCAAGAAATTCGAAATGGCAATATTTCATTAGAAGACCAAGTCACGATCAGCCAACGCGCTTGGGCGAAAAACTTTCCTGATTCGTCAAAGATGTTTATTGAAGTCGGTACTGAAGTCTCGTTGCACGATTTGTATCGTGGTTTGATTGTTCAATCGGGGAACGATGCAAGTGTTGCCATCGCAGAGCATGTCGCTGGCAGCGAAGGGGCTTTTGTCAGTCTGATGAATAGCTGGGCGACTAAGCTAGGGCTTGCAAATACCTCGTTTTCAAATCCGCATGGCCTCGACAGTGATGAACTGTATTCCACGCCGCATGATATCGCTAAGCTAAGCCAAGCAATCATCCGAGATTTACCATCAATTTATCCCCTCTACAGTGAGCGTGCCTTTACTTATAACGGCATTACCCAATACAACCGAAACGGCTTGCTCCGAGACCGCAGTTTGAACGTTGACGGAATGAAAACCGGATACACCAGCGGCGCAGGTTATAGCTTAGCGACTTCTGCGACGAGCGGTAATATGCGATTAATCAGTGTTGTTATGGGGTCAAACAGTACGAAAAGCCGAGAGTCGGAAAGTAAGCAGCTACTTAGCTATGGGTTCCGATTCTTTGATACCGTTTCTCCTGCAAAGGCGGGGGAATCATTAAGTGAAGTGAAAGTGTGGATGGGAGACAAAGACTCACTTAACGTTGGAGTGAGCCAGGACAGCTACTTGACGCTTAACAAAGCCGATGCGGCAAAGCTATCCGCGGAAATCGAAACTAACGGTGAGCTTACTGCTCCTATCTCACAAGGAGACAAAGTAGGTTATGTGATTTATAACGTCGAAGGGCAAGAAGTTGCGCGAGCGGACTTAGTGGCCTTAGAAGATGTTGAGCAAGGAAGCCTGTTTAAACGTTTGATGGACTGGATAAAGCGAACTATCTCAAGCTTCTTTTAGCTGAGATAGCCCTGACGTTGTAATCAGCGAGTCAATAGACTCGCTGATTCTTAATTAGAATTTGTAAGTTGAACCAATGTAGAACGAACCTACAAACTGGCTGTAGTCTTCAAGGCCAACGTCCATTACGTAGAAATCCGCTTCGTAACCTGCGCGAATAGCGAAGCCGTTAAATGACGCTGGAGCGTATTCAATACCCAAACCTGAACGTACTGCACCGCCATTGTCGTCAAAATCCCAACCTTGTGCTGCGCCTGCGCCAGTCTCTTTGTAGTTAATTGAACCTAGGCCAATAGTACCGAAAGGACGTAGACCGTTGTCAAATGTGTAACCTAGGTTAGCGGCTACAGTGAAGCTGCTGTGCTCAAGTTTGCCCAGTTTAGAGCCAGATAGCTTAACATCAGTATCACCGTAGTTTGTGTATTGTGCTTCGATACCAACGATACGGTTAATTTGGTAACCAGCGATTAGCTTAACTGAAGTACCACTTGAGTCGGTAGACAGGTGACCTTGGCTACCTAACGCGTAGTTTGCATCGCTCACTAGGCCGCCGTCTTCAAAATTTGTGCTACCAAGACCTGCACCAAGGTAAAAGCCATCGAAATCTTGTGCTGAAGCAAAGCTTGAAACTAGTGCAGTAAGCAGCAGAACTTTTTTCATGTTGTGTTTTCTCATTAATATTCGAACGGAAAAATTGAGCTGCAAACCTTATTCAGTTTTCATTCAAGTAACTAAACCGAAACCAAATAAAAAACACATTTATGTTTTATTCAGTTGTGAGTGGATTGCACTATGGTTGTGATTAAGCTTCTGATAGTTAAGAGTTTAAATTGTTGGTAACTGTTTCTGTTGACACAAAATTTATAAAAAGTTGTTGGGCTCTTTGTTTTTGAGGTTTGGAGAGCAAGTCTTTTTTCAACAGATAGATAGTGGTGGTTGTCATGGAAAGTAAAGCTTTGACTAAGAGTGATCAAAGCGAGTAGTCAATACTACTCGCATCGACTTAAGTTAGAACTTATAAGTTGTGCCTAAATACCAAGAGCCCATAGATTGGTCGTAATCGCGGTTGGCCCACTTATCCTCTAATACAAAGTAGTCAGCTTCATAGCTTGCTCGTATCGTAAAGCCCTTAACTACATAAGGTGTATATTCTAGACCAGCACCTAACCGAACAGTGCTACCAGATTCATCTCTTGATTCTTGAGGGTAGATTCTGTTCTTAAGTGTGTATTCAATAGAGCCTATACCCAGTGTCGCGAATGGGCGCACGCCATTGTCGAATGAATGACCAAGGCTTGCGCTAATAGTAAAGGAACGATGTTTGATATCGGCTGCTTTTTGCTCGGCTATTTGAACGCTTGTTTCACCGTATCTAGTGTATTGAGCTTCTACACCTAAAACGCGGTTGATCTGATAGCCTGCGATTAACTTGACTGTACTTCCCTTTGTATCAGTGGAGAGGGGGAGCTCATCATCGTTGAAGACGCCTCCGTCATCAAAGTCCGTACTACCAAGACCAGCACCTAAGTAAAACCCATCAAAACCATGTGCTGAAGCAAAGCCAGAAAACAAGGCGGTAAGTAAGAGAGCTTTTCCCATTTTGTAATTTCTCATTTAGTCAGTGAACGAATGAATTTGGCCGCGCACTTTACAAATTTGTGATCTCGGTAACTAAACTGAAAGCACACGAAATCGACATTTATATTTTGTCTCAATAGTGAGAAATTACTTGGTTTTGATTGGCTGTGTTCGCTATTTTACTGTTAAGTAAAGGTTTATTTTTAAATAACCATTTCTGTGGATTGTTGATTTATAAAAACTTATCGGTAGACTGTCGCTTTCTCAAAATTTGGACCGGAGTACCTCTTCGTAGGCTATCTCTACTTTTCAGCTCATGTTTTCTGAGCTAGATAAGTTGCCCTCTAAACAAATTGAATGAAGTAATGCAAGCGATTCAGTTTTCGAACTTAACTTTAGAATGTGCAACAAGGACGTTACGCAATCAAAATGGTAATAAAATAGTATTACGACCTCTACCTTATGAGGTCCTGCTGCTGTTACTGCAAGCCAAAGAACCCGTCTCACGGGAAGAACTTTTTGCCCAGTGTTGGGAAGGTACGATTGTCACCGATCAGGCTTTGACGAATGTTATTTGTGGCCTGCGTAGGAATTTATTGTCTCTTAAAGCGAAAGGGACTGAGATTACGACGATTAGCAAAGTAGGTTACTACTTACAAACTGATGCTATCGATATTCAATGCTTGGATGAACGCGTAGAAGATTCTCTAAACATAGAAGAGACTACAGATATAAAATCAAAGGCCTCTTCATTGCCATTTTGGAAGCAAAAGGTGATACAACCTTACATTTTAGGGGCTGTGTTTATGCTGACGACGCTGGTGACTTTGCTGTTACTCTTTTACTCTAAACCTTTGGTCACCAAGCCTTCTTACATTAAAAAACATAACTATGAGCATTTCTCAAATGGTGACACAAACTACTACCTCCATGATATGACAGATGGATTTATCGGTGTGTTTGAGTTAAAGCAACAACTAGCAGCCTTGGTACCTACTATATGTGGTGCTGATGTTTATATAAGGCTATACCCTTCGCTCTATGAGCCAGACCAAGTCACATTGACGGTTTGGCTACAGCAAGCCACAGGCAAGCGTAATCACATGTTCCACTTCTTCCATGTCGATAAGCATCAACTGGCGAGAAACATCGCAGGCTCTTTGGATAACAAGGAGGTTAGATGCGAGTTGCATTAACTCTTTTGTTTGGTGTTTTAACGGGGTTTGGTCTTTATTACTACTCTTTGAGTGATGTTGAATTTAGCGGCACGCGTTGGCATTGCTCGGAAACCAAAGCAGGCTTCAGCTCTGAAGCATACAAGCAGTATGCGAAGGTGGACGAACTTACCACCATGTATTTCCCAACCAACAATAGCGTGCTCTATTACCAATCAGGGGCTTTGCATCATAAGTCTGGGCTAGTTGAACCTTATGAGGTTGTTTTAATGGCCAACAACAAAGTGACGGGGCAAAGAATGGAGCAGAGGTTTACGGGGGTGGACTGGAATCTAAAACCAGAGCAGTCGCCGACATTTGTTCGAGATAAAAACAGTCTAACGAGCTTCGAATCTGACTTACATATCTATATCGAAGGTAAGAAACTGTTCTTCTATGGTAAAAGCGGAAGCGAAGACCTCAATATCGCGTGCCATCAGATCTAAAAAGGGGCGACGTCGCCCCTTGTAACATGGTTATTTCAGTTTGTCCCAAGCCGACTCCCAATGTGAACCGACTCCCGGTTCATAGTGGTTGGCTGATGGCGACCACTGCACGCAGTATCCTGAGTACGGGAATGCTTTGCATTGATAGATGTTGCCATCATTCGCGAGTACTTTGGTTCCCGCCGCGTAGCTTTCCATGCCGTTAGGGAAAACATAGTCATAGTCTCCTGATGGCGGTGGTGTTTGCTCTTCTACTAAATGGAAGTCTAAAGTCTCTTGTTCTACCAGTGTGCCTTTGTCATCTTTGGTAACAACAACAAGCATGTGATGGCCAGGCTCTGATTTCGATAAAGCTAGTTCTATTGACTGAGCCGCCCCGTCTTCTAACTTGCCCGAGTACGAAGCCAATGACTCCTTGTGATGGTTGTACACCGTCAGTTCAGCGTTGAGATCACCTGTCGCCAAGAGTTCAAGGTTAAGCACGGTGGCATCTTCGGTCACAGTGTACTCATCTTGCAAGCCCTCAACACTCAAATCGAGCTCTGGTTCAGGCGTTACAATGTCATAGCCTATTTCAACACGCTCAAGTGAAGAGCCCGTTTTTAGGTAAATCGGGTTTGAACCATACACTGGGGCAAAAGCGCCATCTTCTTTGCGTTCACCAGAGCGGATGAGACTTTGCTCTTGATTGATTTTGTCTGCGAGAGCAAAAGACCACTGATTCGCTTTGCCTTGTTCTTCACTATCAATGACGATCTGCGTTCGGTAACTGATGTTTTCGCCACTTTGGTCAAATACGCGTGTAAAAACGGTATCACCGACGTTCAGATCCATGGTTGGATTGATCTGTCCACCTTGGCGCCAATCAGGATCAACAGGCAAATCCCCATCAAATTTCACATCAATAACGTTGTAAAAAGAGGCCGCCGTATCACCAACATCCCACACCGCAAGAATTACGTGGTAGCCCTCACGTGTTGGGACATCACATAGATGGCTGACACGTTTTGGTGGTTGCACCATATTGCCATCGACCACACAGAAAGGCTGTAAATCAAATGATTGACGAGCAAGCGGCTGATTTGGATTCCAATCTGCCTTGGTGATGTAGTATTTCCAGTCTTTTGTTACATGGTTGGCGGTAAACGTCCACTCAAAGAACTGTTGACCGGATTGAATAGGGCGCTTCACCCAGCGGCTGGCGGTTTGTTCATCTAATGCGGCGGCGAGAGAGGTTTCTGCGCTCGCAATTTTGCCATCACGGGGACCAGCTTCTGGGAAGCCGTCAGGCCCTTCGACACTTTGCGGTTCATACTGAATGGCACCGCATTGCGCATTCTTTTCGTTGGTGTCGCTGGTTGGGAATTTACATAGTGCAGCGCGGCTTGCAGCTACGCCGTTTTCATATGCCGAAACATAGCCGTGGCCAATGGCCGTTCCACTGACAGTGACTAGACTTAAAGCAATGAGCGTTTTTTGAGGGAGTTGATTCATCATCTATCCTTATACATTCGCTGAATAAAAAGATGACACCTTGGCATGATGGCACCCGACTTGGGTGGCGGTCCCGCTATCATAGACTTGAGTGAGTCGACAGACCGGAGACTTTGCGTCCTAACTTTTCAGATAGTTTGCCAGAAGTGCAGTTGAGCACGCGAAATGTAGTGATAGTTTTGTTTAAAAGCGACGATCTGATTGCGTTTGTGGAAGGGCAATCTCGCTTTGAAATTTCTGACATGAATTAACTTGATTATTTTTCAATGATAAGCTGAATAAAATATTGATAATCAATACTTTATTTCTCATTTATATTTGATCTGTGAATGATTTTCCCCGCTTTTATTCGTCGCGAATCCATGCCTGTTTTCTTCAATATCAACCAAACCTTTAAGCTCCGTTAACGCTGACCTGACATCCACTTGGATAAAAGTGCCGACAATTTATTGATGCTACCAATACAGGGAACAACAATGGAATTCACCGAACAAGACCGAGAAGCGCTTTACCAAACGTGGATGTCACAGAAATCGAAAATGCGCTTAACCCAAATGGAATTTGCCAAAAAACTGGGTATGAATCAGTTGACGTTCTCACAAGTTCTTCGTGGTGAGCGTCCGATGACGATGTCTTTTGTCAGCCATTTTTGTCGTCATCTGCATCTAGAGCCCAAACATACCTTCCCATCGCTAAAAGAGCACCGTGAAGCAGGCCCGAGAGTGGTTTACTTGAAAAGCAGAATGACCGTGGATGGTGAAATACAAAATGCCTACATCGAAGGTAATCAGGTTGTCGTGGAATACGCGCACACAGTGCATGATGCCTAGCCTGTGAAATAGGCTTTATCACGTCACACATTAGAGAGTGGCAGATGAACATGCTATGCTTGGCCAACTTAAATGAACCAGACTGTTTGTCATGCTCGAAAAAGAAAATTTGCTCAAATTAGCCAGAGTGCAAATGCCATTTGGGAAATACGCTGGGCGTGTCTTGATTGATTTGCCTGAAGAGTATTTGCTTTGGTTTGATAAGAAAGGCTTCCCTCAAGGGGAGCTTGGTGACCTCCTTAAGCTATGCCTAGCGCTAAAAATAGAAGGCTTAGATACCGTTGTTAAGCCTTTAAAGCACATGTAACCTACCAAAAAACTCTCCACTTAGAACGACTATATTGACTATGAATTTTGACATCGATGCATTGAGGCATCACCAACTGGTTGAGGATGGCCAACTTGAGGGGTGCTATATCCATCAGCCAGCAAAAAGTAGCCAACAAGATGATAAAGCTGTGTTAGCAGAGCGCCACGCGTTGGAAAAAATGGGGTATAGGGTTGTGCAAGTTAAAGCGAAAGGCAAAACAACAACGTTCGCTGAAGCAATGCAAAAACTCGCTAAAAACAGTGGGCATCACTTCAACTAATCAACATGTGGAATTAGCTTTAGCATCGTTACACACCCCAAGAACACTCCTATTAAAAAGAGTCCGACCGTTAAGGCTGACTCTTTTTTCCGCCAAATTAGCGGTTGAAATATCACATCAAACCTGCGAAAAATACCCAGCGTGAAGTGTCATATGGCCAACATTCACAAGAGGTTGGTTGTGAGCCCGTTGGTTAATCAAGGAGAGGTGAATGTCAGAGTGTGAGCAGGTGATTCAGGTACTGAAAAAGCAATTAAAATCGCACGGTGTGAATTACCAAGATGTCGCCAAAGCGCTGGATTTGAGTGAAGGTTCGGTGAAGCGCCTTTTCTCTAACGGTGGCAGCATGAGCCTTGAGCGTTTGTCTGCGGTGTGTGGCTTGATTGACCTGGAAATGACAGCGCTGTTTAAACTTGCCGAAGAAGAGAGTCAAAACCTTTCTTCATTGACTTGGGAGCAGGAAAAACAGTTAGTGGTGGATAAGGCGCTACTGCTGGTCGCCGTTTGTATCACCAATGGTTATCGCTTTGAACAAATCCTAACTCAATACAACCTCAGTGAGCCTCAGTTGATTCAAAAACTGGCGCACCTTGATCGCCTCAAAGTGATTGAGTTGATGCCGAGTAATCGCATCAAACTCAAGATCTCCTCCTCGTTTTCGTGGATTGCAGGGGGGCCTATTCAGCAGTTCTTCCAGCAGCAGGTCGTAAACACCTTCTTCCACACGCACTTTTCCAAAAATGACGAAAAACTGGTGATGGCGACAGGGTTGATGTCGTTACCTACCAATCACAAGCTCCAACAGCGGATTCAACGATTAGTGAAAGAGTTTTATGAATCGTGCAATAGCGACAACGAGTTAGCTATGGAGCAGCGACATGGCACCTCTATGGTGATTGCCATGCGTCGCTGGAGCTTCCCCTTGTTTGATGAGTTCGAAATAAAAGACGACGCGGAGAAAAGTCGTATCGGATAACACCTGCGGTAATAATATTTGCTACTTTGTTCGCTGATCTTTGTTGCTGCCTCTCCTTCGTGCAACCTACTGAACAGCCAGAGAAAGACTCTCTGATGACAGAAGATAACGGAGGCAACAATGTTGAACCGACTGAAAATGATTTCACAAACCGCCATCTGGAGCGTTTTGTTTATCGCTGTACTTATCGCTACGTTTTCATCAAAAGCGCTAGCTGCTGGATTACTCAAGCCCGTTGGCAGCCAATATAAAGATCTTCAGATCGAATCCCATCATGTTGATGTCGCAATTCAGGACGGATACGCAACCACGTCTATAGAACAAACCTTCTTCAATCCCAATGACTCTGAACTGGAAGCCTTGTACTCATTCCCTGTTCCGCAAAACGCCGTTGTGGGCGAGTTTATTTATTGGATCAATGGCTCACCAGTCATTGCCGAGGCGGTCCCTAAAGAAAAAGCCCGTAAGATTTACGACGACCAAAAAGCGCAAGGCAACGCCACAGCACTGACTGAAAAAGACGAATATAAAACCTTTGATATTCGAGTGTATCCAGTTCAGCCGCAGCAGAGCGTGAAGGTAAAACTCGTCTATATGCAAGATGCCTTGTTGGACCATGGTATCGGACGTTATGTCTACCCACTAGAAGAGGGCGGAGTGGATGTCGCTAAAAACAGCTTTTGGACCCGAAACGACAAAGTTGAGCAAGATTTTTCATTCAACGTGACATTACGCTCCGCTTATCCGGTGGATGATGTCAGGCTGCCAGCGCACCCAGCGGCAGTGATCTCCCAGCAAGCGGATGGCGAGCACACCACGTGGAAGGCAAACGTCAGCAACCACATCGCCGATGCTGTGCAAGAGGGTGAGTCTATGCAAACCGCTCAGGCTTCAATGAGGCTCGATCAGGACGTCGTTTTCTACTGGCGATTGCAAGATGGCTTGCCGGGGCGAGTGGATATGGTGGCGTACCGTGACCCAGAGTCATCTAAGCGCGGCACGGTCAAACTGACTTTTACTCCCGGTGATGATCTGACTCGCGTAACACAAGGACGCGACTGGGTGTTCGTGCTTGATAAGTCAGGTTCCATGTCTGGCAAATACTCGACGCTTGTGGAAGGCGTGCGCCAAGGCTTGGGTAAGTTGCCTTCAGAAGACAGATTCCGCGTTGTGATGTTCGACAGTAATACTTATGACTTAACGGGTGGATTTGTGGCGGTCAATCAGTCCAATATCAGCAAAGCGCTGCAAGCTGTCGAGCAGGTAGAGCCGAGTAATGGTACCAACCTTTACGAAGGAATGGCTGCTGCGATTCGTAAACTCGATGATGATCGTCCTACTGGCATTGTCTTAGTGACCGATGGTGTCGCAAACGTGGGGGTAACCGAAAAACGCCGTTTCTTTGAATTGATGGAAAAACACGATGTGCGACTGTTTACTTTCATCATGGGTAACAGTGCTAACACGCCGCTCCTCGTGCCAATGACCAAGTTGTCGAACGGTGTTGCGACCTCCGTATCTAACGCGGACGACATTATCGGTCACCTGATGAGCATGACCAGCAAACTGACACATCAAGCATACCGAAACATCCAGCTTGATATCGATGGCGTGAAAATTAAAGACTTGACGCCGGAGCAGATCAGCAGTCTATACCGTGGTGAACAATTGACGGTGTTCGGTCACTACTTCCAAGGCGGAGAAGCGGACATCAAGCTGACTATGGATATTGGTGGGGAATCGCGCGAGTACCGTACTAAAGTGATGCTGCCGGATACCGCAACTGAACATCCTGAACTTGAAAGAATGTGGGCGCTTTCAGCGATTCGTGACCTACAGGAGCAAATGGACTATCTGGAACAAAAAGATCGCGACAAAGAGCAGGCGATTGAAGATATTGCCTTGGAATATGGACTGTTAACAGATTACACATCGCTGCTTGTGGTAGAAGAAGAGATGTTCCAGCAACTGGGTATGGAGCGCAAAAACCAAGCGAGAGTACTAAAAGAACAAAGTGCTCGTGAGGTTAAAAAGAACAATCCAGTGAAACCAACCCGCGCTGACAAGAATCAGCCGACATTTAATCAACCGACACCCAGTTACTCCGGCGGTGGCAGTGGCGGCGGTGGTGGCAGTATAAACCTTGTTGTATTGCTGAGCATGATATTTTTGGTGGCCGGCCGAGGGGTAATAGCTAAAAAGCCGCGCTAATAAACACAGTTCAAACCGGATAGAGGCTGCGTAATTGCAGCCTCTTGCTTACAGTTTTTTGTTGTGAGGCTACGCAATGAGTTCGCGACTCTTAGGATTGTGAGTAGTTTGAGCCTCTTGTCCCTGATGCATCTACTGAAGCCAATCTTTCACTGATTATTGACGTAACTTGTTACATATCGCTGTAGAAATGGGCGGATTTACGCATGGATTTAATGCGATTTATTGCGTAACTCACTGAATGAGAACAAATGTCATTCACCTAATGAGTGGTTACAATTGCGTGCTAGAAAAAAGTCACTTCCATTGGCTAATATTTAATCAACAAGGAGGTGTGTATGAGACGATTCGAGAACATACTTTTTGCCACACAGGGATTGCCGGGGCACAGCGAAGCATTGGGTCAAGCGATCAGTATAGCCGCCAGTAATCGCGTTCCGGTTTCAGGACTTATCGCCTGTCCCGATTTTCCAAATACGCTTTTTCAGTACCAACAAAGCTATGAACACTCTCTGCACGAATCACTTCAGCAGAGCGTGAAAAATCTGCGAGAGCACTACAACATTTCACCAGAACAGGTTCCATTTCCATTGCGAGTGAAAGGAAGTGAACAACCAGCGGTTTGCATTATCCAAGAGGCGATTGCTCACCACCATGACCTGATCATCAAAGAGGCGGAACCACTCAGTGAAGGGGCTGAAGGTTTTAAAGCGATCGACATGACGCTACTGCGCAAGTGCCCTTGTCCGGTTTGGCTTCATCGCCCGGCATCTAAACCCAGAGATAAAAGGCGCATTGCCGTTGCGGTGGACCCGATGGCGGTTGGTGATGAGCAACAAGCACTTTCGCGTCGATTGCTGGAACTGTCTCGTTCGATTGCGGACACCTGTGATAGCCGGTTACACATTATTTCCTGTTGGGAATATTATTTGGAGAATTACCTCGACAACCATGTTTGGATCCAAGTGGAAGATTCACAGTTGTCGGAAGATATTTCAAAAGCAAAAACAAAGCACGAACAAGCATTAAAAAGGTTAATTGAGGATTCTGGTATTTCTGGTGAGTTGGTGATTCACCACTTGCATGGCAAACCAGATGATAAAATTCCAGAGTGTGTTAATGACACTGAAATAGATGTTTTGGTTATGGGGACTTTAGCCCGAACTGGTATTTCTGGCTTTGTGATCGGTAATACTGCCGAGAACATTCTCCAATCGATCAATTGCTCCCTAGTCGCCATGAAGCCAGAGGGCTTTGTCTCTCCCATTACGTAATCGAGAGTTCACTTTCGCTGAAAGAGCAACACCAAGGTAGACAGTAGCCCACAGGTTAATAATTATTTACTGGAGGATTGTATGAAGAAACTATGCCCTATTTGTCAAACTGAGATGCTTGAGCGATCTAACATTCACGTGTGCCCAAGAAATGACATAGGTGACTGCTCCTATGACGCTCTTAATGCGCTGAATGAAGAGTCGACTTTCTTCTTTGATCAGACTAACACCCATGGCGACCTGCGTTCTTACGTCTCTCCTGACAGTAAGTAGGTCTATCCATTGCGAAATTTATATTGAAATGGATGATGGTGACTTGAGTGTTCAGCGGTCTGCTTCAAAGCCTTCGCATTTTAGATAATCCGTTCACCTGTTTTGCTCGGATTGCCTTTCTAACACCCAAATCGACAATTGTGGTTGAAGCCTGAGGTATCAGGAGAGGGCGGTCTTTCCGTTGATTCTATGAGTCACCATCCAAGTGTGAACCTAACGAAATGGATGGCGATATTGAATAGCGTAATAGGGGACAAAAACACACAAGGCTCAAAAGATCGTTCGCTGGTTCTTATGATCTTTCCTTTGCTGCCAATGGTCATTTTCGTCTCGCTCATTAGCTGGTATGAGCCAGGAGGCGTAAGTTGGCAAGCGGCTTGGGTTCCGGGTTTAGATGTTAACCTGAGCTTCAAGTTGGATGGCTTGTCTTTCCTATTTGCATGTTTGATCAGCGGTATCGGAGCGCTCATCCAGATTTACGCACTGGCTTACCTGAAGGGGCATTCGTCTCGATTCTCTTTCCACCTGTACTTAACGCTGTTCATGTTAGCCATGCTCGGGGTTGTCACGAGCGACAATATCCTGCTTCTTTTTGTGTTTTGGGAACTCACTACCATCACGTCGTATCTTTTGATCGGCTTTAATCACGAGAAAGACAAATCCCGCAAGAACGCATTGCAATCTCTCATTGTCACTGGCGCTGGTGGCTTAGCGTTATTAGCAGGTCTGATACTGCTGGGTGAAATGGCTGGCAGTTATGAGATAAGTACCATCGTCGCGCAAAGTGCGCTGATTGCACAACATGAATGGTTTTTGCCTTCGTTGATTTTGATCTTACTCGGTGCGTTTACTAAATCGGCGCAGTTTCCATTCCACTTCTGGTTACCTAATGCCATGGCAGCGCCAACGCCAGTGAGTGCCTATCTTCATTCTGCGACTATGGTGAAGGCTGGGGTGTACTTGCTTGCCCGTGTATCACCTATCTATTCACACAGCGAGGTTTGGTTTTACACGCTCGGCATTTTTGGTGGCTTTACCGCGATATGGTGCGCGTTGCTGGCCCTAAAGCAAACCGATTTGAAGCTGATGCTGGCGTACAGCACCAACGTCGCATTAGGTAAATTGGTGCTATTGATAGGCATGGGGACCGAGTTAGCAATGATGGCCGCGCTGCTGTTTATCTTGGCGCACTCGTTCTACAAAGCAGCGCTGTTTATGGTGGTAGGTAATATCGATAAAGCGACAGGAACGCGTGATATTCGAATGCTGCATGGTTTGAAAGCAGTCCTTGTACTCAGTGTTATAGCCGCAATTCTTGCCGTCTTGTCTAAATCAGGTGTACCACCGCTACTCGGGTTCTTGAGTAAAGAGTACATGTACAAATCCGGTCTAGAAGTGAGTGTCATCCTAACTACGATATTCCTTTTGGTTAACGTCACCATGGTGGCATTGGCGTTGGCGCTGATTGTTAAACCTTTCTTCGCGACGTATGAAGGTAATCCCACGCCAGCCAAGAAAGTGGAAGCTAGTAAAGGGTTATGGATGCCAGCAATGCTGCTTGCCATAGCCAGTGTGCTTGCGCCGTTATTTGGCTTAGGGTGGATCAACAACAACGTGGTTATTCCGGGTGTTTTGTCGACCTTGCCGGACTCAGCACCACAAGCAGCCAAGCTGTGGCAGGGCGTGAATCTACCGTTGGCGCTCAGCGCATTAACTTTGTTACTCGGCTTTGTTCTGTATCGAATCTACCCAAGGTTGTTGGTTAGGTGGCAGCGTAATGTTCCTGTGTTGCCAACAGCAGAATCCATTTTCGACAAAATCATGTCTGGCATGATGCGTTTTGCGAAATGGCAAACGCGATTATTGCAGCAAAAGCGCTTAAGCCATTATGTGTTGTTGTTCTTTATCGTGCTGGCTGGATTGCTGTTGAGCAGCCCGTTAGTGGTCCCCCAAGCTCGTTTTGCTGCATTAGCAGACATTAGTTTCTACGAGATCAGCGTTGCACTGCTTCTCATTGGGGCTGCCTTAGTCTGCACCTTTACCACGTCTCGTTTGCTGGCGGTCTCCGCCCTTGGCGTGGCGGGGTTTATGACCACCTTAGTCTTTATGCTTTACAGCGCGCCAGATGTGGCGAAAACCTTATTGTTGGTGGAAACCTTGATGGTTGTATTTGTGGTGCTCTTGATACGCCACATCCCATGTTTATTGACGGTGCCGCAACATTCTGTACGTCGAAGATTACTGCATGGGGCGATAGCGGTTGTGATTGGTATGTCGGTAACGGCGTTGTTAATAAACATTACCGCACAACCTTTAGATTCCACTCTGGCTGATTTCTTCGTAGAGAATAGCGTTCCCGGTGGGCATGGACGCAACATCGTCAACGTGATTTTGGTCGATTTCCGAGCCTTCGATACGTTAGGCGAGGTGATTGTGGTCGTAATGGCGGGTATCGCTGCGGTTAGCTTGTTGAAAACGCACTATCACAAACGCAACCGCATCCGTTCCCTTATCTTTGCGACTACCGCACACATCGTTGCAGCACTGATGTTGGTGTTCTCACTTTACCTTTTATTACGAGGTCACAACGAGCCGGGGGGCGGTTTTATTGGTGCGCTGATCGCTGTGATTGGCTTTGCGCTACTGATGTTTGCGGAATCGCCAAAGTATGTTCGTGACCGCTTGTATTACGCGCCATTTAGCATTGCTCTGTTTGGCATCTTCTTAAGCTTTGTGGCTGGCCTAATGAGCTTTGCTTTCAATTTGCCTTTCCTAACGGGGTTGTGGTGGAAAGACATTTTGCCACTAGGCACACCGCTGATATTCGATGTCGGCATCTACCTCGCCATTATAGGTGGCGTGATGGGCATGTTGCTGCGCGTGAATGAGGAGTTGGAGTGATGGAAATACTATGGAGTCTCGTGGTCGGTGTGTTTGTTGCTGCTGGTGTCTATCTCATGCTTGAACGACACATCTTACGCTTACTATTCGGTTTGATCTTGTTGAGCAGTGCGGTGAACATCGCGATTTTCACTGCCGGACGTTTAACCCCCGGACAACCGCCATTGATTGAGGCAAATTCAGTGTTGCCACCAGAAGGTGCTGCAAACCCGCTTCCTCAAGCATTAATTCTGACTGCCATTGTGATTGGCTTTGGCTTGTTGGTGTTCGCATTAATGCTGTTTTACCGCGCATATTCAGAAGCGGGCTCGGCTGATGTGGATGCAATGCGACGTTCTGAGGAGGATGAATGACGACGATTTGGTTGACGTTACCCGTAGTTGTTTCACTTCTTACCGCAGTCGCCATCTTCTGCGCGAAGCGTAACAAAGCGCTGGTGGATGCGATAAGTGGCACAAGTGCATTGGCAACCTTGGTGATTGCAGCATTGTTGACGCACGATGTCATCAACGGTGGTCCACAAGCAGTGGCGTTTGGTCAATGGGCTGCGCCATTTGGCATTGTTTTTGTGGCGGATTATCTTGCCGTTGCCATGGTGATGGTGACGGCCATTATTGGTGTAGTGAGTGTGTTCTACGCCATGGGCGATCTGCAAGAAAAGGCGTCTTACGGCACGTTTCATGCGCTAATGCATGTCTTGTTGGCCGGCGTGTATGGCGCGTTTCTTACTGGCGACATTTTCAACCTCTACGTGTGGTTCGAGGTGATGTTGATAGCATCTTTTGGTTTGATGATCTTGGACGGATCAAAGCAACAAGTGGATGGAGCAGTGAAGTACGTGCTGCTCAATCTAATATCGACCTTGGTCTTCTTGCTCGCGATTGGCTTGCTCTACGGTGCTGCAGGGACTTTGAACCTCGCAGATTTGCACGCCAAAGCCGCACTGGTTCCGTCAGACACCAAAACCTTGCTCGCGGTACTGTTCCTATTCGCGTTTGCCATTAAAGCGGCGTTATTCCCCGTTTTTGCTTGGCTGCCTGCTTCTTACCATACGTTGCCAAGCGCAGTTGTCGCACTGTTTGCAGCGTTGCTCACCAAGGTTGGGGTGTACGCCTTAATCCGTGTGTTCACCTTGATTTTCCCGCTATCAGAAAGCGGTTGGCAGCCAACTTTGATGTGGGTGGCAGGGCTTACGATGTTAACTGGCGTATTGGGGGCAGCGAGCCAGTACGACATTAAAAAGATTCTCTCTTTCCATATCATCAGCCAGATTGGTTACATGATCATGGGATTGGCGATCTACACGCCGCTTGCCATTGCGGGTGCGATTTTCTACATCGTGCACCACATCATAGTGAAAGCAAATTTATTCCTGATTGGTGGCTTTATCGAGTGTAAATATGGCTCGGGCAATCTGGGGCAATTAGGCGGCGTTTACAAAGCCATGCCTTGGCTCGCTTTCTTGTTTCTCATTCCTGCCTTCTCTTTAGCGGGGTTTCCACCTTTGTCGGGTTTCTGGGGCAAGTTCCTTGTCATCAAATCTAGCTTGCAAACTGAGTTGTATTGGCTTGCTGGAGCCGCGCTGTTAGTGGGCCTGTTAACGGTGTTCTCGATGACCAAGATCTGGAACGAAGTATTTTGGAAAAAGCCCCTACAAACACTCAAAGCTCAGCCAATGAACAAGTACACAAAAGGATTGTATTGCGTGCCAATAGCCACATTGACCACCTTAAGTTTGATTATTGGTTTGGCTGCCGAGCCTTTTTACCAATTTGCAGAACTCGCCGCAGAGCAGCTGATAGAGCCACAAGCTTACGTAAAAGCGGTTCTTGGAGAGAGTGCGTTGGCTGACAGTGCAATATTTGACAGCGAAATAGCTGCACGAGTGGCATTGAATGCATCGGGAGGGAGTCAATGATTTATCTTTTTTTGAATTTGTTTCTCGCTCTAGCATGGATGCTACTAAACGGTAACTACACCAGTATCGATTTCATTATCGGTTTCATTGTTGGCTTTTTCGCTCTACGTCTTAGCCAGCCGTTTGGGTTGAAAACCAGTTACTTCCGTCGTTTCCACGCGTTGATAGGTCTTTTTCTATTCTTCTGTTATGAGATGGTGATTTCGGTGGCTAGAGTTGTTTGGGACGTGGTCACGCCAACCCATTTGAGTGACCCAGACATTGTTTATGTACCGTTAGATGTTGAGTCAGATTTAGAGATCTCGTTGCTCGCCAACATGGTTTCACTGACTCCGGGAAGCTTGAGCTTAGATGTCACGCCAGATAAGCAACACATGGTGGTGCATGCGATGTTTGCCCCCGAACACGAAAAGGTAATTCGAGAAATCAAAGACGGCTTAGAAAAACGGATTTTGGAGGTGACGCGTGGCTGATGGATTACAGGTAGCTAGTTGGTTACAGATGAGCATCACATTCGCTTATATTGGTTTGTTGCTCAGCGTCGTGATGGCATTCATTCGTTTGATTCTTGGTCCAACCTTGGCCGATAGAGTGATAGCGCTTGATCTGATTTCATTCGTAACAGTGGGCTTTATCGCCGTTTATACCTTAGATAGTGGACAACAATCCTTGTTGGATATTGCTATTACACTCGGTTTAGTGGCTTTCCTTGGGACGATTGCGTTTGCAAGGTTGATCTTCAAAAGAAAAGGAGAAGTGTAATGGACATTATCGTAGGGGTTTTACTTTGTCTCGGAACCTTGTTTACGCTCATCGCGAGCCTTGGGATCTTGCGAATGCCCGATCTTTACACGCGAATGCACGCTGCAACCAAAGCCGGCACGGTGGGCTTGGCTTCGCTGTTATTGGCGGTGGCGATTGCGATACCGGATATCACGGTGATTTCACGAGTGATTGGCACAATGCTGTTTATCTTTATCACCGCACCAGTAGCGGCACACTTGCTGGGTAAGGCGACGCAAGAAAGTGGTTATCAAATCTGGAGAAACAACAAATAGCTAAGTAATTTGGAGATGAGCCGCTCTTCTACGACTTATTAGACACTAGTGTGCTAGATCACGCATTGTCTCGACCCGTGACATTTAGAGTCATGTTAAGAGAGGCTGATTATTATCGCTAACATCCTTGGGCTAAATAGCATAATATACACGCCCTTTACCTAGCACTGAGCCACTTATCGCAATGACAGATAAAACACAGCAAGCGACCTTTGCCGATCTCGGCCTGATTCCAACCTTAGTCGAACGACTTGAGGAGTTGGAGTATCTTCAGCCAACCCCAATTCAATCTTACGCCATTCCTCACGTACTTGAGGGCAAGGATTTTGTTGGTGGCGCTAATACCGGTTCTGGCAAAACTGCTGCGTTTTCGTTGCCTATCCTACAAAAGATTCTCGAGCAAGGTGATTCAAACCGCTCTCGCGGTAACTTCGTTTCACACCTTATTCTTGTCCCAACTCGTGAGCTAGCATCACAGGTTGCGTACAACGTGAAATCCTACTCGTACCACCTTCGAGATAAGGTAAAAACGGTGGCTGTATTTGGCGGTGTATCGGTGAATCCTCAAATGTTGTCCCTTCGTGGTGGGAGTGACATCATCGTCGCCACACCAGGTCGATTGCTTGATTTGGTTTCGAGTAATGCCATCAAGTTGGACCAAGTGAAAACGCTTGTTCTCGATGAAGCCGATCGTATGTTGAGCCTTGGGTTTACCGATGAGCTTAACAAGATTCTTGCGCTGCTTCCTGAGAAGAAACAAACACTGTTATTTTCCGCGACTTTCCCTGAAAAGGTGACCACCTTGGCTCAACACTTGTTGAGTGATCCCGTTGAAGTTCAGCTGCAAAGTGCCGAAGCAAGTACCTTGGTACAGCGCGTATTCAGTGTGAATAAAGGTGAGAAAACGGCGGTATTGGCGCATCTAATCAAAAAGCATCAATGGCGACAGACTTTGATTTTCGTGAATGCGAAGAACGCCTGTAATCACTTGGCTCAAAAACTGTCAAAACGTGGTATCACCGCGGAAGTGTTCCACGGCGACAAAGGGCAAGGTGCTCGTACTCGTGTTCTTGATGGCTTTAAGTCGGGTGAGATTCAAGTGCTGATTGCGACAGATATTGCAGCGCGCGGTCTCGACATCGAGAAGTTACCCGTGGTGATTAACTTTGATCTTCCGCGCAGTCCAGCTGACTATATGCATCGCATTGGACGAAGTGGTCGTGCAGGTGAAGTTGGTCTTGGTTTGTCTTTGATTGATTATGATGATTATCATCATTTCAAAGTGATCGAAAAGAAGAATAAGTTTCAGCTTGAGCGCGAGCAGGTTGAAGGGTTTGAGGTTGAAGACGATCAAAGTGAAGCTTACTTCCTGCCTATGAAGCCACGTGCCAAGCCTGAAGGTACAGGCAAAAAGAAGAAGAAAAAGCGCACTGAATAGTTTTAATGTTAGGGAGGTGAGCCGAATTGGTGAGCGCTCCCTAAACAGAAAAAGCGCCTTGCTTGATGTACAAGTAAGGCGCTTTTTTGTATCGCATTATCGACGTGGTGGGCGTCCACGAGGTGAGCGTTTTTTGTATGCTGACGCCGCTTTGGCTTGCGACTTCAAAATGGAGTCTACCGTAAGGTGCATTGGCTCCTTAGGTTCAAGGCCATGAGGAAACGTACGCGCTCTCGGCGGCAAGTTATATTCCTCTGCACTTGCGCGTGGCATGCGTTTAAAACGGTAGAGGTAGAAGTTTTCTAACTTTTCTCGCGCCCAATCGGTTTTCTTCAAATACTTTACGCTGCTTGCAATAGAAGGCTTTGTGTTAAAGCAGTTGAAGCGCATTGCTGTATCTAAAATGTCCCAGCCATAAAAATCCACCAACTCTTGCAACATTGTTTCAAGTTTTAACCCATGCAGTGGGTTGTTTCGTTGCAGTTCGATTCGCTCTTCGTCAGTCATCATTTTTGGCGCCATACTCATTAAAGGGCGGAGTTTAGCAGAGTCTATCGTTCAGAGGTATTGATAGTTGCTACTCAGCCCCCGAAGCGAGTGGTATTTACGCTTTTGGAGGCTATCAAAAACTCATAGCATTACCCTATTATGTCGTGCTTCGTTCAATGAGCTTCACAGGCACCATCATTTTTACCAAGCTGCTGTTTTTGTTGTTGATTTGATCAACGATGATTTTTACGCATTCACGGGCTAAACGGCGGAAGTCTTGTCGGAAAGTCGTCAATTGATAGCTCAACCATTCCGTTTGAGGGATATTATCGAAGCCAATGACTTTGAGATCTTGTGGAATGGTTAACCCGAACTCAATCCTTGCGATATCCATAACAGCCATTGCAAGGTTATCGGTTGCGCAAAAAACAGCTTGAGGGCGATTCTTGTCAGCCAGCATAGTTCGCACTTTATCAAGTGAACTCGCGTAATCGTAGCTTGCTTCGATGATGCGCGGTGTTTTACCTGTTAAATCTTCAAATTCTGTGCAGAAGCCACTTTGGCGTTCGTCGTTGGTAAAGGTTGGTACTTCACCAGTTAGGTAAACTGCGTTTTTTACCCCACTTTCGTGCAGCAATTGTGCGGCTTGTTGTCCTGCTTCGTAGTTGTCACTAATAACATAACTGCTCTTGGTGCCCTCTACGACTCGCGCGTACTGAACAATAGGGATATTGAACTCTTCACACTCTTCGTACAAAGATTTATTAAACGTTGCAGAAGCGGCAATGACGCCATCAACACGATACTGGAAGATATTGGGAATCGAATGATTGTCTTCGTCATCCACTTGCCACGGAATCAATACCGCAGAGTAACCCTGCTTTTGCAACTCGGTAGAAATGAGCTGGAGGGTTTTCATATGAATAGGGTAGTCGGCGTCGGGAAAGACCAAGCCGATAAGTTTCGATTCATTGGTTGTTAAGCTACGTGCAAACGCATTTGGGCGATAATTGAGTGCTTTTGCCGCTTCAAATACCTTGGTCTTTGTCTTTTCAGAGACGCTGCTTCCCGGAACAAATACGCGTGAAACAGTAGATTGAGAGACACCAGCCAACTTGGCGACGTCTTTGGAGGTGACGGTTTGTTTTTCAGCAGACATGTGTGCAGATTCATACGATGTTAAACTGCACATAGATTACCATAAATAGGTACGTATTCATCTACATAAAGAGTAATCTTTCAGTTAAATAAAGGCTGGAAAAGGTTTTGGTTTTGTCATTTGGGTTAACCCAAAAAGAGAGTAGTGGTCAAAAGACGTGCTTCAAGCAAAAAGCCTTACCATAAAGTAAGGCTTGAATGGATGGCGTTTGCGATAAACGCATCAAGCGGCGTTCCCAGAAGTAGTAACGAATACTAGCGACGAATTGATCGTCGCTGTTTACAAACTCACTGCCTTCAAACCAATTGGGAGCAAATCGCTTAAACCGAAAGGGCGATCTAAGCGATATTGAGGCGGGTTAACGGCCCGCCTTTCGGACTTACTATAGTGATGGGTTTAGGATGCTTGATGTGCGCTCGAACACATCTAGACCTTGCTGTTTTAACCAGTATGGTAGGTCGATCAGTACCCAGTTCTCAGACAGCTTGTCACCGTCACGGTAGTAAACGTCAACGACTTGCATGTCTGCACGAACTTCGCCGCCCGTCATACCTAGGAAACCACCGATTGGCGTGTTAGATAGGTTTGGCCAGCCAAAGAAACAAGAGAAGTTACCTTCAGCGAAGCGACACACGTGGCCGTTAAACTTCTTGTCTTTTAGGTTGTTGCGGAACGGCAATTGGTGCTGCTGTTGGTAGCGAGGAATGGTGTAAGACGCGCCGATACCACACGGGCCGTACCAGATCATGTCTTTAGACCAGCTCTTCTCTAGTACTTCTGGTGGGCAGCCCATTGCGCCGCTGTCGTTGAGTGCAGATAGGTCATCAACCATCTTGTTCACAAGTGCCAGTGTTGCTACGCCTTCTTCTGGTGCTGCGTCTTCAAACAGTAGGCCATCATGGTTACGAGGCCCAGGGTAGACGAAATGCTTACCTGTTGACGGCGGCAATGGGTAACAACCCGCTTGATCCATCACACCTAGTAAATCCAGGAATAGGCCAGTCTTAGTGATCTTGCCATTTTCAACACAGTTAAATTCTGCGTAGCGGATGTTCATGATCTTGCCTGTTGGGCGCATGCCTAGGTATTCAGCGTCGAACAGACCCATGAAGTGACCCATGCTCATTACCCAGATTTCACCAGAAGTGACTTCGTTTTCGCCACCGATGAAGATGTCTTGGCGACGCTGCATACGTGTCATTGATTTCATTAGAGGAGACCAGAACACGTCAGCTGCTGCTTGAGCGCCTTCTTGCTCACGGAATGGATAAACACCGCGCCATAGGTAATCTTCAGACGTATGCGCTTTAAGAACTTCAGCTACGTTCTCGTGAGTCGCGTTTTCCATAGCGTCGAAGTAGTTGCGAACAATACGCTTAGCTTCTTGATATTTAGACATAATAAACTCTCTTTAAGTTGCCGAGTCAGCAAGGTTGGAACAGGACTCGAAATTGATTTGTTGTGCCGACTGACTCTTCAGTCGGCTAAATTGGACTAATTAAGCAGTCGCTGATTGCACTTTCTTGTTCTTGTCGAACACGCCGCCTTTCAGTGTTTCTGGTAGAGATAGCCATAGTAGACCTGCAACGATCCAAACGATTGGTGAGCCCCACATTGCGGTTTGCAGGTCGGTACGTTCTTGAATGAAGATAAGTACCATTGGCGCGAACATGCCGATAATACGTCCACCGTGGAATAGCGCGGCACCGAAGCTGCGTAGGTGTGGAGGGAATAGCTCTGAGAAGTAACCACCCCACACCGCAGAAGCAGATAGGCCGAAGTTGTAGATAAGGCCAAGTAGAGCCAGCATGTTCAGGCTGCCGATCATCACGTCACTTGGTGCAACAAAGAAGATTGAAACCATGATACCCGCAAGGATAAAGCCGAATGCGTTGACTTTACGGCCGAATTTATCTGCGATTGCGCCCCATACCCAAGCACCAAATAGCGAACCAAATGCCGAGATAGAGAAGATCAAGCCGATAGTTGCGCCATCGAACTGACGTACTTCCTTCAAGTAAGTGGTTACGAAACCAGAGAAGAATTGGTAACCGTAGAAGTTAAGACCAGCAAGCAATAGACACGTAATCGTGATCATACGGTACGGCTTGCTCAGCATTTCGCCCCAAGAACCGGTTTTAACTTCTTCAGTTGATGACTCACTAGCTTGTTGCTGCTCTTCTTCACCGTAAGCGATCACTTTTTTGTCACTTGGAAGAATGAAGATCATAATTACTGCAGCAGCAAGAGGCGGCACACCACCTACCCACATTAGACTTTGCCATGGTGCATCAACACTTGAAATAAAGGCGGCGTAAGCCCCCATAGCCATAAGTGCAACGGAGAACATTGAAGAGGCGAAAGCGGTTAGTTTGCCGCGAACAGTTGGTTTAAATAGGCCGATCATCATACTTACTGCAACGGTGAAGTAACCACCTAATGAGGTACCCACGATGAATCGCATCGCCGCCCATGTTGCATAGTCAGTGAACATCATGTTGATGATGGTCGCACCACCATTTAATGCTGTGATGACGATAAGTGTGTTCTTTTTACCAAACTTAGTGGCAAACCAAGCGCAGGAAAGGGCACCGATAAGAGCACCTAGCGATTGCCAGGTGTAAAACTGGGCAGTGTCCGACAAGCTAATACCATCATACGCTTCAACTATGTATGGGCGTACGTAGTCAATAATTACAAAGTTATAACAATAGAAAAAGTATCCGACTAGTATCGCTAGATACGCAGCTACTCTTTGAATCATAGGAACTTCGCTCATGTGTCTTTTGGCAGTCATGACCGATAAACCTCTATTTATATTGGATTTTAAATGTATAAAGACTAAATAGTTCGGATCTTTTCTTGATCTAATCTCGTCTCTCTTCGGTAGTAATGATAATTTTATTCCTCGCTAATGATCCGTGATCAAAGTCAATTTTAAAATGAATGCGTACCCATTTTGGTGTTTTTGGTGATCAAGATCCCGCTATCGTGGTGTTGGAGCTGTTTTGAGCATAAATTCATCTATATTGGTGATAATAATCACAGTTACTGCGATGTTTTGGAAATGGAAAGCCAGTTTTCAGTAGTATAAAGCCTGATTTAAGGCGTCCAGAAAAGATCGGAAATCCAAAAATGGTTACGTACTCAAGTTTGATTGTCATTGCTGTATATATAGCAATCACCATATTAATTAGCTACTTAGTGAATAAGCGATACCGCGTGGGTGGAGACTTTTCTACGGGTGGCAAGCAGTTTGGGTGGTTTACCGCAGGGGTCTCAATATTAGCAACTTACATTAGTGCGATGACATTTGTGGGCATGCCAGGTTGGGTGTATAGCTCTGGTATGGAAGCGATGAGTGTCCATCTCAACTATCCGATTGTGATCTTTTTTACCGTTGTCTTCTTTGTTCCGGTTTTCTATAAATTAGGGTTAACGTCAATTTATGAATATCTTGAACATCGATTTGGCGTTTATGCCAGAACCATCAACTCCATTGTCTTTATCGTGGTGCAGTGTATTTCGGCGGGGGTGATCCTCTATGCGGTTGCGCTTATTTTGGTTCATGTATTGCCCATTCGCATTTCCGAAGCCATCATCTATATCAGTATTTTTACAGCCTGCTATACCTATGCGGGTGGTATTTCCACAGTAATTTGGACCGACATGCTGCAGTCTGCGGTTTTAGTTGCTGGTAGCATCGCAATCTTTTTCATCCTATTACTCGATATTAATGCCGCTGAGCATTTGTCGCGTGATCACCTTGATATCATCAACCTAAATTTTGATTTAGGCGTGGATACTACACTCTGGGCTGGGGTGGTTGCGGTGAGTTTTTTACATTTAAGTGTGTATGGAACCAATCAGTTGATCATTCAACGCACGCTAGCAACTAAGTGCGAAAAAACTGCGCAAAAGTCGATGTTGCTGTGTGGTTATGGGGCTTTTTTCATCTATTTGTTTTTTGCCTTGATAGGTGTGTTGTTAAGTGTTTTCTATCAAGACCAATCATTTGAAAACAGCAATGAAGTCATCATTGACTTTGTATTCAATCATACCAACTCTATCGTTGTTGGTTTGATCATCTCAGCGTTGGCCGCCGCCGCGATGTCAACACTTGATTCAACCTATAACTCAATGGCAACGGTTGCGACATTCGACTTGTATAAACGTTTTGTTCGCAAGAATGCCGACGCTAAACACTACGAAAATGTGGCGCGTAAAATGAGTTTGCTAGCAGCAGCGCTAGTGGTCGTTCCTGCATTGCTCGCGGTTTCCAATGAATCGGTACTCAAAACCATCGCCAGCTTAACCTCCATTTTTGTCGGTATTCGATTAGGCTCGTTTGTGTTAGGTCTGTTTTGGCCGAAAGCAAATGAGAAAGGAGTGATTGCAGGCAGTATTGCAAGCGTCATAGTAGTCTTTATCGCAAGGTATTTGGATATTGCTTGGCCTTGGTTTGCACCCATTGGAACGATCGCATTTCTAGTGTTTGGCGCGCTTGTTAGTCGTCGATGGGGCTCGGTGAGCGCTGAACAACAACTCTTTATCAACAATCAAAAACATCTCTTTGCAAAGCCAACGGCGAGCCACTATGGGTTGTTGGCGTTCGCAGCCGCGACCATCGCAGCTTGTGCGGTGCTTCCTGATTGGCTTTATGCTGCACTGTCTTAATGGGTAAGTTTATGCTGTCTATCTTTGATATTTACAAGATCGGTGTGGGGCCTTCGAGTTCTCACACCAACGGACCAATGATTGCGGGATACCATTTCACGCGCTTAATTGAATCTAACTTGGAAAAAGTGACTCGTATTCAAGTGGATCTTTATGGTTCGCTTTCACTCACTGGAGTTGGTCACCATACGGATCGTGCGACGATTCTGGGTTTGTTAGGCAATAAGCCCGATACGATTAAAATTGCTTCGGCCAACCGAGCGATGCGCAAAGCTGTCGATGAAAAGATATTGTCGGTCAATGGTCGCCATGACATCGAGTTCAACTACAAATCGGATATGCTCTTCCGCCAAGAGAACTTACCTCTGCATGAAAATGGTATGACGATT